>JAEZMB010000322.1 GCA_023435825.1 Pseudomonadota bacterium | reverse complement strand
CCCCCCCCCCCCCCCCCCCCCCCCCCCCCCCCCCCCCCCCCCCCCCCCCCCCCCCCCCCCCCCCCCCCCCCCCCCCCCCCCCCCCCCCCCCCCCCCCCCCCCGCCGGAGGCATCTTCCTCTTCTCTTTCTCTCGCCCTCTTACCCTCTTCACCTCTCCCCCTCTAAACCCCGAAAAACGCCTCCTTCGCTTTCACGAACGCCAGGGCGGCCTCGAAGGCTTCGGGGGTGTGGGGTTCGAAGGTGGCGGTGGGGGTGAGCTGGCGGGCGGCCAGGCCGGCGAAAATCGCTTCGAAGGGGATTTCGCCCTGGCCGGGGCCGAGGTGCTGGTCGAAGGAGCCGTCGTTGTCGTGGAGGTGCAGGTGCAGCAGATACGGGGCCAGGGCGTCGAGCCAGGCGTCCAGGTTGTCGCGCTTTTTGCCTTCGGCGAAGCTGTACCAGTGGCCGACGTCGAAGCAGGCGCCGACGGTGGCAGCTTCCTCGGCCGATAGGCGCTGGCGCAGGGCGGCGATGGCCCCGGAGACGGTCTGGGGATCGGTTTCGTGGGTGTTTTCCAGGCACAGGGGCGGATGGCCGGGCCAGGCGGCCAGCACGGACGCCCAGGTGTCGGCGCTGCGCTGGGCCCAGTCGGGGAAGGAGCGGATGTAGAGGAAGCGGTCGTAGGCGGCGTGGCCGATCATGCGGCGCGGGCCGTAGATGGCGGCCGTTTCCATGGCCCCCAGCAGCCGGTCGCGGCTGGCGGCCCGGATGTGGGCGTCGGCGCTGCCGGGCTGGAGGTCGAAAAACGGCAGATGCACGGTGACGGGCACGTCGGCGTCGGCGAAAAGCCGGGCCAGTTCGCGGTGGAAGGCGGCGTCGGTGGCGTCGAGCAGCAGCGGGTCCAGCCCCAGCTCGGCCGGCACGCCGTCCACCAGATGGCGATGCAGGAGCCGGGGTTCGCGCCGGGCCACCCGCAGATTGCAATTCACGAAATAGCGCGACATGGGCCGGTTCAGTCCTTGGGCAGGGGGTAGACCTGGGCGAAGATGGGCTTGCCCGAGGGATCGGTGATGACCAAACGCAGGCCGTAGAGGTCCCTGGGTTCGATCTTGGGCGGCAGCGCCAGGCTGGAGGATATCTGCTTGAAGCGCTGGATCTGGAAGGACAGTTCGTCCTTTTCGGGTTTGAGCGGCCACAGCGTGCCGTCGTTGCCGACTAGGGACGCCTCGACCTTGCCCACCAGCCCGGTCTGGGGCGTGACGTTGCTGAGGTCGAAGCCGAGGTTCAGGCGCTTGTTGTCGATCTTGATCTTGAGGTTGTCCACGCCGGCCTGGCTGGCGTCGACGCGGGCCAGGATCTTCGACAGATCAACCCGCTCCTTGGGCGCGTCGGCGGCAGGCTGGCCCGGTTCCTTGCGGTCGTCGGGCCGGATCTTGAACCAGTCGGGCTTGTCGGGGTTGTAGGAACCGAGCAGGGTTTCGAGTTCGGTGGCGTCCTTGGAGCGCAGGGTGCGCTCAATGTTCTCCAGACGCATGAGACTTTCGCCGGCCGCGTCGATCTCCTGGCGCAGGGCGGCGGCGCGCGTCGTATCGGTCCGGTTGCCCTGGTAGAGATGGTAGGCCACGGCCACGGCCACGCCAAGCAGCAGCAGCAAGGCCAGGGGCGTGAGGACAAGGGTCCTGGCCAGCCAGACCGGCAGGCGGTACCGCCCCACTCCGGCCGCATCGCGCAAAATGAGAATGTCGATCCGGCCGCTGCCCGCCATTTACATTTTGCTCCATTTTTCTTCGACGATGGCGAATCCGTTGCCCGAGGGAGCCAGATAGAGCGTTTTTTTGCCCCGGTCCGAGCCGCCGTCGCGGCTTTCGTAGTCCTGGACAAAGGTCACCACGTAGCCGTCGCGGCGCGGGGTGATTTTCAGGTCGGAAAAAGCGACTTTCTTCGGGGCCTTGTCCTTCCAGAGGTCGGCCTTGCGCGAGCGGATGGCCTCGCGGCCCTTGCTGTCGCCCTGGACGGCATTATCGGCGTAGAACGACGCGTATTCGCCCACTCGGCCGCGTTCCCAGGCGGCCCGCCAGGCCTCGATCATGGCCGTGGCGGCGGCTTCCTTGCCGGCCTTGTCGGGCTTGGCCGGACTGGCCGGAGCCTGGACGGCTGCGGGCGCGGCAGCCGGCGGCGCCGGGGCCGCGGCAACGGCCGGCGCGGGCGTTTCCACGGCTGGGGCCGGCTTGGCCGGTTCGGCCTTGGGCGCGGCGGCCACGGCAGGCGCAGCCGGGGCGGGAGCCAGGGCCAGGCCGATGGCGGGGCGCTGCTTGGACCAGCGTTCCTTGGCGATGACCAGTTTGCCGCCGGCCGGAACCAGGGACAGGGTCTTGAAGCCGGCGCTTTCGCGGCCGCCGGACTTGCCCTGGTAGTCCATGGCGCAGACCACGGTGAAACCGTCGCCTTCGGGCGCGGCGGCCAGCACGTCCATGACCACCCGGCTTGGCGGATGGCCCTGCCACAGCCCGGCTTTCTGGCGACGGATGGCCTCCTTGCCCTTGAGGCTGCCCTGGACGGCGTTGTCGGGGTAATGGGCCAGATAATCCTCGATGCGGCCGTGTTCCCAGGCGGCGCGCCAGCTTTCCACGGCGGCGCGGATGGCGGCGGCCTGTTCGGGCGCGACCGGCTTGGCGGCGGGAGGCGTCGGCGCGGCCGGTTCAGGGGCCTTGGCCGCCGGGGCCGGAGCGGCCGGCTGGGCCGGCGGGATAACCGGAGCCGGCGTAACGGTCGGTTTTTCAGGAGCCTGGGCCAGCTGCGCCGGCGCGGCCGGAACAGCGGGAGCAGGAACCGGCTGGGCCGCGGCCGCAACGGCCGGCGGCGGCACGACCTTGGCGGCGTCGGAGGCGAAGGGCGACACGCCGGGCTTGGCCGGGCCGTTCTGGGCCACCTCCAGGATGGCGTTGTCCTCGGGAGTGGGCGGAACCTTGAGCGGCAAGGAATGGAAAGCTTTCTGCGCCACCTTCTCCATGGCCGCCTGATGGCTGTCCATGAGTTGTTTGGCTTGGGTTTCCTCTTCGCTGGGGGCGTCGGGCGGCGTGGTGACGGTTTCGGCCTCGTTGGCCAGGGCCTTGCCGGTCTTGGCGTTGGCGGCCAGCAGCGTTGGCGATTCCTCGTACTCCATGCCGATGATGCGGAAGCGGTCGTCGGCTCCGCGCTGCCAGTACAGGCGCTTGACGCCCTGGGAAACCAGGGTCGGCGAACGGTAGACCTGGACGAAGTAGGTGACCCAGTAATCCGGTCCGGGAAGGGCCCGGATGTCGGTCAGCGTCACCTGGATCCAGGGCAGGGATTTAAAGAGGCGTTCCTTCTGGGACCGGAAGGCGGCGAAGGGCTGGCCTTCGGAGATGGCGAACTTCTCGGCGTCGTGGAAGCCGAAAAAGGCTTCGGAACGTTCCGCCCAGGCCTTGCCCCAGGCCTTGGTGGCCTCCACCACTTCCTTGGCCTCGGCCTTAAGGCGCGGGGCGTCGGCGGCAAGGCGCACCTCGTCGGCGATGATGACCGGCGTGCCCAGGGCCAGATCGCTGTCCAGGCGGTGGAGATCCGGGGTGTTCAGCGCCACGCAGCCCTGGGTCAGATAGGGGACGATGGACGTGCCCCGGCCATGAATCCAGATGCCGTGGCCGGTCTTCTTGCGCACCACGTCGGCCGGATTGGGGAAATTGAGGGGAAAGGCCAGGTCGCCGTAGAGCTCGTAATTAAGCCCCGCCGCCTTGCGCCGGACGATGAAGTAGACGCCCTCGGGAGTGCGCAGATCACCTTCCTTGAGCTTGTCGCCCAGGAGCTGGCCGGTGGCGCAGGGCAGAAACTCGGCCACCCGCACCGGGCTTTGGCGCGAAAGCAGGAAAAAGGCCTGGGACTTCTTGTCCACGGCCACCGACAGCTTGGGAAACCACTCCGTGTCCACCACGTCCGCCGTCCACTCCGCCGCCGCCGGGCGGCAGGGAAGCAGCATCAGGACGGCGAGGACAAGGGCGTGGCCAAATCGTTTCATGCGTGCTCGCGTCAGGAGGCCGGTTGCTGCTTGGCGGCGGCGACAAGGGCCTCGCGGGTGAAGATGGACAGCAGCGGAAAGCCCCGTTCGGCCAGACGCTCGCTGCCGCCTTCGTTGCGGTCAAGGACGGTCACCACGGCGCCGATGGTCAGTCCGGCGTCCTGGACCCGGTCGATGACGGTGAGGAGCGTGCCGCCGGTGGTCACCACGTCTTCCAGCAGCGCGACCTTGTCGCCGGGCTGGAAATTGGACAGCCCTTCCAGGAACTGGTTGGTGCCGTGGCCCTTGGAGGCCTTGCGCACGATAAACGCCGGCATGGGGCGATGGCGCAGAAACGAGGCCACGGACACGGCCGTGACGAGGGGGTCGGCTCCCAGCGTCATGCCGCCGACGCCGACGATGTCGGCCGGCAGCAGGTCAAACAGCAGATTGCCGATGAGCCAGGCCCCTTCGGGGTGCAGGGCGGTCTGCTTGCAGTCGAAATAGTAGTCGCTCTTGCGCCCGGAGGTCAGGGTGATTTCCCCGGCGCGGTAGGATTTTTCCATGAGCAGGGCGGCCAGGCGGCCCCGCATGGCGGCGGCGTCAAGATTTTGCGGACAGGACATGGTTATCCCCATTGCGGCCCTTTGCTTTTGGCATACAAAAGCCCGGCCTTTTTGAAAAGCGGTTCATTGTCAGCGGCCATCGCCTCCCCCATGTTGGGGGTGCGGGGGCCTAAGGCCCCCGGCCGCCGGAGGCATCTTCTCTTCGTTATTACCCAAACACCCTGGAATAAATAAGGTCTTCGTGGGCGAGGTAGTAGGTCGGGTCGAACAGGGCGTCGAGGACGGCCGGCGCGAGCTTGGCGCTGATGGCCGGGTCGGCCCGCACGGCGTCGGGGAAGGACTTGCGGCCTTCCCAGCAGGCCATGGCCACGCGCTGCACCAGCACGTAGGCTTCCTGGCGGTCCATGCCGGCCTCGATCAGCGCCAGCAGCACCCGCTGGGAGTAGAACAGCCCGAAGGAGCCCATGAGATTGCGGGCCATGTTGTCCGGGTTGACCTTGAGATTCTTCAGGATATTGGTCAACCGGGCCAGGGTGTAGTCGGCCAGGATGGTGGAATCGGGCATGATGACGCGCTCCACCGAGGAGTGGGAGATGTCGCGCTCGTGCCACAGCGGCATGTTTTCCAGCGAGGCCAGGGCGTTGGTGCGAATCAGACGCGAGAGGCCGCAGAGGTTTTCGGCGGAAATCGGGTTCTTCTTGTGGGGCATGGCCGATGAGCCTTTCTGTCCCTTGGCGAAACCTTCCTCGGCTTCGAGGACCTCGGTGCGCTGGAGGTGGCGCAGTTCGGTGGACAGGCGCTCCACGCCGCCGGCAATGAGCGCCAGGGCGGTGAAAAACGCGGCATGCCGGTCGCGCTGGATGATCTGGGTGGAGATGGGATCGACCGCCAGTCCCATGATCTCCATGGCGATGGCTTCGACCCGGGGGTCGAGGTGGGCGTAGCCGCCCACGGCCCCGGAAATCTTGCCCACGCGCACGCCGGCAAGGGCCGCGACGAAGCGTTCGCGGTGGCGGGAAAATTCGGCGTAGAAAGACGCCATCTTCATGCCGAAGCTCAAGGGCTCGGCATGGATGCCGTGGGTGCGCCCGATCATGAGCTGGCCCTTGAAGCGCATGGCCAGATCCTTGATGGCGGTAAGCAACCCGTCGAGGTCGGCCAGGATCAGGTCGCCGGCCCGGCCCAGCAGCAAGGCGTTGGCCGTGTCCACGATGTCCGAGGAGGTGCAGCCCAGGTGGATGAACCGGGCCGAGGGGCCGACGCGTTCTTCCACGGCGGTCAAAAAGGCGATGACGTCGTGGCGGGTGGTTTCCTCGATTTCGAGGATGCGCTCCACGTCGAAGCCTGCTTTCTCCCGGATGACGGCCATGTCGGCCTCGGGGATGCGGCCGAGTTTCGTCCAGGCCTCGCACACGGCCAATTCGACCTCAAGCCAGGCGGCGAAACGGTTGTGGAGGGACCACAGGTCGCCCATGGCCTTGCGGGTATAGCGCTCGATCATGCGTTCTCCTCGGGGGTTTGGGCTTCGTCGGCGGCGGGGTCGTCCTCGGCGGACAGGGGCACGGACGGGTCCCGGGCGAGCTGGGGCACGTCCACGGGCGTTCCCTTGACGGTATCGTTGCCGTCACGCTTGAACGTGCCGGGGCGTCTTTGGACGTAGTCGGTGGCGTGGAAACCGCTGCCCTTGAGGGCGAAGGCGGACAGGGAGACGATGCGCGGCGCGCTGCGGCCGCAGGCGGGACAAGGAGCCTGTCCTGTGTCCACGGTGCGGCACAGTTCCTCGAACACCCGGCCGCAGGCGGGACACTCGAACTCATACAAGGGCATGTGCCCCTCCGGAAGTCGTGCAAAAAGCCGGGCAGGGATTGCCCCAACCCGGTTTTTGCGCGCTTTGCTGCGTCGTTACGTCGCGCAAACTGCCCGCGACGCCGCAAGGCCGCCCGGCTTATCCATCATTTCCAATAATACGCACGATTATCAGAAAAACCCAGGCCAGAGCCTGAAAGGCCAGACAGCCTTGGAGCAGGGCGGCAGCAGTCGCGGATGGCGTCGGCCGGCGGGCCAACCAGAGAGGCAGCCGGCGACACCCGGAAATCAAAAGAAGGCCGGCCGGAACTAGGCCTTCTTGGCGGCAATGGCCTGGCGGACGCGCTCCTTGAGGCGTTCCTTGCGGCGCTTGCGGCGACGATCCAGTTCCTTGTGGCGCTCGTGCTTCTTATGCTTGGACATGGGAATTCCTCCTATCGGGTGAAAGAACCCGATGCGGTATATCAAGGCCGGGCGTTTGTAAAGACGCCCCGGTCCGGTTTCGCGGGGACGGACCCACGAAAATCCGGAGGCGATCGGCGTCGCGGCCGTCTCGCCGCGCCTTGCGGGAAGACCGGGTCCAGGCCGGGACACCCCGGCAAGGCGCGGCCTCCCCGCAAGGGGGCGGCAAAGCCACGGGCCTATTCCGAGGGAATGGGCTCCACCGGCTCGGTCAGCAGGAACTTGCCCTGCTGGATTTTTTCTTTAAGCTTCTCGGCAACTTCCAGGGACATGGACAGGCTGGTCAGGGGCACGGCCTGGGTCTTCTTGCCGTTGACCATGATCTCGCCCGTACGGCACTCGGCGTAGGTGACCAGCCCCAGGGACCGGCCCACGCCGTTGGGATAGTCGTGGCCATAGTCCTTTATGGGCATTTCGATGTCCGCGTCGGACACGCCCGTGAAAAAGGCCATGTCTTCGTTGAGGATCGGAATGGGAATGCCGATGCCCATGGCCAGGGACACGCCGTACCCGAGGATGGACACGGCCCGCACGTAACGGGCGTTCATGCCCTTGAGGTCGCCCTTGACCATGAGCGTGCCCGAGGCGGAAATGGGGATGCCGCGCTCGTTGCGCTTGGGCTTGGGATCGTGCTGGGTGCCGGCTCCGATGACGTAGCCGACCCCGCCACCCATGAAGATGCGCGTGCCAAGGCCAATGGTCTTCAAATAGGGGTCGTTGAAAAGCGGCGACAGCTCGCCGGCGGTGGCGAAGTTGGCGTTTCGGGCGTTGGGCTTAAGCGGCCCCATGTAGGTATAGATGATGCGGCTGGTGAGGTTCACGGCCACATTGTAGTTCTGGTAGCAGTTGCGGGGATTTAAAAGCTGGGCGTACTTGAGGTCGGCCAGGGTCACGTCCTTTTCCAGCTCCCGGCGCGGATAGCAGTCCGTGCCGTAGGATTCGCAGAAAAGACGCACGGCCTTGCCCCGCAGCAGATCCTCGATGACATGGGCCCCGCCGTACTTGAAGCGGCCGGGGTGGATCTTGTTGAGGGGATCTTCCTTGGGCAGCTCGGTGCAGCCGATGTAGGCGTCCACGGCGGCCAGGCCGGCGTGGGCCGGGACGTTGTTGAGGCGCACCTTCTGGGCCTTGAGCGTGGGCGGCTCCTGGCCGAAATTGAAGAGCATGCCCGAGGAGCACATGGGCGAGAAGGTGCCCGTGGTCACCACGTCCACTTCCTTGGCCGCCTTGACCTTGCCCAGACGCCGCACGGTCTCGACCATTTCGGCGGCGGTCAGCACCACGGCCTTGCCTTGCTCAATGCGCCGATTGATTTCGGCGACGGTCTTCTTCACCTCATGGGTCATGCCGGAAATCTCCTCCTGCCGGCGTTTCGCGCCCGGCGGGGCCTTTTTTGGCCCATTTCAGCCGTCTTGGCAACCGGCCGTACCCCCCCACTTGGCTTCGTTGCAAAAATAGTCTAGAACGGACGTTATCCGGCTTTTGCGGCTCTACGCCCCGGATTCCCACGCACCACGGCATGATCGACAACATTCCGACGGCCCCATGACCAAGGCCCCAGCCACGGCATCCGGTGACGGCGTGCTCAAAAACGACTTTCGCCAACATCTTTCGCGCACCTGCCCGGAGCAGGATCTGCGGCGCTGGTTCGATCCCCTGGAGATCATCCCCGGGGAAGGCGAACCGTCGTGTTGCGTGGTTTTCCCCCACACCTATTTCGCGGCCTGGTTCGACGGCTCGGTCAAGGAACTCTTCGAGCGCCAGCTGGCCGCCTACCTCGGCCCGGGCCATACCGTGCGCTACCGCACCCGGGGGATGCGCGCCGCCACCCCCGCCTTTGCCGCCGACGCCGCCGTGGTCACGGACTTTCCCTACGGCCACCGGTTCACCTTCGAGACCTTTCTGGCCAACGAGAAAAACGCCTTTCCCTTGGGCCTGGCCCGGGAAGTGTCGCGGGGCGGCGAGGTGCGCTACAATCCTTTCCTGGTCTGCGGCCCGTCGGGTGCGGGCAAGACCCATCTGCTGCGGGCCATGGCCAACGCCGTGGCCAAAAGCCAGCCCACCTCGCGCATCTATTTCGGCTCCGTGGCCGACATCCAGGCCCTGTACGCCGACGCCCGCCGGCCACGGCCCGAGATCCGGGCCGAGCTGTCCGGCCATGACTGGCTTTTTATCGACGAGCTCACCGACGTGGCCCGGGCCCCCGATCTGGAGCCGGAACTCATCGGCATGTTCAACGATTTCCACGACGCCGGCCGCCAGATGGTGTTTTCCAGCCGGGAGCGGGCCGCGTCCTGCGATTTTCTCGACCCCACCTTCCGCTCGCGCCTGGAATGGGGGCTGATGGTCCATTTGAAGGCCCCGGATCTGTCGATCCGAGCCAGGTTCGTGGAGCAGGCCAACAAGGACAAGCGCCTGGGCCTGTCCCGCGAGCAGGTGCTGACCCTGGCCGGCCGCTTCGAGGGCTTTCGCCGCCTGGAAGGGGTGCTCTTGCGCCTGGAAGCCTTTCGCCAACATGCCGGAGGCGAACTGTCCGAAGCCGAATTTTCCCGCCACATCCGCCTGTCCGAGGACAAGAAGGCCCCGGAACTGTCGCCTGAACGGGTCATTGCCGTGTGCGCCGAGCATTTCGGCATCCCGGCCCGGGACATCGTGGGCGCGGGCCGCAAAAAGGAACTGGTCTTTGCCCGGCAGGCGGCCATGACCCTGTGCCGGTCGCTACTCGGCCTGTCCTACCCGGTTCTGGGCAAGGTCTTTGGCGGCAAGGACCACAGCACGGTCCTGTATTCCATCCGAAAATTCCAACAAATTCTGGATGTTGATCAAGAAACGAAAATGTTGCTGCGTCAGTTGTCCAAAAAGTGCCGCCAAGGGGGCCAGGCATGAGCCTGCGCCGCGCCTCCGGTTCCAACCGCGCCTATCCGGTCGGTTGTTTTTCCTTTTTTTCAACTGGAATTGCAGCCACTTGCCCTACTCTCGCACAAAGCGACAGCCTCTACTCATACTGCTACCTAAAACCTTCTCTTTTTTTAGATAGCCTCAAGCAGAAGAACCAGTCGGGAGCGCGTTTTTACGGGAACGCTCATCCCCTGGTCGGCCAACAGCCCAAAGGCCAGACGGCCGGCCTCCCCCCGGACGGGTTTCCAAAGGGCGGCAGCCCTTTGGCCGCCGGAGGCTTCTCCCCTTCCCAACCCGCACACCCTGACCACTATTCGACAACCGAGCGCCGCGCCATGCGCGCCAAGGAGACTCCATGCAGCTGACGGTCTTTCGAAACGACATCATCGACGGCCTGCAAAAGTCCTCGAGCATCATCCCGGCCAAGACCGGGGCCGCGTTTTTGCGCACCGTCTGGCTCGAGGCGGCCGGTTCCAGCCTGTCCATCCTGTCCACGGACTCCAGCCTCGAATTCACCGGCCATTACGCCGCCAAGGTGGCCAAGGAGGGCCTTTGCGGCGTCCAGGGCAAGAGCTTTTTCGAGCTGGTGCGCAAGCTTCCCCCGGGCGAGATCAGCCTGACCCTGGACGAGGCCTCGGGCAACCTGCTCATCAAGCAGGGTTCGCGGCGCTACAAGCTGCCGGTTTCCGACCGCAACTGGTTCCAGCCCTTCGCCGCCTTCCCGACTGAGGGCGCCGTGACCTGGTCCGGGGATTTCCTGCAGGAGATCATCGAGCGGGTGGCCTACTGCATCTCCGACGAGGACACCATGGAGGCCATGGCCTGCATGTATTTGCGGCCCGTGCCCGAATCCGCCCGCATCGAGGTCTGCGGCCTAAACGGCCACCAGTTCTCCCTGGTCGGATTCCTCAACGACGACATCCACGCCATGCTGCCGCCGGAGGGCATCCTCATCCAGAAGAAGTACGTGGCCGAGCTCAAGCGGTGGCTGACGGCCGAGGAAGTGGAACTGGCCATGGGCCAGAAGCGCCTGTTTTTCCGCACCACCAGGCGGGACGAGGCCGCTCCCGAGGGCCAGGGGAGCGTGGAGACCTTCAGCCTCCCGTTGAGCTTCTACCAGTACCCGGACTACAACGCCTTTGTCTCCAAGCTGGCCACCGACGGCGTGTCCACCCTGTCCATCGACCGGCTGGAGTGCATCGACGCCCTGGAGCGCGTGGCCATTTTCAACACCGACAACAACCGCTGCGCCTCGTTCCTGTTTGACGGGCCGGGCGAACTGTCGCTCAAAAGCCAGGGCCAGGAAGCCGGCGAGGCCACCGAGACCCTGGAGTGCGTGTTTACCGGCGACCTGGACAAGGTGGCCTTCCCGACCAAGGACCTGACCGACATCCTCGGGCATTTCGAGTCGGCCAAGGTCAGCCTGACGCTCACCGGCGCCGAAGGCCCCTGCGGCATCCGGGGCGAGGACGACGCCGACAGCCTGGTCATCATCATGCCCATGAAAATTGTGGAAGAGACGTATTATAGCGAGGAAGACATCGCATGAGTCAGGACAAGACGCCCCAATCCTACGACGCCAGCTCCATTACCGTCCTGGAGGGGCTTTCGGCCGTGCGCAAGCGCCCGGCCATGTATATCGGCTCCACCGACATCCGGGGCCTGCACCATCTCGTGTATGAAGTCGTGGACAACTCCATCGACGAGTCCATGGCCGGCTACTGCGACCGCATCGGCATCACCATCCACTTGGACAACTCGGTCACCGTCTCGGACAACGGCCGCGGCATTCCGGTGGACATCCACCCCAAGGAAGGCCGGCCGGCCGTCGAAGTCGTCATGACCGTGCTCCATGCCGGCGGCAAATTCGACAACGACGCCTACAAGGTCTCCGGCGGCCTGCATGGCGTCGGCGTCTCGGTGGTCAACGCCCTGTCGGAGTATCTGGAAGTCACGGTGCGCCGGGGCGGCAAGAAGCACCACCAGCGCTACGAGCGCGGCGCGCCCGTCACCGCCTTGACCGTGGTCGGCGAGGCCGAGAACACCGGCACCACCATACGGTTTCTGCCCGACGAGGAGATCTTTGAGACCAGCCAGTTCAACCACGAGACCCTGGCCAAGCGGTTCGAGGAACTGGCCTACCTCAACCGCAAGCTGGAGCTGGATTTCCGCGACGAGCGGACCAATGAGCGGGTGACCTACCGTTTCGACGGCGGCCTCAATCGGTTCGTCACCGACCTCAACGCCGGCGAGCAGGTCATTCACGAGATCATCGAGGGCCAGGGCGAGATCGAAGGCATCATGGTGGACTTCGCCCTGCAGTATAACGCCAACTACAAGGAAGAAGTCCTCACCTTCGCCAACAACATCCGCACCCGCGAAGGCGGCACCCACCTGCAGGGATTTAAGACGGCGCTGACCCGGGCCATCAACACCTATATCGAAAAAGCCGACATCCCCAAGAAATTCAAGCAGAAGCTCACCGGCGACGACGTGCGCGAGGGTCTCACCGCCGTCATTTCCGTCAAGCTTCCCCAGCCCCAGTTCGAGGGCCAGACCAAGACCAAGCTCGGCAACTCCGAAGTGGCGGGGCTCGTGGCCAAGGTCGTTTTCGAGGCGGTCAACGTCCATTTCGAGGAAAACCCCAAGGACGCCAAGGCCATCGTCGAAAAGGCCGTGGACGCGGCCCGGGCCAGGGAAGCCGCCCGCAAGGCCAAGGAACTGGTGCGGCGCAAGGGGGCGCTGTCCGACCATTCGCTGCCCGGCAAGCTGGCCGACTGCCAGTCCAAGAAGCCCGAGGAATCGGAACTCTTCATCGTCGAGGGCGACTCGGCCGGCGGCTCGGCCAAGCAGGGGCGCGATCCGCGCTTCCAGGCCATCCTGCCGCTGCGCGGCAAGATCCTCAATGTCGAGCGAACCCGCACAGATAAGATGCTTGGGAACAAGGAAATCCGCAATCTCATCACGGCCATCGGCCCCACCCCGGCCATGGGCGACGAGGAGAGCGAGGAGAAGGAAGCCGAAAACCTGGCTCGCCTGCGCTACCACAAGATCGTCATCATGACCGACGCCGACGTGGACGGGGCGCACATCCGCACCCTGCTTTTGACCTTTTTCTACCGGCGCTACGAAAAGCTCATTTTAAACGGCTACGTCTACATCGCCCAGCCGCCGCTGTACCGCGTGTTCAAGGGCGATTTCGAGCGCTTCATCAAGGACGACGAGGAATTGTCCTTGTTCCTCATGGGCCGCATCGGCGAGGACGTGTCCGTGTCCTCGGGCGAGACGACCTTTTCCGGCGAGAGCCTGACCAACCTCATCGAACGCATCCGCTTCCTGGAAGCCCGGGTCCGCGAGGCCGCCGGCTACGGCCTGCCCGAGGATCTGCTGGTCAGCCTGCTCTCCTACCCGCGTCTGGCCGCCTCGGACTTTGCCGGGGTGGAATTGCCCGACGGCCTGGCCCAGCATCTGGCCGCCATCGGCTACACCGTCGACACGGAAGTGGAAGAGCTTGACGAGGAACGCCGGCTCTACGCCGTGTTCGTTTCGCCCAATCAGGCCCGCCACCGCATCGCCGTGGAGTTTTTCAGCTCCCGTATCTACCGCCGGGCCCACGAGACCTACGCCGAGCTCACGACCCTGTGCCCGACTCAGCCCTTTGCCATCACCCGCAAGGAGGAAACCCGGGAAGTCGGCGGCTTTTTCGAGTTGTGCCGGGCGCTCATGGACGACGCGCTCAAGGGCATCAACATCCAGCGCTACAAGGGCCTGGGCGAAATGAACCCGGAACAGCTCTGGGAAACGACCATGAACCCGGAGAAGCGCAGCTTCCTCCAGGTGCGCATCGAGGACATGGACGAGGCCGACTCCATCTTCTCCCAGCTCATGGGCGAAAAGGTCGAGAACAGGCGCAACTTCATTGAGCGCAACGCCCTGTCCGTGCGCGAACTCGATATCTAGCCGGATAATCGGAGCATACCGTGAGCGATCTGATCCAAATTGAAGAAGAGCTCAAGAAGTCCTATCTGGAATACTCCTTGAGCGTCATCATAGGCCGCGCCATCCCCGACGTGCGCGACGGCCTCAAACCCGTGCACCGGCGCATTCTCTACGCCATGCACGACCTGTCCAACACCTACAACCGGCCCTACAAGAAATCCGCCCGCGTCGTCGGTGACGTCATCGGTAAATACCATCCCCACGGCGACCAATCCGTGTACGACGCCCTGGTCCGCATGGCCCAGGACTTCTCCATGCGCGACGCCATAGTGGACGGCCAGGGCAACTTCGGCTCCATCGACGGCGACGCGGCGGCGGCCATGCGATACACCGAAGTCCGCATGTCCCGCCTGGCCGGCGAGTTTTTGGCCGACATCGAAAAGGAAACCGTCGATTTCCGGCCCAACTACGACAACAGCCTGGAAGAGCCGGCCGTCCTGCCCACCAAGGTCCCCAACCTGCTCTTAAACGGCTCATCGGGCATCGCCGTCGGCATGGCCACCAACATCCCGCCCCACAACCTGGGCGAGCTGTGCGACGGCCTGCTCCACCTGCTCGACACGCCCTCCTGCCCGGTCACCGACATCATCGGCCTGGTCAAGGGGCCGGACTTCCCCACCGGCGCGGCCATCTACGGCGGCAAGGGACTCACCGAAGCCTACACCACCGGACGCGGCACCATCAAAATCCGGGGCCGGGCCGAGGTCGAGGAACGCAAGAAAGACTATGTTTCCGTGGTCATCCGGGAAATCCCGTATGCGCTCAACAAGTCTTCCCTGGTCGAAAAGATCGCGGCGCTTATTAACGACGGCCGCATTGAGGGCGTGTCCGACCTGCGCGACGAGTCCGACCGCAAGGGCATCCGCATCGTCCTGGACCTCAAAAAGGGCGTCATCCCCGACATCGTCATCAACGCCCTGTACAAGTACACGCCGCTGGAAACCTCGTTCGGCATCAACATGCTGGTCGTGGCCGACAACCGGCCGGCGCTGCTCAATATCAAGCAGGTCCTGGAGCACTTCCTCACCCACCGCCGCGACGTCATCCTGCGCCGCACCCGGTTCGATCTGCGAAAGAGCGAGGAGCGCGCCCACATCCTCGAAGGCCTGCGCATCGCGCTCGACAACATCGACGAAGTGGTCTCCATCATTAGGGCCTCCAAAAACGCCGTCGAAGCCCGGGAACGGTTGATGGAGCGCTTTGGGCTGTCCGAGCGCCAGGCCCAGGCCATCTTGGACATGCGCTTGCAGCGCCTGACCAACCTGGAGCGCCAAAAGCTCATCGACGAGTACAATGAGCTCATCAAGCTCATCGAATACCTGCGCTCGATCCTGGAAAATGACGAGGTCCTGCGTGGCGTCATCCGCGACGAGATCAAGGAAATTCAGGATCGCTACGCCACCCCGCGCAAGACTGAGATCCTTGAGGATCTTGAAGGTATCAACATCCTCGATCTCATCCCCGACGAGGACGTGGTCATCACCCTGTCGCGCCGGGGCTACATCAAGCGCACGAAAATCGACAACTACCAGCAGCAAAAGCGCGGCGGCAAAGGCATTGCCGGCGTGTCCACGGGCGGCGACGACTTTGTCCAGTCGTTCTGCGCCACCACCAACCACCAGCAGTTGCTGCTGTTTACCAACCTCGGCCGCATGTTCATGCTGCCCGTGCACCAGATTCCCGAAGGCCAGCGCACGGCCAAGGGCGCGCACATCGCCAACCTGCTGCCCATGGACAAGGAAGAGTTCGTGGCCACGGCCCTGTCCATCCGCGAGTTCTCCGAAGAGCGCTATTTCCTGTTCGTGACCCGCAAGGGCATGGTCAAGCGCACCTGCACCGACCTCTACAAGAACTGCCGCTCCACCGGCATCATCGCCGTGGGGCTCAAGGAAAACGACGAACTGCTCACCGTCAAGGAGATCGACGACGAGACCGAAGTCCTGCTGGCCACCCAGCAGGGCCTGTCCAACCGCTTCCACATCAGCGGCGTGCGCCCCACCGGCCGCGGCGCGGCCGGCGTCAAGGGCATCGCGCTTAAGGGCAACGACCGCGTGGCCGCCGGCGTGGTCATCACCAGCGCCAGCCGGGCTGAAGTGCTCACCATCTCGGCCAACGGCTACGGCAAGCGCACTTCCATCGAACACTACCCCATCCGCAACCGGGGCGGCTCCGGCGTCATCAACATGCGCGTGACGCCCAAGACCGGCCAGGTCATCGGCGCGGTCATGGTCGGCGACGACGACGAACTGCTGCTGCTGACTTCGGCCAACAAGATCATCCGCCTGTCCGTCTCCGGCATCTCGTCCGTGGGCCGGGCCACCCAGGGCGTCATGCTCGTGCGCATGGACGAAAACGATACCGTCATGGGCTTTGACCTGGTCGATCCGAGCGACCTCGACCGGTGCGCGCCCTCCGGCGAATAACCGCCTGCGTCGCCGCCTGCTGCCTGGGCCTGCTCCTTGGGGCCCAGGCAGGCTGCGACGGTCCGCGCGAGGACGGCCAGGCCAGGCTTCTGGAAACCGCCCGGCGCGCTTTTCTCGACAGCCAGTATTTACAGGCCGAGACGGCCTACGAACGCTATCTCCAAGCCTACCCGGCCGGGCCGGACCGGCTGGAGGCCTGGCGCAGGCTGGCCGACATCGCCCTGGATTTCCGCGAATCCCCGGACAAGGCGGCCACCCTTTTGGAAGCCGCCGTGCTGGAATTCGCCGGCGACCCGGCGGCCAAGGCCGATTTGTTGGCCACGGCCGCCGGCCTGCGTTTTGACCGCAAGGCCTATGCCCGGGCCGCCGCCGACTGCCGGGCCGTGGTCGATCTGGCCGGCGCGTCCGACCAGCGACGCCTGGACTGCCAACTGCTGCTCGGCCGGCTGGAACTGGCCCAGCGTAATGAGGCCCAGGGCCTTGCCCGCTACGAGGCCTGCCGCCAGTCCGATCTTCCCCGGACGCAGAGCGCCCGGTGCGCCCTGGCCCAGGCCGAGTTGCTGCTGCGTCTGGAACGCCCCAGCGAAGCGGAACCGCTTTTGCAGGAAATTTTCGCCACGGCAAGTCTTGCTCCGGCCCTGCGGGCCCAGGCCGGCTTCGCTTTGGGGCAGCTCAAGGAAACCTCCGGCGACAAGGCGGCCGCCCGGGAGGTGTACAAGGCGACAAGGCCCCTGCACCCCAATCCCCTGGTCGTGGACAAACGGCTGGAGTTGCTCGATAATTGACGCCGCTTTCCGGCCTTTGCCGGAATGCTTTTTTGTCACGGAAATTGACGGCCTTGGCGACGCCCTGATACCGTTGCCGGCAAAACCCCTGGACGGCAACCGCATGGTCTTGGATCTGTTTCGGAAAAAAAAGCCCGCCAAGGAAGACGAGGCTGCGCGTCGGCGAAATGCCGACATCCTTGATCTCGCCCTGGCCCAGCGTTCCAAGGTCCATGTGCAGTTCGACGAGGCCGACAGCGGCCTGACCGGCGTCACGGCCACGGTCATGGCTGTGGCCGAGGCTGGCGTGGTCCTGGAGCTTGGCGGCGTGGCCGCCCTTAAGGACCGTTTCATCGGGAAAAACGTCACCTGCTTTTTCCGCATCGTCGAGCGCGAGGACCGGCACCGGGAGATTTTCTACAATTTCACCGCTCCCATCCTGCGCATCCGCCAGCTCCCCGATCGCCCGCCTCAGGTGGCCCTGGCCTTTCCGACGTCTCTCAACGGCGCGCAGCGGCGCAAAAGCCTGCGCATGCGCCCGGATTTCAACCAGTTCTCCCACATCGCCCTGTGGAAATACGAGGCCTCGGGCGGCTTCGACATGGCCAAGCCCACCGTGGCCCACGGCCATTTCAAGACCGGGCTGGCCCTTATCGAGAACATCTCCGCCGGCGGCCTGCGTTTTCGCCTCAAGCGCCAACACGTCAAGGATCAGGGCCTGGACCCCAAAAAGGGCGACCGCTTCATCATCTTTTTCACCTTCAATGAGAAGGTTCCCAAGCTGCGCGAGGAATACTGGCTGGTGGCCAAGGTCAACAACATCCAGCCCGAGCCGGTGTCCGGCGAACTGGCCCTGGGCCTGGAATTCGTGGCCAACGGCGTGCGCCAGGAATCGGGCAAGGTGGAATGGTCCAAGATCGAGGACAACGTCATCGACGACATGGCCCAGCGCATCTACCTCTGGCACGTCTCCCTCTACCGCGACCGGGGCCTGAGCTAACGTTGTTCCCTTTTTCCAGGAGGCCGTCATGCAGGTGAGCCATCTTGATTTTACCGGCTACGGCGGACGGCGCGTGCATCTCGGCGTCACCGGTTCCGTGGCCGCCTACAAGGCCCTGTCGCTGCTGCGACGCATCCTGGCCACGGGCGCGTCCGTGAGCGTCAGCCTGACCGAGGCCGCCGCCCGGTTCGTCACCCCGCTCTCCTTCGAAGCCCTGGGGGCCGATCCGGTCACCACAAGCCTTTTTGACCCCGCCTCGGCCAATTTCGCCCACCTGGCCCCGGCCCAGACCGCTGATCTGCTGGCCGTCGTGCCGGCCACGGCCAACACCATCGCCAAGCTGGCCCACGGTCTGGCCGACGACCTGCTTTCCTGCCAGGCCCTGGCCTTTGACGGGCCGATTTTGTGCGCTCCGGCCATGAATCCCCGGCTGTGGGCCGCCGCCGCTACCCAGGACAACTGGAAGACGCTGCTGGATCGGGGCGTTATCGGTGTTGCCCCGGACTGCGGGGCCATGGCCTGCGGCGAATCCGGACAGGGCCGGCTTGCTGACGAGAACGCCATTTTCACCACCCTGCTGCGGGCGCTTTCGCCCAAGGATCTGGCCGGCAAGCGCGTGCTGGTGAGCCTTGGCCCCACCCGCGAATATTTCGACGCCGCCCGGTTCTGGTCCAACCCTTCCACCGGCCGCATGGGGGCCTGCGTGGCCATGGCCGCCTGGCTGCGCGGGGCCGAGGTCACGGTGGTGGCCGGTCCGGTTTCCTGGTGGTTCCCGGAAGAGGTGCGGGTGGTCGGCGTCACCAGCGCCGCCCAGATGCACGAGGCCTGCCTGGACGTCTGGCCATCGGCCGACTACGGCGTCATGGCTGCAGCCGTGGCCGATTTTTCGCCCATCCCCTTCGAGGGCGGCGGCAAGTTCAAAAAGGAAGCAGCCGGCGAGCGCCCGCCCCTGGAATTCACCCCCACCCGCGACATCCTGGCCGCCATGGGCGGCGTCAAGAAACCCGGGCAATACCTCATCGGCTTTTGCGCCGAGACCGACAATCTGGTGGAAAACGCCCGGGGCAAGCTCACCCGCAAACGCTGCGACGCCATCATCGCCAATCCCATCGGCCGGTCCGACGCCGGCTTTGCCGCGCCGTCCAACGAAGCCGTGGCCCTGGACGCCGACGGCCGCCAGGAAACCTGGGGCAACATCCCGAAAACCGACATGGCCATGAAAATATGGGACTTCTCGATTCGCTCCTAGAGGTGCCCGAGCGCCTGCGCGTCTGGCAGATGGCCGGGGTGCGCCATTTCTACCTTGATCCCGAGGCTGTCCCGGCAGTCGGAGATTCGGCCGCGCCCGAGTCAGCCCCGGTCGATGATGTCGCCC
Source organism: Pseudomonadota bacterium (assembly GCA_023435825.1). Lineage (GTDB taxonomy): Bacteria > Desulfobacterota > Desulfovibrionia > Desulfovibrionales > Desulfovibrionaceae > Solidesulfovibrio. Next base: position 14,007 of record JAEZMB010000322.1, on the reverse strand, counting down.
GGGCTGCGTCCATGGACCTTGTCGGACAGGCCGAGCCGGCCGTGGAACAGGTTGAAACTGCGGCGGCGGGCCATCCCATGGCGCCGTCCACACCGCCCGTGCCAAAATCCCGTGAGCTCAGCCCACACCCCATAGCCGCGCCTCCAGCGGCTTCGCCAGCCGCCTACGCGGCGCAGACGCGGCCCACGCGACCCCAACCCTCCAACGAACCCCAAGGGTCGCCTCCCGCTGCCCGGGCCGCCCTGCCCGACAATCCCGACCGCTGGCCCCTGCCCTGGCCGACCTTTTTCGCCAAGACGCCGCCCACGCCCCGTCTGGTCATCACCTACCGCGAACTGGGCCTGGACATGGCCGGCCAGTCCGACCCCCGGCGGCGTGACCTGTGGCGGCGGCTCATTGCCCAGGCCGGCTTGGCCGGCAAGGGGCTGGTGGCCTTCTGGCCCCTGGCCCTGCCCCAGGGGGGCGCGCTCACCGAAATGCCGCTGCATTTCGCCTGCGGCGTGGCCCGGCTCAATCCCGAGCTGGTCGCCGTATTCGGCGAGATTTCCGATCCGGCCCGGCAGGAACTGGCCGCCCGGGCCACTTCGGCGGTGGTCGTCCTGCCGCCGCCCCACACGCTCTACAACCCCGATCCGGAGGTCTGGGAGCATGTCATCGCCACGCTGCGTCGCCATTGAGCTGCAAAGCCTTTTCCTGGCCCTTTTCCTTGTTTGTTGGGCTTCGCCGTCGTTTGCCGCCTACACCGTGCTCGAAGCCCGGCTGCACAGCGCCATCAGCCCGGCCCAGGCCGACATGCTCGATGACGCCATAGCCGTGGCCGTGGCCAAACCGGCCGACCTGCTGCTGTTGTCCCTGGATACCCCGGGCGGCAGCGTGGAAGTCATGCGGCGCATGGTCGGCTCGATCTTAAACGCCCCCATTCCGGTGGCGGTCTACGTTTCCCCTTCCGGGGCCCGAGCCGCCTCGGCCGGAGTGTTCCTCGTGGCCGCCGCCTCGGTCGCGGCCATGGCTCCCCAGACCACCATCGGCGCGGCCTCGCCCATCGGCCTTGGCGGCAGCGATCTGCCCAAGACCTCCGATCTCAAGATCAAAAACGATCTGACCAGCCTGCTGCGCGGTCTGGCCGACCGGCGCGGCCGCAACGTCAACTGGTACAAAAAATCCGTGGACGAGGCCGCTACCCTGACCGCGCCTGAGGCCGTGGCCGAACGGGTGGTGGATTTTGTGGCCGTCAGCCCCCGCGATCTGCTTGAACAGATCGGCAAGCGCGGCATCGCCACTCCCACCGGCACGGTGCGGTTCGACGGCGCGGCCGCCACCATCGTCAGCTACGAGCCGGGCCTGTGGCATACGCTCTTGTCCTGGCTCCTCGATCCCTCTATCGCCTACGTGCTGCTGCTGCTGGGCGTGGCCGGCGTCTTTTTCGAGCTGACCACCCCCGGGGCGGTGCTGCCCGGCGTGGTGGGCGGCATCGCCCTTATTTTGGCCCTCTACGCCCTGTCCGTGCTGCCCACCAACGCCGCCGGCCTGCTGCTGCTGCTGGCCGCCGGCGGGCTGTTTCTGCTGGAGCTGCACATCACGAGCTTTGGCCTTTTAAGCCTTGCCGGCGTGGCTGCGCTGTTTCTCGGCTCGTTGCTGCTGTTTCGCTTCGACGGGCATTCCGGGCTGCCGTTGTCGCTCATTTTGCCCACCGTGGGCGGCGTATGCGCCCTGCTCCTGGGCGCGGTCTGGCTGCTGGCCAAGGCCCAGCGCCAAAAGCCCCGCCTGGGCCTCACCGCGCTTTACGGCCAGACCGCCCTGGTGCGCCGCTGGTCCGGCCGTGCCGGCAAGGTTTTCGTCCACGGCGAAATCTGGGACGCCAGGCTGGCCGACCATGAGAACACGACGGATTTTGCCCCGGGCGAGCCGGTAGTGGTCGTCGGGCACGAGGATTTCGTGCTCCTTGTCGCGCCCCGGACGGACAGCGCCGCCGCCTGATGCCAGAAAGACGCGTCCGCGCGCATTTTCAAGACAAAACCAATCAATGCTGGTATGCCTGTGACTGCCGGTTTTTTCCGGCAAGGACCGACTCCCGGACGATTCCCCTTACGGAGGCCGTCATGATCGGATTTCTTCCCCTGGTCGGCATAGTCATCCTGCTGCTCATCGTTTCCCTTCGGGTGCTCAACGAGTACGAACGCGGCGTGGTCTTTCGCCTGGGCCGGGTCATCGGCCCCAAGGGGCCGGGGCTCATTCTGCTCTTTCCGGTCATCGACCGCATGACCAAGGTCTCCATGCGCACCTTCGCCCTGGACGTACCCCATCAGGACGTCATCACCCGGGACAATGTGAGCATCAAGGTCAATGCCGTGGTCTATTTCCGGGTGGCCGACCCCATCCGGGCCATCCTCGAAGTCGAGGACTATATGTACGCCACCTCCCAGATCAGCCAGACCACCCTGCGCAGCGTCTGCGGCGGGGTGGAGCTCGACGAGATCCTGGCCCACCGCGACAAGGTCAACGAGCAGGTCCAGACCATCCTCGACGCCCACACCGGCCCTTGGGGCATCAAGGTGGCCAACGTGGAGCTCAAATACATCGACCTGCCCCAGGAGATGCAGCGGGCCATGGCCAAGCAGGCCGAGGCCGAGCGTGAGCGCCGGGCCAAGATCATCAATGCCGAAGGCGAGTTCCAAGCTTCCTCGCGCCTGGCCGAAGCGGCCCAGATCATCGGGCAGCACCCCGAGGCCATGCAGCTGCGCTACTTGCAAACCATCCGGGAGATGGCGGCGGAAAGCCAGGCTTCGACAATTTTGCCCATTCCACTTGATTTTATCCGGACTTTTTTTCAAGGTCCGAGCCACGCCGCCGCAGGAACCGCCCATGGCCAGTCCGCGGACCTTTCGGCGCGTCCCCGGGAAGGAAACATGAACGACCCGGTTTCTCCCGCGTTGCTGGAGGCCAAACGGGACGACGCCTGACGCCGTCCCGCCCTGTGAGGGCTTTCCCCTTCGGGATTGAACGTACCGCTACCCAAAGGAATCATGAATATCCTTGTCACCGGCGCGGCCGGCTTCATCGGCTTCCATCTGTGTCGCCGTTTTCTGTCCATGGGTTTTCACGTCACCGGACTGGACAACCTCAATCCGTATTATTCCGTTGCCCTGAAAAAAGAGCGCATCGCCCTGCTCTCGGCTGACGCCAAATTTCATTTCGTCAAGGAAGACATGGCCGACCGGGCCGCCATGGACCGCGTCTTCGACGCCGGCGGCTTCAATTACGTGGTCAACCTGGCTGCCCAGGCCGGGGTGCGGCACAGCCTGAAGTGCCCCGAAGACTACATCAACGCCAATATCATCGGCTATTTCAATATCTTGGAGAATTGCCGCCAGCACAAGGTGGACCATTTCGTGTTTGCCTCGTCGAGCTCGGTCTACGGCCTCAACACCAAGATGCCCTTTTCCGTGCACGATAACGTGGACCATCCCATCAGCCTGTATGCGGCTTCCAAGAAGTCCAACGAGCTCATGGCCCACAGCTACAGCTATCTTTTCGGCCTTCCCTGCACCGGTTTGCGCTTTTTCACGGTCTACGGCCCCTGGGGCCGGCCGGACATGGCCCTGTTCCTGTTCACCAAGGCCATCATTGAAGGCAAGCCCATCCAGGTATTCAACCACGGCCAGATGGAACGCGACTTCACCTACATCGACGACATTGTCGAAGGCGTGGTGCGCGTCACGCAAAACATTCCCAAGCCCAATCCGGACTGGAATCCGGCCTCGCCCGATCCCAGTTCCAGTGTCTCGCCGTACAAGCTCTACAACATTGGCAACAACAACAGCGTCACGCTGTTGCAGTTCATTGAAGCCATTGAAGAGGCTTTGGGCAAGGAAGCCATCAAGGAATTCCTGCCGCTTCAGCCTGGCGACGTGCCGGCCACCTGCGCCGACATCGACGACCTCATCAAGGACGTGGGCTTCAAGCCGGCCACCAACATCAAGACCGGCATCGCCAATTTCATTGCCTGGTATCGTGACTATTACGGGCAATGATATTGACAGGATAAGGTTTTTTTTACTAATCGCCCTTTTTGTTCAACCTAAACCCGCCTCAAGGACGGATTGCGGTAATGGAATTCAAGACCACGAAACGTGATCTCGAAGCTGTATTCGCCAAAATACAGAGCCAGGTCGAAGACGCGACGTTGCCTGATGAAGAATCGGTCAATCGCCTTGCCCGCCTCGCCCGCAAGATGCATCAGCTTGCCGACGAAGACTGGATGGACGAAGCCGAGGATTTTTCCCACCTCGCCGGGCAGCTGCTTAACGCGGTCAAGAAAGGCGATGTCGAGGGCTGCGTGATGCTCGTCGAATCCCTCGACGACGCCCAGTCCTTTTGCCATCGCACCTTCCGCGATTAGCCGCCGGCCGCTGTTTCACGTGAAACAGCGGGGCAAGCGCGCCCCGAATCATCCTGGCGCGTAGGCCCAAGGAGCTGCCGCATGGCTCGTGTCATCGTGATCGCCAACCAGAAAGGCGGCGTGGGCAAAACGACCACGGCCGTCAATCTGGCCGCCTCCCTGGCGGTGATGGAAAAAAAAGTCCTGCTCATCGACTGCGACCCCCAGGCCAATGCCAGCAGCGGACTGTCCATCTACCAAGACCAGATCAGCGAAAATCTCTACTCCGTCCTGTTCGAACCGGAAAACGCCCGCAAGGCCTTTGTCGGCACCGAACTGCCCTTTCTCACCGTGCTGCCCTCGGCCCCGGATCTGGTGGCCGCCGATATCGAGCTGGTGGACAAGCCCGGCCGTGAATTCTACATGCGCCGGCTGGTCGAAGCCGTGCAGGACGAGTTTGACTACATCCTGCTCGATTGTCCGCCGTCCCTGGGGCTGGTGACCCTCAACGCCCTGTGCGCGGCCACGGAAATGCTCGTGCCGCTCCAGTGCGAATACTACGCCCTGGAAGGCATCGCCCAGTTGCTGCGCACCTACGATCAGGTCCGCAAGCGCCTCAATCCGCGCCTGCGCCTGCTCGGTGTGGTGCTGACCATGTACGACGGCCGCAACAAGCTCAATCGCCACGTCAAGCGCGAGGTCTGGAAGTGCTTCCCCAAGCTCTATTTCCAGACGCTCATTCCGCGCAATATCCGCCTGTCCGAAGCCCCCAGCTACGGCAAGCCGGCGCTCACCCACGACGTCAAGTCGCGCGGAGCCGAGGCCTACATCAGCCTGGCCCAGGAAGTGGTCCGGCGACAGACCGCGGCTTAGGTTTTCGGCAAACGCCCACAAAAAAAGCCGGCCCCAGTGGCCGGCTTTTTTGCGTCCGAAGCGGGGAAGGTACGTCTAGCCCTTGTCCACGTAGGGCTTGCACTCCACGGTCAGATGTTTCTTGAAATGCTTTTTGAGCACAAGCGCCTTGCAGCCGGCGCATTGGAAGGTTACCAACCCGCCGAGGTTGGCGTTGCGCAGCCGGAATTTGCGCGGCTCGTCCGCCCGCCAGTCGTCGGTGGCGGCCCCGCAACAGTCGCAGTGCACGTCGTAGGCCGGCGGATAGGTGAAATCCCAGTAGGCGAGCAGGGTTTCCCACTCCTGCAGGGGTTCGGGCCGGACCTCGGGCTCCGGCCGGGCCGCCGGGTCCAGGACATACAGGGCCTTGGTCAACGGCGGCAGCACCTTGTCCTTGCAGCGTTCCCAGAGTTCGGCGCTGACAAGCACGCCGCGCGGCGCGCCGTTGGCATCGAAAAGTTCCAGAAAATGGGGCGAAATGCGCGGCACGTCCGGCTCCTTGGCTTGGCGTTGGGGCGGACGGGCGTCCGGCCCTTTGAAAAAAAAGCAAAACACGGTAATCGGTTCTCAGGCGGACACGCAGACGCGTCCGGCAAGTACGATTAAAAGGAACGATCCCATGGCGCAAGCCCAAAAAGGTTTGGGACGCGGACTCGAAGCCCTGCTCGGCGGGTTTGGCGAAGCCGACGCCTCGCCAAGCGAAGTGCGTCTGCTCCCCCTGGACGACATCCGGGCCAATCCCGAGCAGCCCCGGCGCACCTTCAGCGAGGAGTCCCTGGCCGAACTGGCCGCGTCCATCCGCGAGCAAGGACTGCTCCAGCCCGTGCTGGTGCGCCCCGTGCCGGGCCATGGCCGCCACAGCCACGAGATCGTGGCCGGCGAACGCCGCTGGCGGGCCGCCCGGCAGGCCGGTTTGACCGAAATTCCCGCCCTGGTGCGCGAGGTGGACGACGAGACCGGCTTCGCCCTGGCCCTGGTCGAAAACCTTCAGCGCGAAGATTTGAATCCCATGGAAGAGGCCGCCGGCTACCAGCTGCTCGTCAGCCGCTATGGCCTGAGCCAGGAGGCCGTGGCCGCCAAGGTCGGCAAGAGCCGCTCGGCCGTGGCCAACAGCCTGCGCCTGACCACCCTGGACGAGGCCGTGCGGGCCGATCTGGCTGCCGGCAAGCTTACCGCCGGCCATGCCCGGGCGCTGCTGTCTCTGCCTGAGGGCGAACTGCGGGACGCCTTGTGGCGGCGGGTGGTGGACGGCGGCATCAGCGTGCGCGAGGCCGAGGCCGCCGCGGCCTATGCCAAGACCCACGGCCGGCTGCCCGAAGCTGGGACCATGGCCGACGCCCCGCGCAAGCGCGGTCCCAAGCCGGTCCCGGACGTGCGTCTCAAGGGCCTGGAAGCCGTGCTCACCGAACGGGCCGGTGTGCTGGTCAAGACCACCGGTTCGGCCGACCATGGCCGCCTCACCTTCCATTTCAGCTCGCGCCGCGAACTCGAAGGGCTTCTCGAACGCTTCGAACTCTCGCCCGCCGCCCTGGGAGAGGACGCGTGAACCCGGCCCTGGCCCCGGATCTGGCCCGGCTGTCCGCCGCCTTGCCGGCCATGGCCGGCAAGGCCGTGCTGGTCCTGGGCGATTCCATGCTCGACCACTATCTCATGGGCGAGGTGGGCCGCATTTCCCCGGAAGCGCCGGTGCCCGTGGTCAAGGTCGTGCGCGAGCGCCATCTGGCCGGCGGGGCCGGCAACGTGGCCCGCAACATCGCCGCCCTGGGGGCCAAGCCGCTGCTGGTTTCGGCCACGGGCGACGACGACGCCGGCCGGATGCTCGGCACGCTGCTGGAACGCGACGGCGTCGAGAGCCTGCTCGTGCGCGACCGCAGCCGCCCTACCACGATAAAGACCCGCATCATCGCCCAGAACCAGCAGGTGGTGCGGGTGGACCGCGAATCCGACGCGCCCCTGGCCGACAAGGCCCGGCAGGGCCTCATGGCTGCCCTGCCCGATCTGGTGGCCAAGGCCGACGTGGTCATCGTCTCGGACTACGCCAAGGGCGTTGTCGGCCCGGACCTCATGGCCGCCCTGCGCGCCGCCGTGGCCGCCAGCGACCGACGGCCCATGATCCTGGTCGATCCCAAGCCGGCCAACCTGGCCTGCTATGCCGGGGTCGATCTGCTCACGCCCAATCTCAAGGAAACCTTGGAAATGGCCGGTTCCGCCGCCGTGTCCCGGGAAACCGGCCCACGCCGGGTGTTGCGGGCCGGGCTGGCGCTGTTTAAGACCGTGCGCTGCCGCCATCTGTGCGTGACCCTGGGGCCGGACGGCATCGCGCTTTTCCGCACGCCTTCGGATGTGGCCCACATCCCCACCGCCGCCCGGCGCGTCTACGACGTTACCGGCGCGGGCGATTCGGTCATGGCCGCCCTGGCCTGCGGCCTGGCCGCAGGGCTTGACCTTTTGGACGCTTGCATGCTCTCCAATTATTGCGCCGGCATTGCCGTGTCCCAGGTGGGCGCGGCCGCCGTTTCCCGCGACGAACTGGCCGCCGCCCTGGCCGAGGCGGCCGTCCCGGAGGTCGAGCGCTGGTTGTAAACCGCGCCCGCCCCGCCGCAACCCTCGGCCGGAGCCGTTGCCCATGCCTACCGCTTCTTCCGCCAAGCCCGCCTGGACGCTGGCAAAAGGCGACACGCCCGCCGACATCGTGCTGACCGGCGAGATCGATTTCACCGCCACCCCGGCCGTGCGGCAACGTCTGCTGGAGGCCCTGGAGGGCGGCGCGCCCGAGATCGTGCTGCATCTGGCCGGCCTGGACTATGTCGACAGCTCCGGCTTGGCCCTGTTTATCGAGGCCAAAAAGCTGCTGGCCGAGGCCGGGCGCACCATCCGCATCGCCGACATCTCGCCCCAGGTGGCCAAGATTTTTCACCTCACCCAGCTCGGCGAGCTGTTCGGCCTGCCCGAATAGCCGGGCTCTACGGCAGGCGACATGGCCAGGAAGCAGGATGATCTCGGCGTGCTGGTCGGCCTGGCCGTGGACCTCATGCGCTGCGCCGGCCGGGCGCTTCGCCCCTGGCGGCGGGAAAAGCCCTATCTGCGCGCCCGCACCATCAGCCACCTGGCCTGGGTCGGGGCCGATTCCCTGGCCATCGTCAGCGTCATCGCCGCCTGCGTCGGCATCATCCTGTCACTCCAAGCCGCCATCCAGCTGGAAAAAGTCGGGGCCATGAGCTATGTGGCCAATCTGGTGGGCTTTTCCCTGGTCACCGAGCTGGGGCCGCTTTTAACCTGCCTGATCCTCTCGGGTCGGGCCGGCGCGGCCTTTACCGCTGAAATCGCCACCATGCGCATAAGCGAGGAGATCGACGCCCTGGCGGTGATGGGCATCGATCCGGTACGCTTTCTGGTCTGGCCCAAATTCGTGGCCATGGCCGTCATGGCGCCGCTTTTGACCATCTGGGCCGACGCTGTGGGAATCACCGCCGGCGGTATTTTCTCCTCCCTGGTCCTGGGGCTGTCCGGCAAGGTCTATTTCAACCAGATCGCCTACTTCCTGGGCTTCAAGGATCTGCTGTCGGGCCTGGTCAAGAGCGCCGGCTTTGGCGTGGCCATCACGGTCATTTCCTGCTGGCAGGGGTTTCTGGCCCGGGAGGGCGCGGCCGACGTGGGCCGGCGCACCACCGCCGCCGTGGTCCAGTCGATTTTCGTCATGATTCTTTTGGATTTGTTTTTTACCGCCCTCAATTATATCTTCCGGTAAACGCCAAGGAGTCGCCCGTGTCCGGCCGCCTGGAATCCCCCGACATCGCCCTGTCCGACGTCAGCGTCGGCTACGGCGAACGCACCGTGCTCTCCGGCGTTACCACCGTGCTGCCCGGCGGCAAGGTGAGCGTCATCCTGGGTGGATCGGGCTGCGGCAAATCGACGCTGCTGCGCAACATCATCGGCCTGGTCCCCATCCAGGGCGGCCGCATCGTCCTTGGCGGCCACGACATGGCCGAAATCGCCGAAGCCGAGCGGTTAAACGTGCGCCGCCGCATGGGCGTGCTGTTCCAGGACGGCGCGCTGCTGGGTTCCCTGCGCCTGGGCGAGAACATCGCCCTGCCCTTGCGGGAGCACACGGAACTGACGGATTCGCTCATTGAGGAGATCGTGCGCTTAAAGCTCAAGCTGGTGGGGCTGGCCGACTTCATGGACTATTTCCCCAGCGAACTCTCGGGCGGCATGCGCAAGCGGGCCGGACTGGCCCGGGCCATGGCCCTGGACCCGGCCGTGCTCTTGTGCGACGAGCCGACCTCGGGCCTGGACCCCATCACCGCCGCCGACATGGACCAGCTTATCCTCGAACTGCGGGCCACCTTCGACATGACCATCGTGGTGGTCACCCACGATCTGGAAAGCCTCTACGCCATCGCCGACCATGTGGTGGTTTTAAGCGCCGGCCGGATGCTTTTCGAGGGGCCGCTCTCCCGGCTGGCCGCCAGCGACGATCCGTTCATCCACCAGTTTCTGGCCCGCCAGCCCAGCCGGGAAAGCCGTATCCTCGGCGGCAGCTGGAGCGCCATGGTCGAAAGCCGGCGTGAAAGCGCCGCAAGGGGAGCCTGACATGCTGACGGCCAAGGCCAGCCGGTCGGACTATCTCAAGGCGGCCGGGGCGCTGGCCCTGGGGCTGGTCATTCTCGGCGGCTTCATGGTGGTGCTGGGCGGCAACTGGTTCTGGGTGAAATACGACCATTACCTGATCCGTTTCACCGCCATCAAGGATTTGAGCCGGGGCCGGCCGGTCAAGTACGCCGGCCTGGACGTGGGCCGGGTCGAGGACATCACCCTGGATGTCAACGATCCCCGCTATATCGGCGTCACAGTGGCGATTCACCAAGGATTTCCGCTTTTTGGCGGTACCGTGGCCCGCATTGCCCAGAAGGGGCTGGTGGGCGACTACTACGTGCTGCTGGAACTGCGCGGCCAGCCCGGGGAGAAGATCGCCCCAGGCACGTCCATTCCGGCCATCACCACCATGGACGTGCAGGAACTGGCCGCCAAGGCCGGCGAGATGCTCGATGACATCCGCCCGAAAATAAACGACATCGCCGAAAACATCAGTCTGCTGTTCACGCCGGAAAACACCGAATCCCTGAAAAAAGCCCTGGAAGGCACGCCCAGGCTGGTGGAAGACCTGCGGCTGGCGGCCAACGACTTTCGCCGCAACTGGGAGGCGCTCTCGGGCAAGGGCGGCAAGGCGGCCGAGACCCTGGACGCCTCGCTCAAGCGCATGGACAAGGTCGTAACCACGGTCGAGGGCGAGCTGACCAAGACCCTGGCCACCTTCAGGACCCAGGCCGAGCATGTCGGCGGGCTGACCAGCGACGTGCGCCAGGGATTCAACTACGATCAGGAACAACTCGAAGAAATTTTGCGCAACCTCAACCGGACGAGCCGCGAAGTCCGGGAGCTGGCTTCCCGTCTGCGGGAGCGGCCCTGGGAACTGCTGCGGCCGCCATCAGGACCAGCTCGATGAAATGCCTTTCCCTTCTCGGACGTGTGGCCCTGACCGGGCTTTTGGCCGTGTCCCTGGCCGGTTGCTTCGGCAAGCCGCCGCCCGAACAGCGCTATCTGCGCGTGGCCCTGGGCGAGACCCCCTGCCCGGGCTCGGCCAGCCAGCAGCACCGGCTGCCCATCGCCTTCAAGCCGCTGAAGACCATGGAAAACCTGGACCGCACGGCGGTCATGACGGCCCAGAACAACGTGCTGACCGCCAGCCTGCAGTATTACTGGGAAGGCGCACCCCAGGACGTGGTCGGGGCGGCCCTGCGCCAGGGGCTGGAGTGCCAGTCCTCGGCCGTGACTCCCGTGGACTACCAACCCCGGGTGGACCGCTCGGCCGTGCTGTCCGGCGAACTCACCGCCTTCAACGTGGACTACACCGACGGTGGCCGGTTCGTGGTGTCCCTGCGGCTGGATCTGTGGAGCAAGGACATGGGCACGCGGCTGTCTTCGGGCGAGTTCAACGCCTATGCGCCGCTGACCGATTTCAAGGGATCGACCATCGCCGCCGCCGCGTCGGACGCCCTGGGCCGGGTCGTGCCCAAGGTGGTGGTCTGGATGGATCAGGGGCTGCCCAAGCTCGAAAAGGCCGTGGAGCGGCAATAGTGTCGCGTCCGCGATAAGCGCATAGGGTGTTTTGTAGTCAACGAGCTAAAACCATTTGTTTTTCTTAAAAAATACTATCGTATTTTTTAAGGGACGCGGCAATAGCTCCCGGCTGCATCGGGGCCGGGGCGGGGGGGGCGCCCGGGGCCCGGGCCGCAAGCCATGACGGAGTCCGCCATGTTCGCGTTTGCCTGGATCGCCGAACGCCGCATCGAGGAGGCCATGGCCAAGGGCGAGTTTGAGAACCTCCCGGGCCAGGGTAAGAAGATCGAATTCGAGGACGATTCCATGATCCCCGAGGATCTGCGCATGGCCTACAAGATCCTGCGCAACGCCGGCTACGTGCCGCGCGAATTGGTGGAGGAGCAGGAGATCGTCACGGCCACCCAACTCCTGGCCGCCGCCACCGACGAGCAGGAACGCTACAAGCAGATGCAGAAGCTCAATTTTCTGGTCATGCAGGCCAACGCCCGGCGGCGGCGGCCGGTCAGCCTGGAAAAGGAGCAGGTGTATTACCAAAAGGTCGTGGAGCGTGTGACGCTCAATTCCCGGCCTTCCCACCCCCAAGACCCGAAAGCAGCAACGCGCACATCCGCTCCCCAAAAGCCAGCACTTCCAGACCGCTCTGCCAGCACGGAGCCAGACGACCGCTGATGGCCAGTTCCGTGATCCCATGGACCATGGACCACACGGCCATGGCCTGGGCTTCGGTGGACACCTCGCCAAGGGTTCCCGCCGCCCTGCCCCGGGCCATGGCCCCGAGCAAGGCATCGAAGGCCGCATGGCCGGCCACGGCCAGTTCCGGCTGGTCGCCGACGCCCGGCTGCTGCTGGCCGAACATCAGCCGGTACATGGCCGGCGCTTCCATCCCCAATTCGATATAGCGCCGACAGGCGACCAGGTATTCCCGTTGCGGCTGGCTTTGGTGCGCGGCGGCTACGATATGCAGCGCTGCGGCCAACCGGGCGAAACCGCGCGCGGCCAGGGCGGCCAAGAGTTCGGCCTTGTCCGCGAAATGCCGGTAGGGCGCGGCATGGCTCACGCCCGTGGCCCGAGCCAGGGCGCGCATACTGAGGCCCTCCACGCCTTCGGTCTCCAGCAGTTTTTCCCCGGCATCCAGAAGCGCCTGGCGCAAATTTCCATGATGATAGTCGTCTTGGGCCATTGGGTTCCCCTTGGGGGCTAAGGCAACAAAAAATGTTGACGCTGTCTACATGAAAAATTATCTGTGCCCGAGACGAAGGAGGCGGTCATGGCCGAGAACTGGCTGGTGCTCGATGCCCTGGGCGAAGCGGGCGAGGTCGGCGCGGCGCTGCGCAAGGCCGTGCAAGGCGAGGCGACGTCCCGAGGCGGGTCATGCCGGTTCGTGGACATCCCGTCGTCGGGCATGCCGTCGTGCCGGGGATGCTTTTCTTGCTGGACCAAAACGCCGGGGCAGTGCCGCATGGCCGACGACGGCCTGGGCTTGTCCGAGGCCATAGCCGGCAGCTCGGTCGTGGTTCTGCTCACGCCGGTGGTCCTGGGCGGCCATGCGCCGGGGTTGCGGCTGGCCATGGAACGGGCGGTGCTGCCCAATCTCTTGCCCTACTTCTCCAAGGTCGATGGCCGCTCGCGCCATCCCAACCGCTACCCGGCTGTGCCGGCCCTGTACGGCATCGGCTTGACCGGCGAACGGGACCTGGAATCGGCGCAGCTTTTTTGCAGCCTCGTGGCGCGTAACGCGGCCAACATGCGTTCGCCCAGGCACGGGGCGGGCGTGGCATGCCGTGCTGAAGGCGCGGCCGGGGCCGCTGCCGTGGTCCGGTCGGTGTTGAGCGATGCTGTACAGCCCGACGCCCGGCCGCGTTCCCTCGTGGCGTTGGTTGGTTCGCCCAAGCCGCGCGGCGGGGTGTCGGCGTCCTTGGCGAACCATGTGCGGGATTGGCTGACGGGCCATGGGGCGGAGGTGCGGCCATTTTCCTTGGCGGCCGCCCGGCAGGATGAAGAGGCGTTCGCGGCCCTGGCCGAGGCGCTTGGCGCGGCCGACGGCGCGTATCTGTCGTTTCCGGTCTATGCCGACGCCATTCCGGGCGCGGCGGTCGAGGTGCTGGAGCGGCTGTGCGCCTATCGCCGGGAGATCGCGCCGGATCGGGCGCAAGGCTTTTTCGCCGTGGCCAATTGCGGGTTTCCCGAGCCGGCCAACTGCGACGCGGCTCTGGCGACGTGTCGGCTGTTCGCCCGCCAGGCGGGCTTTGCCTGGCTTGGCGGCGTGGGCATCGGCGGCGGCGGCCTGTACGAAGGCCGGCCGCTGGCGTCCTTCGGCTTCATGAGCGCGGCCGCGCGGCAGGCCTTGGAGGCCAAGGCAGGGCTGCTGTTGTCGCCGGAGCCGCCGGATCTGGCCCAGACCGGCGACATTCTGGTCCCCTGCCCCCTGCCGGACCGGGTCTACCAATGGATGGCCGACCGGGGCTGGCAAAAGGCGCTTAACGGCAAGGACGGGTTACGGGATGCCCTGGCCCGGCCCTATGCCGTGCCTGGCGCTTCTTCGTAACTCTCCGCCCTCCGCCTCAATACCGCCCTCCCCTACACCCATTCGGGGGGTGGGGGGGGGGCGGGCGCCC
>JAEZMB010000307.1 GCA_023435825.1 Pseudomonadota bacterium | reverse complement strand
CGGGGGTCCGGGCCCCGCGCGGGGGGGGGGCCGCCCCCCCGCGCACCCCCCTCCTGGAGAAAGGTGAAAGGGGGAAGGCTGCGGGTGCTCAGGCTGATTTCTGGCCGTCTGCGCCCGAAGAAGGCTGTTTGGCTGTCGCGCCCCCCTGTCCTTGATCTGAATTGATCCCCGCTGGCCAGACGGACGTCGCGGTTACTCCCGACGCTCCCCCTTGGCCATGGCCTTTGCCGTAAACGGCCGCCGGAAGTCCTTCCGGCGGCCGTTTCGCGCGCTTGGCAGGCTTCTTGCTCAATTCCTGGTGCCGCAACAGGCGTCTGGCCGGCCAAAGGCCCGAAAGACGGGGCCGGACGGGCCTTGCCGCGGTGAAAGGGCGTAGCCCGAGAACGTCCGGGTGTTTGAGAAGACGGACCAATCCTGGCGAATCATGCACAGCGTTTAAAAAAGTTATACGCCGCTCCCACGGCAGACCGGATTCGGCCGCGCCGATCAAGGCCCGGGACCAGCAGGCGGAGGCCCGCATGAAAACCAAGGCCGTACCCCACATCATTTTGGCCGTCATCCTGGCGTTGACGGCCGGCGTCCTGACCATCAAATGGCTGGGGTCCCTGCGCGCGCCCAAAGTCGAGACCGTCGCGCCCGCCGCGCCCAAGGTCGAGGTGGTGGTGGCCGCCCGGGCCATCCCCAAGGGCGGGCGGCTTGACGCCTCCATGGTCAAGCCCAAGGGCTTCGAGGCCGATGCCGCGCCCCAGGGGGCCCTGCGCGACGTCCAGGAGGCCTACGGCCGCATCAGCGCCCGCGACATCTCCCCCGACGACCCCATCACCCCGGACAAGCTCATGCCCAAGGGCGCGACCAGCGGCGGCCTGGACGCCTCGGTGGCTCCGGGCAAGCGGGCCTTCACCATCAAGGGCACCAAGATCATGGGCTCCGGCGGGCTTGTCACCCCGGGCTGCCGGGTGGACGTGCTCGTGACCTACCCCGTGCCCAACGGCAAGAACGACGAAAAAATCAACAAGATCATCCTGGAAAACATCCCCATCCTCACCACCGGTACCGAGCGCGAGACCAAGATCGGCAAGGACGGCCGCGAGGAACTGGCCAACACCGATTTCTATACGCTCATGGTCGCGCCCGAGGAGGCCGAACGTCTGGCCCTGGCCAGCGACACCGGCAGCCTGCACCTGGCTCTTCGCACCCCGGGCGACGCCGACATCGTGACCACATCCGGGGCCGACGTGGCCAAAAGCCTTGAAGCCTTCGCCGCCGCGCCGGCCGGGCCGCCGCTCGCCGACGCCGGCCCCATGGCCGAGGAAGACGCCGGCTACAGCGTGGAAACCATCCGAGGCATCGAACGCGAACGCGTGCGCCTCGACTCTCTCACCGGGATCAAAACGGAGGACAAGGGCCATGCCAAGCCATAACTGCCTGCCGCGCCTGTGGGCGCGCGCCCTGGCCATCGCACTTTCCCTGGTTTTGGCCGCGCCGGTCCAGGGCGTGTGGGGCGGGGTCGCGCCGGTGGCCGTGCGCGCCGCGCCGCGCCTGGCGCTGACCATCGGCAAGTCCGTGATTTTGCAAAGCGACGCCGACATCTCCCGGGTCTCGGTGGCCCAGCCCGACGTGGCCGATTTTGTGCTGCTCTCGCCGCGCCAGATCTATGTCACCGGCCGCGCTCCCGGCATCACCAACCTGACGCTGTGGGAAAAGGGCGACAAGATTCGCGCCGTCTATGATCTCGACGTGGCCCCGGACGCCTCGCGCCTCAAAAAGATGCTCCACGACGTGCTGCCCGGCGAGACCGGCATCGAGGTCCTGGCCAGCCAGGATTCCATTGCCCTGTCCGGCACGGTGCGCGACGCCGAGAGCCTCAAGAAGGCCCTGTCCCTGGCCGAGGTCTACGCCCCGAAAAAGGTCCTCAATATGCTTTCGGTCAGCGGCGTGCAGCAGGTCATGCTCGAAGTGCGCGTGGCTGAAATGTCCAAGTCCGTGGTCAACCGCATGGGCATCAACTTGAACGCCGTGGGCGACGGCAATTTCGGCTACACCCTCCTTGGCGGGCTCACCTCCCTGGCCTCGTCGGTCTTTAGCATCGACAACGTCCAGAACGCCTACAAGTACAGCACCATCAAGATCGACGGCGGCGATACCGGCACCAGCTCGGAAAGCGCCACCATCCAGACGCGGTTCCGGGAGTTCAACCAGCCCAACCAGCGCGACACCGTTTCGCTCAGCCAAGGCACAGCCGCCATGCGTTTCAGCACCAACTGGGGCGGGGCCGGCAACACCACCATGACCGCCGTTATCGACCTGCTCAAGCAAAACGGGCTGGTCAAGATCCTGGCCGAACCCAACCTCGTGTGCCTAAACGGCCAGTCGGCCAAGTTCCTGGCCGGCGGCGAGATTCCCGTGCCCGTGCCCTCGGGCCTGGGCACCACCAGCATTGAATGGAAGGAATTCGGCGTGGGGCTCAAGTTCACGCCCACCGTGGCCACGGGCGACGTCATCAGCCTCCAGGTCAACCCCGAGGTGTCCGACCTCGACTACAGCCGGGCCATCAAGCTCAACAACTTCGAGATCCCGGCCGTGCTGACCCGGCGGGCCTCCACCTCGGTGGAACTCAAGAACGGCCAGACCTTCGCCATCGCCGGCCTGCTCAAGGAAGAAGGCCGCGAGTCCGTGGACAAGTATCCCTGGCTCGGCGACGTCCCCGTCCTGGGCAACCTGTTTAAGAGTTCGAGCTACCAGAAGGACCAGTCGGAACTGGTGATCCTCATCACCGCCCATCTGGTCAAGCCGCTCAATAAAAAGGACATGATCCTGCCCACCGACGGGGTCCACGAGCCTGACGACCTGGAGTTTTTCCTGGGCGTCAAGCGGCCCCAGGCCGCCGCCGGCGCGCCGGGCGGGGCGATGACCCGCACCGGGGCGGAGATCGACGGCGACTTCGGCCATGCCGTGCCCCTGGCAGCCGCCAGGCCGCCCGACCCCAAGGGCTATTAGCCGGCTTTGCCCCGAAGCACACGCCCGGCGCGCGGCGTCGGCGGAAACCGTCAGCAACCCTTTCCCGAGGATGCGATGCGAGCCCACAAGCCCGGACCAATCCTTGCAGATGGGATGGAGCAAGCCATGCGAAACATGTTATGGATCGTGGCGGCGGCCCTGGCCGGCCTGCTGGCCGGCTCCCTGACCGGCTGTCAGGCCGAGAAGGAGAACATCGGCTGGGATTACGGCCGGTCCTATCATACGGTCTTCGAGGCCCAGAAGATCGCCCCGGCCGTGGTGGACGACAAACCCGTGAACACCATGGACGGCCCGCGCGCGGTCCTGGCCTACGAGCGTTTGGAAAAGCAGGCTCCGGAAGAAAAGAAGCAGGGCTCGGGCGGTTTCGAGGCTTTCCTGCAGCAGAAGTGAGGCCGCGGCCTCAAGGGAACGACCCATGCGCGACAAGCTCACCGTGATTCTCGACATGGCGCCCTCGAGCGCCCGCGGGGCCTTCGAGGAATGCCTGTCCGAGGACGGCGATTTCGAGGTGCTCGGGGCCGGAGAGGAGTATGCCGACCTGCTCGTGCGCGAGCTGGCCGAAGGCGGCGAGGCCGAACTGGAGGCCGTGGCCGAGATGGTGGCCCGGCGCGGTGACCGGGAGGTGTTTCTCACTTCCCCGATCTACGACGCCGAAGTGCTCATGCGGCTCATGCGCCAGGGCGTGCGCGAGTTTTTCCCCCAGCCCGTGGACCATGAAGAGGTGCGCATGGCCCTTTGGCGCTTCAAGGAGCGCCGGGAGTCGGTGCGGGGGCCAAGGCGCAGCAAGCAGGGCCGCATCATCAACATCTTCGGGGCCAAGGGTGGCGTGGGCACCACGTCGCTGGCCGTCAACCTGGCCGCCGCCTGCCTGACGCACCGGGACGGGGCGTCGGTGGCGCTGATGGACATGAACCTGCCCTTTGGCGAGGCCCAGCTGTTCCTGGACCTTGCCCCCAAATACCACTGGGGAGAGGTGCTCGGCAACATCAGCCGCCTGGACGCCACCTATCTCATGAGCGTCATGTCGCGCCATCCCTCCGGGCTCTACCTGCTGGCCCCGCCAAGCCGCCTGGACGACCTCCAGATGGCCACCCCGGAAAACATCTCCAAGCTCCTCGAACTCATGCGCCAGGTCTTCGACACCGTGGTCATTGACCTCGGCATGTACCTCGACGAGATCACCCTCAAGGTCATGGACATCTCCGACGCCATCGTCCTGGTCTCGGTGCAGAATCTGCCCTGCCTGGCCAACGTGCGCCGGTTCCTCGACAACGTGCGCCACGCCGAGGCCGGCCTTGAGGACAAGCTCAAGATCGTGGTCAACCGCCATCTGGAAGAAAGCGACCTGGTGGTGGAGGACATGGAAAAGGCCCTGGGGCTGCCGGTCTTCTGGCGCGTGCCCAACGACTACAAGACCACCTTGTCGGCCATCAACCAGGGCAAGACCTTGCTGGAGACCGCGCCCAAGGCCCCGGTCACCCGGGCCCTTGGCGAGCTGGCCGCGGCCCTTTCCCCGGCCAATACGGCCCAGGAAACCAAGAAATCCCTGTTTGGGCTCAAGTTCTTGCGCGGACGGTCATGACCGCCTCGCCCACGCGGCAGTGAAGGAGAGTTGGCATGGAACGCGGCCGCCCGCCCCTGATGCGCCACCAGATGCCCCGCGCCCAGGCTCCGGCCCCGGAGCGGCGCGAGGCCTCCGGCCCGATCTCGCAGGAATACTACGAGATCAAGACCCGCATCCACGACCGCCTCATCGATCTGATTGATCTCACCCTCCTCGACACCCTGGAGGAATCGGCCCTTGGCGGCGAAATCAGCAAGATCGTCGAGCGGCTGCTTCGCGACGAGTTCTATCAAACGCCGCTCAACCAGTCCGAGCGCGACCGCCTCATCACCGAAGTCAAGGACGAGATGCTCGGCCTTGGTCCCCTGGAGCCCTTTCTCAAGGACCAGAGCATCAACGACATCCTGGTCAACTCCTATCGCCAGATCTACGTGGAGCGGGGCGGCAAGCTCGTCCTGACCGAGTCCCGTTTCAAGGACAACGACCACTTAAAAAAGATCATCGACCGCATCGTCTCCCGCGTCGGCCGGCGGGTGGACGAATCCTCGCCCATGGTGGACGCCAGGCTTCCCGACGGCTCGCGCGTCAACGCCATCATTCCGCCCCTGGCCATCGACGGGCCGGCGCTGTCCATCCGCAAATTCTCCAAGGACAAGCTCACCATCGAGGACCTGATCCGCTTCAAGGCCATGACCCGCGACATCGCCGACGTGCTGCGGGGCATTGTCCTGGCCCGGCTCAACATCCTCATCTCCGGCGGCACCGGCACCGGCAAGACCACCATGCTCAACTGCCTGTCGGGCTTTATTCCCCACGACGAACGCATCGTCACCGTGGAAGACGCCGCCGAACTCCAGCTCAAGCAGGAACACGTGGTGCGCCTGGAATCGCGCCCGCCCAACATCGAGGGCCGGGGCGAGGTGACCCAGCGCGATCTGGTGCGCAACTGCCTGCGTATGCGCCCGGACCGCATCATCGTCGGCGAGGTGCGCGGCGCCGAGGCCCTGGACATGCTGCAGGCCATGAACACCGGCCACGACGGCTCCCTGGCCACCCTGCACGCCAACACCCCCCGCGACGCCCTCATGCGGCTGGAAACCCTGGTCGCCATGGCCGGACTCAACATCTCGGCCCTGTCGCTTAAGCGCTACATCGCCTCGGCCGTGGACGTCATCGTCCAGATTTCGCGCTTCTCGGACGGCAGCCGCAAGCTCGTCAGCTTCCAGGAACTCACCGGCATGGAAGGCGACGTCATCACCATGCAGGAGATTTTCGCCTTCGAGCAACGCGGGGTCACTGCCGACGGCAAGGTCAAGGGCGTGTTCATGGCCCGGGGCATCCGGCCCAAGTTCGCCGCGCGCTTCGAGGCCAAGGGCCTGCGCCTGCCCGACGGGGTTTTCGATCCACGAAACGTGGTGGAGGTCTAGGCGTCATGGAACGCGGTCCAACCCAAGCCTCCGCTGGCCCTGGCCGGCTCCCGGGGCGGCCATGACGCCCGGGCTGCCGAGCATCCTGTCCCTGGCCCTGCTGCTGTCCCTGGCCTATCTGGCCGTGGCCGTGGTGGTGCTCATCGGGCGGCTCACGGACTCCTCCGGCAAGGAGATCGCCCGGCGCGTGGACCAGGTGACCCGGGGAGAGGGACTGGGCCTGGACACGACCGACCTCGTCAAGAAGCATGAATTAAGCGGCCTGCGCTGGCTCGACATGCTCCTGGCCCGGCAGGCCTGGAGCCGGCGCATGGACAAGATGCTCGTCCAGGCCGACATCAAGGCCCCGCTGGGCATCTTTGTCATGCTCTCGCTGGTCTTCGCCGTCTTCGGGTATCTCATCGGTTCGATCTATCTGAGCAATCCCCTGATGCTGCTGGCCGGGGCCGGGGTGTGCGGCTGCCTGCCGTTCAAATGGGTGGCCAGGCGCAAGGACAAGCGCATGGCCGATTTCGAGCGCCAGTTGCCCGAGGCCCTGGAACTCGTGGGTCGGGCGCTGCGGGCCGGCCACACCTTCACCAGCGGCATGGGCATGGTGGTGAGCGAATTCGCCGACCCCATCCGGATCGAATTCCAGACGACCCTTGAGGAAATCAATTTCGGCATGGGCGTCACCACGGCCCTGGACAACCTCATGGAGCGGGTGGACTGCCCGGACCTCAACTTCTTCGTGGTCTCGGTCAAGATCCAAAACGAATCCGGCGGCAACCTGGCCGAGATCATCGGCAACATCTCCTCGCTTATCCGCGAGCGGTTCAAGCTCAAGGGCCGCATTCAGGTGCTGTCGGCCGAGGGCCGCATGGCCGCCTGGGTGCTCAGCTTGCTGCCCTTTGGCGTGGCCGCCGTCGTCCAGATGGTCAACCCCGGCTACCTGGAGCTGCTTTTCACCGATCCCCTGGGCCGAATCATGAGTTACGGCGTCGCCGGACTCATCACCGTGGGCATCCTGGTCATCCGCAAGATGGTGCGGATCGAAGTGTAGGAGGGCGTCGTGGACAACCTCGTTATTGCCCTGCTCGTGTCGCTGAGCGTCGGGTTTTTCACCTACGCCGCGGCCTCCCTGCGCGAGGAGGGAAAGCGGCGTCGGCGCATGGCCGAGCGCGCCGTGGCCCTGGTCACCGACAGCCGGCTTGTGGACGGCGGCCGGCCGGGCGTCCTGGGCTGGATCGAGGGGCTTTCCCGGCGCGCCGCCACCTGGTTTGGCGAGCTGGTCAAACCCCGCGAGGCCCGGGAACTCAGCAAGGGGCGAACCGCCCTGGTCCAGGCCGGCTACCGCCAACCCAGCGCCCTGGAGATCTATTGGGGCATCAAGGCCGGCGGCGCCCTGGTCGGGCTGGTGCTCGGCGCCCTGGCCGCCATGTCCGGCAAGGTGTCGGGCCAGTACAAACTGTTTGTCGTGGTGGGGCTTGCGGCGGCCGGATTCTATCTGCCCGACATGATTCTCAGCTCCCGGATCAAGGCCCGCCAGAAATCCATCCAGAAAAGCCTGCCCGACGCCCTGGACCTGCTGGTGGTCTGCGTGGAGGCCGGCATGGGCCTGGACGCGGCCATTTTCCGCGTCTGCCAGGAAATGTCGCTCAAGGACCCGATTTTAAGCTCGGAACTGCGCCTGCTCACCCTGGAGCTGCGGGCCGGCAAGGCCCGGCGCGAGGCGCTCAAAAACCTCTCGGCCCGCATCGGCCTGGAGGACGTGGGCAGCCTCGTGGCCATGCTCATCCAGACCGACATGTTCGGCACCTCCATCGCCCAGACCTTGCGGGTCTACGCCGACTCCATGCGCACCAAACGTTTTCAGCAGGCCGAGGAACTGGCTGCCAAGCTTCCGGTCAAGCTGCTTTTGCCGCTCATTTTCTTCATTTTCCCCACGCTGCTCATCGTCATTCTGGGGCCGGCCGGCATCCGCATCGCCCAGATGTTCGGCGGCATGAACAAATAACGCGCCCGGATGGAGCAGGTCATGGCCAAGGAGATCGCGCGCGGCGTAGGGGAGCTGGGACAGGGGCGGCAGGATGTGCTGGACGCCGTTTCCGACCTGGGTTCCGGGGCCAAGAGCCTGCCCGGGCGTCTGGCCGATTTTTTCGACAAGCCCGAAAACCTCCTGGCCCTGGCCATTTGCCTAGTCGCCCTGATCGGCATCTACCGCCTGCTGCGCAGCGAGCACATCATTCCGGCCCCGTCGCGGCCGGCCATCGGGTCGCTGCTGTCGGGGCACACGGGACGCAGCCTGATCGTGCGCGCCCTTGTCGCCCTGGTCCTTGGGGCCTTGGGCCTGGCCCTTGCCACCGGCCGCCTCGGCTCCTTGTTCTGAGAGCCTGCCTCCAACGACAACGGGCGCGGTCCGGGGAGCCTTCCCCGGAC
>JAEZMB010000296.1 GCA_023435825.1 Pseudomonadota bacterium | reverse complement strand
GCCCGGAGTCCCCTTTTCCGGGCGGCGGCGCGGCAGGCATGGAGGAACAAGGCTCGCGTCACGTCTTCGAAAATCGCACGGAGCGCTTCACCGGCAACACACGGACACCGGGATGTTCTTCAAAAATACTGTCGTATTTTTGGAGGGCTGCGGCGCTAGGCCGTCCGCTTCTCCCAATCCTCGGGCTTGCCGTCCTCGGCATCTTCCCAGCCCGTGCACATGGCCTTCACATGGGCCAGGGGCGTATGCCCGGTGGTCGTCATGTACACATGCACCACCAGGAAGACCAACACGGCGAACGACCCCAGCAGATGGGCCACGGCCACGGCCGACAGACTCAAGCCCCCCAGGCCCAGGGCGGCCCAGTCGTTGTAGAGCCAGTACAGCAGGCCCGTGAGCATCATAAACGGCAGCAAGGCCGCGGCCAGCGCCAGATAGGTCAGGCGCTGGAGCGGATTGTGCTTGGCGTCGGGCGTCTTGGGACAGGGATGGGGCTGGCCCTGGAAGATGCCGTAGCCGTAGTAGCGCATGACCTCGAACATCTTCCTGGTGGTCGGCACGTACTGCTTCCATTCGCCCGTGGTCGCCACCCAGAAGATGAAGAAGGCAAACGCGACCAGCCAGGTGATGCCCAGGGCCGAATGCACGGTCACGGCCCGCTTGTAGCCCAGAAGCGTAAAGCTGCCGTGCACCTCGAAGCCCGTGGCGGCCAGGGCGATGATGAGCGCCGCCTGAACCCAGTGCCAGAACCGCTCGTAGCGGGTGTAGAGATAGAACTTGCCGTTTTCCTGCGCGCTCATTGTCCCTTCCTCCTGAAGCTTGCAACCATGCGGCCCACGCCATGGGCGATCACGGCCAGGATGGCCGCCGCCACCGCGCCCCAGCCGACCATGGTGATGCCGGCGTGGACGTCGCGGCCCGGCACGTACACGCCCGGCAGGCCCTTCAGGCGTCCCTCGACGCTGTGGCAGGCGTCGCAGGCCACGGCCTGCTCCTTGGGCGCGACCATGTGGGTGATGGGGAAGAAGTATTCCGTCTCCACGAACCCGACCTCGCCCGAGAACGGCAGCTCCACGTACTTCATGCCCGAGGCGATGGCCCGCTTCCAGTCGTAGTTGGCCCAGTAGGCGTCGGAATCCTTGGGACCGAACAGATGCGGAATGACCAGGGTGGCGTTGACCGGATCAAAGGGCTGCTTTCCGGTGTGGCGCTTAAAGGGCATGATGCGCGACTTGCCGTCGGTGGCCGAACCGGCCGGCTGGTTCAGGCTGAGCATCTTGGACGGATCGACCTTGTCCGTGACCAGCATGTGGCTCATGGCCCCATTGAACCAGTAATAGACCGGTTCCACGTTCTTTTCCCAAACGAAATCGCCCTTCTTGGTGTCGTAGGACGGCTTGCCGTAGGGGCCGGGCTTCTTGAACGGCTTGCCTTCGGCGTTCATCTGGCCGGCCGTGGACCAGTCCCAGGACATCTTGGTCGGCAGCACCCGGGCGAACTCCGGAATGTGGCAGGACTGGCAGGCCACCTTGTCCAGGTGATCGTTGGCCTTGGCGTTGTTCTTGTGGGGCTTTTGGCCGTGGCAGGATTCGCAGGCGATCTTGGAGGCCAGATCGGCCTCGGTGAGGCTGATGCGCTCGGGCGCGGCCGGCGAGGTGTAGAGCCGCCCGGCGACCTGATGTTCCTTGGTGGTGTGGCAGCGCTGGCAGGTGAAGTTGAGGCCCTCGGCGTCCATGTGCACGTCGAGCGACTTCTTGGGCATGCCCATGGAGCTGTCGAGGTCGCCGTGCTTCACGCCGTCGCCGCCGCCGCCGTAGAAGTGGCAAGCGCCGCAATTGAGCCGGTCGGGCCGGCCCACCTTGGCCGTGATCTTCTTGTAGTCGGGCGGCAGGTAGGTCTTGCCGTCCTCGGGGAACAGCGTCGGCTCGGTCACGGGATAGCCGGCCTTGGTCGGGAACTTCTCGTAGGTGTGGGTGGTGTCGTGGCACACCAGACAGTCGATGTGGTTCTTGTCGGAAAAATCGAACTTCTTGTCCTTCCAGCCGTAGCCGATGTGGCAGGAGGTGCAGCGCGGCTCGTTGGACGGCACGGCGATGCAGAAGTTGTTGATGGTCTTGCCGTACTTGCCCATGGACTTGCCGTCGCCGCAGTCCGGGCAGATCCAGGTCCAGTGCGCGGTGTGCTGGATCTGGTCGCCGGCCATCTGATGGCAGGACAGGCAGGCGGCCGTGACCTCCTCGGGCTTGGCGAAATCCTTTTGCAGCGCTTCGAACTTGGAATGGTCCGCCGTGGTCCAGCGCGCCCCCGGGGCGCTCACCGCGCTGCGGGCCAGCTGCCGGCCCGGCGCGGCGTCGGCGCTTTTATCATTTTGGGCCGCGCCCAACAGCCCCGGTCCGGCGGTCAGCAAAAACACGGCCGCCAGGGCCAATCCCCCCCAACACAACAGTGGTCGCTTGCACAGTCGCATGTTGCTCCTCCTCCCCGGCCCGATGCTGCTGGACAGGGCGGACGGACCGTCCGCGAACGACGGTCCATCCTGGTTTCGTGACGAAGAGCAGGGAACGTGCCAGAAAGGCTGATTTCAAACCGGCTAGCATGCTACAGGTTTTTCAGGGATATTTCTGACATCCGCCAGCCGGCAAATTTTCGGAACAGCAACAAGGCAAATAATTGTGCAACTGCTTAGACAGATGCACAACAGCTGTACAACAACTGCGCAAAACAAAACCGGCGGCCCAGGGCCGCCGGTTGATAACCACGAATGGCCGCAGCTTGGCTTAATAGCCGCGCTGTTCCTGCTGGTGGCCGATAAGCCCGCCGGCAATGCCGCCGAGCGCGCCGCCGATGCCAGCCCCGATGCCCGCGTTGCCGCCGGCAATGGCGCTGATGGCCGCGCCCGCGCCGGCCCCGATGGCCGCGCCGGACAGCGCTCCCTGCTGGGTTTTCGTCATATTGGTGCAGCCTAGGCTGCCGACAAGGGCCAACACCGCGCATGCGGCATAGACACGCTTCATTTCTTGCCTCCCGCGGAGTTAGAGTTTTCCGGGCTTGCCCTTGGCCAGCTCATACCACATCACTTCCACCACCGGACGGGTGACCTTGTCTGGATTGGCGGCGTACCACTGGTCGATGGCCGTGACCATCTGGTCGAAGGTGTAGGGAGACAGGCCCTTGCACCAGACGTCGATGGTGGTTTTTTTCGGCGGATTGTCGCCCTGCACTTCCTGCTCAAGCTCGATGATGGTGGCCGCGCCGACCAGAAACGCTTTGCGCTCCTGGGGCGTGGACTTCACCCAATGCTCGCCGGTCACCACCGGCACTTCGTAATCCACCGCCAGGGCCGGCACGGCCAGAAGCAGCGTCAAGACCAGGCCGCCAAGCAAACGCAACAACGATTTTCGATGCATCGAAAGCCTCCTTTCCACTTCCGGACTGACGACGCCCCATGCGTGCGCCGGCCATGGGCCGATTCCGGAGCCTGAAACAAGTTTCTGTTGGAATTACCAAAAAAAAGCAAGGCCGGCCGGCCCAAAAGTTACCCTCTCTCCACCCCTTGCCCAAACCGCCGGCCGGGGCTATTTCCGTCTCCCGAGGTAGACTATGCCCCAATTCTCCGCCTTTGCCGACGAAATTGCCGCCCCCTTGATCGCCGGGGGATTTCTCGCCGACGCCCTGCGGGAGCGCCTGCTCGACGAACTGCCAGCGGCAACGGGAGCCGCCCTGGACGCCCTGGCCCGGGCCGCCAACAGTGTGCGCCGCGCCCGGGTCGGCAACCGGGCCTCGCTGTGCGCCATAATAAGCGCCAAATCCGGCCGCTGCGGCGAGAACTGCGCCTTTTGCGCCCAGTCCGGCCATCACGCCTCCCAAAGCGCCGTCCACCCCTTCCTGCCGCCGGCCGACATCGCCGCCGCCGCCGCCACCATGCAGGCCGCAGGCGTGGCCCGCTTCGGCATCGTCGCCTCGGGCAAGGCCCTGCCCGAAGCCGAAATCGAGGCCGCCGCCCAGGCTATCGCCGCCATCGCCGCCGCCGGCATGGCCGCCGACGCCTCCTTCGGCGTACTTTCCGCCGACGCCCTGGAGCGGCTGAAGGCTGCCGGCCTGGCCGCCTACCACCACAACCTCGAAACCTCGCGCCGCCACTACCCGAACATCTGCACCACCCGCACCTTTGACGACAATCTGGCCGTGCTGGCCGACTGCCGCCGCCTGGGCATCCCCATCTGTTCCGGCGGGCTTTTCGGCCTGGGCGAAACCTGGGAAGACCGGGCCGATCTGGCGCTGACCCTGCTCGAAGCCGGCGCGTTTTCTATCCCCGTCAATTTCCTCTCGCCCATCCCGGGCACGCCCCTGGAAGCGCAACCCGTGCTCTCCCGCGACGAAGCCCGCCGCATCGTCATCCTGCTGCGCTGCCTGCTGCCCGACCGGCACATCCGCATCTGCGGCGGCCGGCCCACGGTCTTCGGGCCGACCCGGGACAACCTCGCCCCCCTGCGCTGCGGCGCGGACGGTCTCATGGTCGGCGACTACCTGACCACCGCCGGCGCGTCCCTGGACAACGACAAAGCGGGGCTGGCCGACATCGGGTTTGACGTGGGACAAAGCGAATAAAGGCCGAAGAGCGGGCGCTGCCCGCGCCCGCCAGGGGCCGAGGGCCCCTGGCCCCCTACATGTTCTGTTC
>JAEZMB010000243.1 GCA_023435825.1 Pseudomonadota bacterium | reverse complement strand
GGCGCCATCGTGCGCACGTCCATTTAGTTGAAAAGAGCGACTAGAAGAGAAGATGCCTCCGGCGGCGGGGGGCCTGAGGCCCCCAGACCCCCCAAATGGGGAAAGGGTGAAGGGGGACGAGGCAGGGCGAGGGACCGGACGGTCTAGCTCTCCCCTCGGGCGGGCTGGTGGCCCGGGAAAAAAGAAAAAAGGCGGCCCCGCATTGGGGACCGCCTTTTTTGCTGCCGCGCGGGGCGGCAAAACTACGCGTCGGCCTCGACCGGGGCCTTGCCCTTCTTGAAGACGATCAGCGGACAGTTCTTGCAGATGTCGGCTCCGGGGAAGGGATGGCCGGAGCGGGTCAGGGCCGCGCCGCCCGTGGCTTCCTTGCGGGCCATGAGCTGGGCCACGACCTTGCCGATGTCCGCGCCCGGAATGCCCACGTTGATCTCGCCGCGCTCGGTCTTGCCGGCGTTGTAGCTGCCGCTGCAGGCCAGAAACACGTTGGCCTCGCCAGTGTTGAACACGTGGACGTTGCCGGCGCAGGCCGCCGAATTGATGGTCATGTTGGGACGCAGCGGATGCTTGTCCAGGGCCGCCATCCAGTCCACGACCAGATGGTAGGCCTGCATGTTGTCGCAGTAGAAATGCACCACGTCGGGCGCGAACATCGTGTCGGCCAGAGGCGAGACGGCCACGGCCAAAAGCTTGCCGGACAGGCGCGGCTTGCTGCGCACGAACTTCTCGGCCTGTTCCAGGTCGCGCACGTATTTGAGATGGCCCTTGATCTCGGCCGCGTCGATCTCCTTCCAGCCAAAACCGCACTTGGCGTTGGAACAGCCCAACTGCTCCGGCCCCATAAGAACGGTAATGCCCTCCATGCGCGCCCCAAGCTCGGCCTGACAGAAGGTCAAGGCCTTGGCCGGCAGGTAATACTCCTTCTCGGCCTTGAAGGCGTCCAGTTCGGCCTGGTCAAAAAAATACTTGATGGCGATAGGATAGTGCATGAGCCGCAGCTCATCCATCAACACCTTCTGCATATCCCCGTACGACATCGCGTTCATGAAGACTCCTTTTTTCTCGCGACGCCAGGACGCACGCGCGGTTGCCCCGCGCGCGGCTTTCAGCCCCGGCGTCTTCCTGAGCGGTGAACGTGTCCGGAGGGTGAAGAAGGATCGTCCGGCTGTCAATATGGCCTGGCCTGGCCACGCGGAGTCACGAAACGCCAACGCCGACGTGACGCCCGATCCGCAAGCCGCCGCCCGGGCTTTCGAAGCCCGCGCTCTCCTGGGCTGCCCGGCCATGGCGCGGCGACGGCAGGGAAAAACTTTTTTCACTCCCCCGGCCGGCGCGCCTGCTTGCCCCACTCTCCAAAAAGGATCATACTGCAACACTGTCAAGTCTCGTATCAACAACGTCAGGAACGCCATGCCGCCCACACCCAGCCCGGATAACCGCGAGCCGCTGTCCGCCGAGCACACGAAAATCCTGCTCGCCGCTGCCGGGGACTTCGCCGCCGTTCTCGACCCGGACGGCCGCATCCGCCGCATCGGGGCTCCGGGCGCGGCCCTGCTGGGACCCGACGAAGCCCATCTGGTCGGCACGGACTGTTTCGAGCATGTCGCCCCGGGAGCCGGCCGCGACCGGCTGCGGGACGCCTTTGCCGCGTCCCTTGGCGGGGCTGTCGCGCCCAAACCCCTGGCGGCCGATCTGCTCACGGCCGGCGGCAGCATCACCCTGGCCTGGACCCTGGCCGCCCTGCCCGGCCCGGACGGCCAGCCGGCGGCCGTGCTGGTCAGCGCCCGACTGCCCGTGGCCTCCTCTCACCCCCTGGCCGAGGGAGCCTGCGAGAACGAAGCCGATTACCGGGCCGTGTTCAACGCTGCAAGCGACGCCATCTTCATCCAGGACGCCGCCACCGGCGCCTTCCTCGACGCCAACGACCGCGCCCTGTCGCTTTACGGCTATGCCCGCGAGGAACTGCGCCGCCTCGACCCGCAACGGTTAAGCTCCGGGTATCCGCCCTACACCCTGGCCGAGGCCCTGGAAAACCTGGGCCATGCCGCCGCCGGCCAGCCCCGGATGTTCGAATGGCTGGCCCGGGACAAGGCCGGCCGGCTCTTCTGGGCGGAAGTAAACCTGCGGGCCTTGGACACCGGCCGTCCCGGGCGGGTCATCGCCGTGGTGCGCGACATTTCCGAACGCCGGGCGGCCGAGCGGGCCCTGCGGGAAAGCGAGCAAAAATTCCGCCAACTGGCCGAGGCCCTCGGCGAGGTGTTCTGGCTCGGGTCGCCTGACTGGAAGCGCATTTATTACATCAGTCCGGCATACGAAACCCTGTGGGGCAAAACCACCAAAAGCCTGTACGAAGCCCCCTTGTCCTGGCTTGATGCGGTCCACCGCGACGACCGCGACCGGGTGCTGCGCTTCATCGCCAGCCTGGCCGGCCGGACGCTTCGCCCCGGAACCTTCCCGGAATACCGGATCATGCGACCCGACGGCAGCCTGCGCTGGATCTCGGCCCGTTTTTTTCCCGTGACCGATGACGCCGGCGTGGTCTACCGGGTGGCCGGCATCGCCGAGGACGTCACCGAACGGGTGCTGGCCCGGCAGGACCTGGAACGGGTCAACGAGCGCCTGGAGGACATGGTGCGCGAGCGCACCCGCACGCTCAACCGCATGAACCAGGAACTCATCCACGAGGTGACCGAGCGCCGCGAGGCCGAGGCGGCCATGGCCCAGGCCAAGGAGGCGGCCGAGGCGGCCAGCCAGGCCAAATCGGAATTCCTGGCCAACATGAGCCACGAGATCCGAACGCCCATGAACGGCATCCTGGGCATGGCCCAGGTCCT
This sequence comes from Pseudomonadota bacterium, assembly GCA_023435825.1. Taxonomy (GTDB): domain Bacteria; phylum Desulfobacterota; class Desulfovibrionia; order Desulfovibrionales; family Desulfovibrionaceae; genus Solidesulfovibrio. The sequence goes on along the minus strand of JAEZMB010000243.1, from coordinate 6,077 downwards.
GGCCCAGACCAACCTCGACGCCGCCCAGGCCAGCTACCTGCGCGACATCGAGGACTCCGCCGCCTCGCTTCTAAAGCTCATCAACGACATCCTGGATTTCTCCAAGATCGAGGCCGACCGTCTGGAACTGGCCAGGGAACCCTTTTCCCTGCGCGGCCTGCTCTCGCTTATCGAAGCGAGCCTGGGCGTCCTGGCCCGGGAAAAGGGCCTGGGCCTGTCCGTGGAGGTGGACCCCGAGACGCCCGACGCCCTCGTCGGCGACGTCGACCGTCTGCGTCAGGTGCTGGTCAATCTGGTCGGCAACGCCATCAAGTTCACCAGGCGCGGCGGCATCGTCATCAGCGCCCGCCCGGCCGAACCGGATGCGGGCGACGCCCTGGCCGGACCGGCCGAAACGGCGGAAGCGACCCGGGAAATCCTTTTTTCCGTCAGCGACACCGGCATCGGCGTGCGTCCCGAGGACGCCGGACGCATCTTCGAGGCCTTCACCCAGGCCGACGGCTCCTACACCCGCAGTTTCGGCGGCACGGGCCTGGGGCTGGCCATCAGCCGCCGCCTGGCCCGGCTCATGGGCGGGGACATCAGCCTGGACAGCGAACCGGGCCAGGGCTCGGTCTTCACCCTTTCCGCACACTTTGGCCTGGACACCACCCCCGATGAGACCTTGGACGGCGCTCACCGGCCCAGGGAGAGCCACGACGAAGACTCCGTGGCCGCCATCCGCCAGGCCTGCCGCCTCGAAGCCGACCTGCGGCTGCTGGTGGCCGACGACAACCGGGTCAACCGCGACGTCCTGGCCGCTCTGCTCGGCCGCCTGGGCTGCCGGATCGCCGTGGCCGAGGACGGCAGGCAAGCCGTGGCCGCCGCCGCCGCCGAAGACTTCGACTGCATCCTCATGGACGTGCAGATGCCAAACCTCGACGGCCTGGCCGCCGCCCGGGCCATCCGGGCCCTGCCCGATCCCCGGCGCTCCCGGGTCTTCATCGCCGCCATCACCGCCCATGCCCTGCCCGGCGACCGCGAACGCTGCCTGGCAGCAGGCATGGACGATTATCTGGCCAAGCCCCTGAGCCAGACCGATCTGGCCCGGGTCATCGCCGCCGCCGCCCTGGCCGCCCGGCGCAACCGGTCGGCCGGGGACTGACGCCGCGCCGCATCCGGACGCCCCCGGCCGGCTTCCCCCGCCGCCAGGCAAGAGCCGTCGGCCTTGGCAGACATTGCCGACAGGCACTATTCTTGCTGCGTTTCCTGCGCCGCGTCTGGGCGCGGCCGGGAAGGGACCATGACCAACGCCGATCCGTTCCAACGCCTGGCGGCCTTTGCCGCCGCTTGCCTGCTGGTGCTGTGGACCATCGGCTCGTTTCTGGTGGCGTTGTTCAAGGTCGGCTGGCAGCTGCTTTACGGCACCTGGCCGGACACCACGATCTATGGCATCATGCCGGATTTTCTCAATTTCGACTTAACCGTCATGCCCAGGGACGATCTGCCGACCGCGTTGTGGCGCTTTGTGCTCGGCTGCGATCTGCTCCATGTGCTGCTGGTCGTGCCGCCGGTGCTGTTGGCCGTCTGCCTGTTGCTGCTGCGTCGCGGCCAAGGCGGCCTGCTGCCGGCTCTGCGGCGCACGGCCAACCACTTCGGCCCGCCTCCGACGCAGCCTCTGCCGCCCGGTCGCCCCCGGCGCGTCTGAACCCTCGCCTCTCCACGCAAAATGGAACCGCCCCCGCCCGGCCAGGGGCGGGCTGTCCGCCATGCCCCCGGGCGAGGCGCGTCGCTTCCCTGGGCGCCCGACAATATCGCCCCGTGCGGCAAGCCCGGCCCGGGATTTTGCCTCGCGGCCGCGCGGATGCCCCGTCCACGAAAAACGCCTCTGGCCCGTTGCAGGCCACAGGCGAGCACCACGGGATCGAAACAAACATTCTCGTGAAGAGGATGGGCTAGACGTCCGAAGGCACGATGACCGTCACCGGATCGGTGATGCTGTCGTAGCGGGCAAGCTTGGTGATGTGGGCCAGGGCCACGTCGGAGAGTTCGTAGCCCTTGGGCAGCACCTTCATCACCTGGCCGCCCCGGGTCACGAAGATGTCCTCACCCAGCACCATGCCCTCGCGCAGGTTCTTGATGGCCATCTTGACGATGACGTAGCGGCCTTCCTCGCCCAGCACCTCGCCCAGGGCGGCCAGCACGTCGGGATCGTACAAACCGCTGGTCTGCTTGAGGGATTTGTAGGCCTCGGCCTTGGCCAGCCCGGCCCCGGTCAGGCGGTCGAAGTCGAGCAGCACCCGCAGGATACGCGCCCCCAGGGGCAGTTCCTTGCCCACCGGCCCGCCCTCGGGAAAGCCCGTGCCGTCGAAGTTTTTTTCCTGATAGGCGATGGACTTGGCCACCTGTGCCATGCGGGGGATGTTGGCCACGAGCTTGGCCGCCACCTCGGCGTGCTGGCGGTAGACGACGGCGTCGTCGGCCGAGAGCGGCCGGCCACGTTCCACCTTGGAGACCACTCCCTCGGGCAGGACGATGTAGCCCATCAGGCACAGCATGGCCGCCACTTCCGTCTGCCAGGGCGCGGGATCGCCGCACAGCTTGGCCAGGGGACGCACGTAGGGCGCGATGCGGGCCGCCCGGCCGTAGACCTCCGGGCGCAACAGCGACAGCACTTCCGAGAGCATCTTGAGGCTGCCGCGCAGGGTGCCTTCGAGCAGCTCCCGCTCGGCCATGACCAGACGGTATTGCTCCACGGCGGCGGTCAGCGCGCCGATGAGATAGCCGGTCTCGCAGGGCTTGGTCAGAAACCGGAAGATGTTGCCTTCGTTGACGGCCGCGATGGCCGCCTCCAGTTCGGCGAAGCCGGTCAGCATCACGCGCACGGTGTCGGGCCGCAGCTCGCGCACCTTGGCCAGCACGGCGATGCCGTCCATGCCCGGCATCCGCAGGTCGGAGACCACCACGGCATAGGGCGGATTGTCGCGCACCTTGGCCAGCCCCGCCTCGGGGCCCACGGCGACGTCCACCTCGAAATGGCCGTGCAGGTTGCGCCGGAAACCGGCCAGGATGCGTTCGTCGTCGTCGATGAAAAGCACCCGTTTGTTCAAGGCTGCGCTCCTTGGCTCAAGAGATCGCGGCTGGCTTCGCGCCAGACCTGCACCCGCCCGCCAAAGCCCATGCCGCCCAGGGCCTCTTCGTTCACGGGATGCCTGGCGTAGTGGCTGTTTATCACCACCAGTTCGTGCTCAAAGGCGTTGGCGGCGTGGACGGCGGCCACGGCAAAGGGCGAGTCCGCGGCGGCCGTCTCGGGCCGATGGTGGCGGGCCACGCCCAGGACCACCCCTTCCTCGAATCCCCACAGCCCCAGCAGGTAGGCCCCGACGCCGGCGTGGGACACGCCGAAGACTTCCATTTCCGCGTCAAAAATGGGCGTGTTGCGCTCCCGGGACAAGGCCAGCGCCTGGGCGTATTCCGGTTCGAACAGCTCGGCCAGGATGAGCTTGCCCACGTCGTGGACCAGCCCGGCCATGAAGCAGGCGTCGAGCACGTTTTTGGCCGCGCCTTCCAGACGGGCGATGCCCTGGGCCAGCCGGGCCGTGCCCAGGCTGTGGTTCCACAGCCCCGACAGGGTGAATCCGGGATAGCGCCCGGCGTCGAACCGGGAAAACAGGCCATGGGACAGCACCAGGGCCCGCACCGTGTCCAGCCCCAGGAGCGTGACCGCCTGCTCGGTGGAGGAAACCCGGCGGGCCAGCCCGAAAAACGAGGAATTGACGAGTTTCAAGAGGCCGGCGGCCAGACCGGCGTCGCGGTCGAGGATGTCGCCGAGGCTGCGCGGCGTGGCGTTGGGCGAGCGCAGTTCCTCGGTCAGCTCGGCAAAGGCCGCCGGCAGCACCGGCAGGGCGTCGAGGCGGGCCACAGCCTCGCGCAGCCGCTCATCGGTGAAGATGTCGCGCAGCCCCAGCACCCGTTCGATGGCCGCCCGCAATTCCTGGGGCGTGCAGGGCTTGGACAAGAACTGGTGGGCGGGCTTGATGGCGCGCACCACGAAATCCCGGTCCGAGTGGCCGGACAGGATCATGCGCACCGTGGCCGGCCAGCGAAGCCGCACCTGCTCCAGGAGTTCCGGCCCGTCCATGCCCGGCATCCGCACATCGGACACGACCAGATCGGCCGGAGCCGCCTCCAGCATGGCCAGGGCCGCCGCCCCGCCCTCGGCGAAACGCATGTCCCAGGCCTCGCGCCGGTCCCACAGCATCCGCCGCAGACCGCCGAGCAGTTGCGGATCGTCGTCCACGAACAGTATTCGCTGCCGGGTCACGTGCCCTCCCCGCCGCCGCCGTCCGGTTCCGGACGCGCGACTTCTCGCCCCGACTTCAGGCCTGCCCCATAGCCTACACCATCACGGGCCAAAGCAAAAGAACCGCGAACACATCCCGCCACCCCGCCGCGGCCCTTTCTGCCGGCCTGCCGGCTGACGCCGGATGCGCCCGCCCCACGGCCTGCCAGGCCCCTTGCCGGACATGGCCGCCCGTCGAGCGCCTTGCCAAGACGCCCCGCTCCCCTGTATGTCCGTACCATCCCCCGCCGCGCGCGGGGTTTTTTGCGGAGGTTTCCCGTGTCCCAGTCCACGCGCACCGAATTCGACGTCATCGTGGTCGGCGGCGGCCCGGCCGGGCTTTTCGCGGCCCATTACCTGTGCAACCACTCCAACCTGTCCGTGCTGCTGCTGGAAAAGGGCAAGGCCCCGGCCAAGCGGCGCTGCCCCATCAAGGGCCGGGCCGACTGCGTCAAATGCAAGCCCTGCAACATCCTTTCGGGCATCGGCGGGGCCGGGCTTTTCTCCGACGGCAAGCTCAATTTCATCCCCAAGCTCGGCAAGACCGACCTGACGCAATTCATGCCCCTGTCGGCGGCCAATGCGCTGATTGAGGAGACCGAGGCCGTGTTCACGAGCCTGGGCATGGACGGACAGGTCTATCCCACGGACATGGAACGGGCCAAGGCCATCCGCAAGGAAGCCCGCAAGCTCGGCATCGAGCTGCTACTCATTCGCCAGAAGCATCTGGGCAGCGACCATCTGCCGGCCCACATCGGGGCCATGGCCAAGGGGCTGGAGGAAAAGGGCGTCGTCATCCGCACTGGCGAGACCGTGCGCGACATCGTGGTGGAGAGCGGCCGGCTGGCCGGCGTGGTCACGGACAAGGCCACCTACACGGCGCCGGCCGCCATCCTGGCCCCGGGCCGGGTGGGGGCGGAGTGGATGGGCCAGCTCGCCCGCCGCCACGGCCTGCCCTACAGCCAGCGCGGCATCGAGGTCGGGGTGCGGGTGGAGGTGCATAGCGAGATTCTGGCCGACATCACCGACGTGATCTACGACCCGACCTTTTTCGTGCGCACCCGCAAATACGACGATCAGACCCGGACCTTTTGCACCAACCAGGGCGGGTTCGTGGCCCTGGAGAACTACCAGGACTTCGTGTGCGTCAACGGCCACGCCTACATGGACGCCAAGTCGGACAGCTCCAACTTCGCCTTTCTCTCCAAGGTCGTCCTAAACGACCCGGTCTCGGACAACCAGGCCTACGGCGAGGCCATCGGCCGGCTGGCCACCATGATCGGCGGCGGCAACCCCATCCTCCAGCGCTTCGGCGACCTCAAGCGCGGCCGCAGAAGCACCTGGAGCCGCATCCGCCGGGGCAGCGTCGAGCCGACCCTGACCTCGGTCACCTGCGGCGACATCGCCATGGCCCTGCCCGAGCGCATCGTGGCCAACATCGTGGACGGGCTGGAGCAGTTAAACGCCGTGGCCCCGGGCGTGGCCAACGACGAGACCCTGCTCTACGCGCCGGAGATCAAGTTCTTCGCCACCCAGATCGACACGACCAAGGACCTGGAAACGGCCATCGGCGGCATGTACGTGGCCGGCGACGGCCCGGGCGTGGCCGGCAACATCGTGTCGGCGGCGGCCACCGGCCTGATTCCGGCCAAGGCAATTATTCGGGATAGGGCGAGGTGAGGAATTAAAACGAGGGGATGCCTCCGGCGGGGGGGGGGGGGGGGGCGCCGCCCCCCCCCCCCACCCCACCCAGACA
>JAEZMB010000134.1 GCA_023435825.1 Pseudomonadota bacterium | reverse complement strand
GCGGCGGCGGCGACCGGTCGGGTCGCCGTATCCCACGGCCGCTGCCACGGCCTCGGGACGGTCCTAGGCCGTCATTTCCGGCAGGGAAAATCGGTACAGTCGCGACACCCGGCCACCGGCCGGTTCGGGACTTTCGGGCCTGGCCAGGTAGCGCCACACCGCCGTCACCGCCCGTCGCAGCCCGCTTCGGGCCGAACGCGACAGATAGGGTCCTTCCTCGTGGGCGGTCTCCAGCAGCACCACGCCCAGGCGCGGCGGCAGGCCCATGGCGCAATCGATCCAGGCCAGGCGCTGGGCCAGGGCGGCCAACCGGCACAAGGTCCCGGCCCGGGACGCGGCCAGGGCGAAAAAGTCCGGCGCGTCCAGGGTGGTGACGATGCCGGGCCAGCCCGTAAGTCCGGCCGGGGTCACGATGACCGCCGCCCGGCGTTGGCAGAGCAGGCCGGGCAGGGCGGCCAGATTCTCGCCGATGAACGCGCATTCCGGGCCGTCGGCCGGAGAGTCCTGTTCCAGGGCTTCCATGACCCGGGCGGCCACGCCCAGGTCACCCCGGCGGATGTCGCCAAGGCCTATGACGGCGTCGGCAAGGGTGAGTGGTGTCTGTGTCGTCATTTTATACTATGAATGATATACTAAATATTAAATAGTAACACGCAAGCGGTTTACAACGAAATTCCGGCCGGGGCAACCCTTGCCGCGCCACGGGGGCGAGTCTCGCGCGGTCTCCTGGCGGGATCGAGTCGGCTGTTTTGCTGATAATTGTCTGATATTATTTATTATTAGTTCACTATCCCGGCTCCGGGAAAGATGGAGTGAGCCGAAAAAAAGCGGGGACCGGCTTGTGGCCGGTCCCCGCTTGGCGGTTCGGGAAGAGGGGAAGACGGGCTAGACGTCGCGCCTCTAGAAAAATACGAAAGTATTTTTTATAAAACGCAATATTTTAGTCTGTTGCTTGCAAAATGTCTTCCGGGCTTGCGCCCGCGCGACACTAGACGTCCACGCCGGCGGCCTTGACCGCAGCCATGCCGCCTTCGACGCTGACCACGTTCTGGAAGCCGGCGTCGGTCAGGGTCACCAGGGCCTCGTAGGAGCGCGCGCCGGTGTTGCACATAAGCACCACGGGCTTGTCCTTGGGCACCTCATTCAGGCGGCCGCGCAACTGGCCTTGCGGGATGTTGTGCCAGCGGCCGGGATGTTTTTCCTCCAGGGGGCCGCCCTGGGGATTTTCCCGGCAGTCGATGATGTGGGCGTCGCTGCCGGCGTCGGCCCAGATGGTGGCGAATTCCGTGACGGAAATGCCCTTGTTCTGGCCGGACAGGATGTTGTCGGCCGCGTTGGCCACGGTGTTCAAGATATCCATGGCCGAGGCAAAGGGCGGCGAGTAGGCCACTTCCACGTTGGACACGTCGGCCACGGTCGGTTTGTGGGGCAGCATGGCGGCCACGGTGTTGACCTTGCCGATGAGTTCGTCGCCCATGGCGCACAGGCCCTGGAGGCCAAGGACGCGCTTGGTGCCGCGCTCGGCCACCAGTTCCAGGGACATGAGTTCGTGCTCGGGGTAGAAATGCGCCCGGTCGATGGCCGTGATGTGGGTGGTGACGGCGTCGAAGCCGGCCCGCTCGGCCTGGGCCTGGGTCAGGCCGGTGCCGGCCGCGGCCAGGTCGAAGAGCTTGACGCACCAGGAGCCGACCACGCCTTCAAAGCGCGAGGAACCACCGGCCAGGTTGTCGCCGATGACCCGGCCCTGCCGGTTGGCCATGGACCCCAGCGGCAGGTACATGGGCTGGCCGGTGACGAGGTTTTTGACTTCCACGCAGTCGCCGCCGGCATAGATGTCCGGGTCGGAAGTGCGCATGTATTCGTCCACGAGAACGCCGCCGCGCGGCGAGACGTCAAGCCCGGCCGCCTTGGCCAGGCCGGAATTGGGCGCCACGCCCACGGACAGGATCACCAGCTCGGCCTCGACCTCGCCCTTGTCCGTGACGACCCGCTCGACTTTGCCGTCGCCCTCGATGGCTTTCACCTGTTCGCCCAGGCGGAAGGCCACGCCCTTGTCCTGCATGTGCTTGCGGGCCATGGCCGACAGCGTCGGCCCGGTGACGCCGGGCAGGATCTGGTCGAACAGCTCGATGACCGTGACGTCCAGGCCCCACATGTCGGCAAAGGCCACGGCCATTTCCAGGCCGATGAAACCCGAGCCTATGATGGCCACGGACCCCACGCCCCCGGCGGCCACGGACTTCTTGATGGCCTCGGCCGCTTCCAGGCTGTCCACGGTGTGCACGCCCGGCAGGTCGATGCCGGCGATGGGCAGTTTGCGCGGGCTGCTGCCCGTGGCCATGACCAGCTTGTCGTAGGGGATGACATCCTCGCGGCCGGTGGGCAGATGGCGGGCGGTCACGGTCTTGGCGGCGCGGTCGATGGCCACCACCTCGGTCTCGGACCGGGCGTCCACGTCCTTGATGTCGCGGAAGAATTCCGGGTCGCGCACCATGTGGAAGGCCGTGGATTGCAGGCCCGTGATATCGCTGACCTCGCCGGAAACGTAGTAGGGGATGCCGCAGCCGCCGTAGGAGATGCGGGGACTGCGGTCGAGCATGATGACGTTGCTTTCGGGCTGAAGCCTCTTGAAGCGGCAGGCGGCCTTGGGTCCAAGGGCGACGCCCCCGATGATGACGACCTGTTGCGGCATGATGCGTCCTTGCGTTTTAGTGTTGCTGTACAGTATCGACGCGGCCCTTGCCCCGGGCCGGAAACGCTTAATTCATACGTGGTCGGTCTGAAACGCGGCTTTTGCAGGAGCGCGTCAAGAACCGGGCCATGCGTGAGACGCCGATAAAGTAGTCCAAAGTCGGGCCATGTCAATGGCCGGGCCTTGCCGGAAGCGGCCCGGGAGGCTACCCATGGCCGGGGAGGGCAGGCATGGACAACGACGCCGACAGGCAGGCAAGGCTTTTTATCGTGGCGACGCCGCTGGGCAATCCGGGCGACTGTTCGCCCCGGGCGGCGGCCACCCTGGCCGGGGCCGGGGTGGTCTTGTGCGAGGACACCCGGCGCACCGGGATGCTGCTCAAGACCCTGGGTGTCACGGCCAAGCGGCTCATGAGCTTTCACGAACACAACGAGGAGGCCCGGCTGCCCCAGGTGCTGGCCGTCTTGGCCGAGGGCCAGGACGTGGCCCTGGTCTCCGACGCCGGCACGCCGCTTCTGGCCGATCCCGGCTACCGGCTGGTGCGGGCCGCCCGGGAGGCCGGTTTCGCCGTTTCCCCGGTGCCCGGCCCCTCGGCCGTGCCGGCCGCCTTGTCAGCCGCCGGCATCGCGCCCTATCCGTTTTCTTTTCTGGGCTTTTTGCCGCGCACAGCCTCCCAGGCCCGGGCCACGTTGACCCGGTTCGGGGCCACCGGGGCGACGCTCGTCTTTTTCGAGCGCAAGACCCGCCTGGCCGAGACCCTGGCCGCCGCCCTGGAGGCCCTGGGCGACCGCGACTGCGTCATTTGTCGGGAACTGACCAAGACCTATGAGGAATTTCTCTCCGGCAAACTCTCGGACTTTGCCGGCCGGGAGCTGGAGCTGCTCGGCGAGGTGACGGTGGTGGTCGGGCCGGCCAAGGCCGGGCGCTCGGACGAGGAGCAGGCGCGCGCCGTCGCCGCCGAAGAGGCGGCCGTTGGCGGCAAGCCCAAGGAAGTGGCCCGACGCGTGGCGGCTCGGCTTTCGGGATGGACCCAGAAAGAGGTTTATGCCATGCTCATGGGCCAGGAAACCGGTTGATCGGGAGGACGGGGCCGCATGACGCAGGGGAGTGGAGAGCGGGCGGAAACGTACTGCGTCCTTGACGCCGACGAACGGGAATATCTGGTCGGCGTGGTCGGCGCGGGGCCGGGTTTCGACACCATTTTGGAGATCGTGGCCGGCGAGGAATTCCGCGAGTTCCTGCCGCCCATGCAGTTGGCCGGCTTGGTCGGGCTGCCCGCCGACGATCCCCGGCGGCGCGGGGCGCTGCTGGCCGGTGTGCCGGTCTATCCCGACTGCCGGGCGCTTTTCGCCGCCCATCCGGCCATTAATCTCGTGGTCGAGCTGCGAAGCGGCGTTTCCCGCCGGGAGATTCTCGACGCCATGCCGCCGGGCGCGTCGCTTATCGACAACACGGCCTCCTTTTTCCTGTGTGCCCTGAGCAACGCCGTGTCCGTGGGCGCGCACTGCCGGATGCGCCTGGACCATCAGAAACTGTTGCTCGAAGCCATCGTGGACGAGGTCCAGGAGGACATAGCACTCCTATCCGCCGCCGGCACGGTGGTGGATCTCAATCGCAACATCCTGCATCGCCTGGGCCAGCCCAAGGAACTCCTCGTGGGCCAGCCCTGTTCGGTGCTGCGCTCCGGCCCGGACGATCCGCCCTTTTGCGATCCCGACGACCCGGCCTGCCCGTTCCGGCTGGCCCTGACCACGGGCAAAAAGGCCGAACGCCTGCACACCGCCGTCTCGGCCGACGGCAAACTGCGCTACTACCGCACCTACACCTATCCCATCGCCGACGCTTCGGGCAAAGTCGGCCATGTGGTGGTTTTTCGCCGCGACATCACCGACCGCACCGTGGGCGAAATCAGCGCCCGCCAGGCCGAGCGCATCGAGACCATGGGGCGGCTGTCCTCCTACCTGGCCCACGAGCTGCGCAACCCCATGTTCGCGGCCAGCGGCTTCGCCAGGCGTCTGGCCAACATGGAATCCTTGCCCGAGGCGGCCCGGGAACGGGCCGGCATCGTGGTGGCCGAGCTGACCCGCATGGAAGCCCTGCTCAAGCAGTTCCTGGAATTCGCCCGGCCCGTGGGCCAGGCCGTGCCCGGCCGGGCCGACGCCGACGCCGACGCCAATCGGGCCGTGCTGGCCGCCGTGGAAGCCGTGCGCCCCGAGGCCGAGGCCAAGGGCGTCGGCTTTGCCCTGGCCCTGGTGCCGGGCGTGGCCGCCGTGGCCTTCGAACCGGCGCTTTTAAAGCAGTGCGTGGTCAATCTCCTGCGAAACGCCATGGACGCCATGGAGCACGGCGGGGTGGTGCGGGTGTCCAGCGGCCGCGACGCCGACCGGGTGCGCGTGCGCGTGGCCGACAGCGGCCGGGGGCTGACCCACGACAATCTCGAAAACATGTTCAGCCCCTTTTACAAGGCCGACCACTGCGAATACGGCCTGGGGCTGGCCATGGTCAAAAAGGTGGTGGACGACTTCGGCGGCGCGGTGGAAGCCGCCGGAGAGCCCGGCGGCGGCTGCGCCATCACCCTGCACCTGCCCCCGGCCCTGGCCGGCGGGGCGGACGAGGCCGCGACGGATCGAGGAGGCACGTCATGACCGCCGAACAGCTCTTGTTGGATCTGGACAAGCTGCGCGAGCGTTTCGACAACGACACCGAACTGTTGTCCGAAATCTTCGCCGTTTTTGCCAGTGAAGCCCCGGGCCGGCGCAAGGCCATGGAGGCCGCCCTGGCCGCCGGCGACCTGGCCAATCTGGCCGGCATGGCCCATTCCCTCAAGGGCGTGGCCGCCACCATGTTCGCCGAACCCCTGCGACAGGCCGCCTATACCCTGGAGCTGGCTGCCCGGGCCGGCGACGCCCAGACCGTGGCCGCCACCTTGCCCGTGGTGCTGGAGCGGCTGGCCGCCGCCGTCGCCTGCCTGCCGGGTTAAGACCCGCCGTGCAGCGTGCTGCTGGTCGTAGTTGAGCTCCTTGGCCTTCCCCGTAATCACGGCTCCATGTCGGTCGCATAAAAACATACTTGCGGACTATGAAAAAAAAACATAGTAATCCGATCAAGAAAGTGAGCGCACCGCGCGAACAATGACCTGGCAGCCATGACAGCACGTTCGTCCATTTCTTCGACCACTTCGGATCGCCGCCCCGGCGGCGGGCCGCATCAGCCCGCCGGTCCGGCCCAGGCTTCGGCCTCGCCCGGCCCGGTTCCCGCCTCGAACCCGTCTTTCTTTGCCGCCCAGGCGGCCCTGCTCTACGAACGTCTGCCCCATGGCCTGGCCTTGTCCGACCCGGACGGCCGCCTCGTTTGCGCCAACCGCGCCCTGCGCCGCCTGCTCGGGGCCGGGGAATCCCTGCCCGAGCCGACCCTGGTCGCCCTGATTGCCCGGCTGTGCCCGGCGGTCACGCCCGCCCGGGCCGCCGCCATGGCGGCGGCCACGCAGCGGTGGCATACGCCAAATCGTCCGATGATCGGCCCATTAGGCCAGGCGCTCCACGTACGCCTGCTCTTCGAGGCCGTGCCCTTTCCCGACGGCCGCACGGGCCACACCCTGACAGTGGAGGACACAACCAGCCACAAGACCGCCATCGACGCCTGGCGGCGTCGCCAGACCCAATACCGCTCCCTGGTGGAGGGCGGAGCCGACGCCATGTGCCGTTTTCTGCCGGACCTGAGCCTGCTCTACGCCAACGCGCCTTTTTGCCGGCTGTTCGGCTTGTCGCGGCGGGGAGCGGTGGGCAAGAGCCTGCTGTCCCTGGTCAGCCTGGAGGCCGGCCGGGCCGTGGTGGACGCCGTGTCCGCCCTCTCGCCCAGGCAGCCGGCCGGCGAGGTGGATCTGCTTTTGGGCTACGCCGACGACCGGCCGCGCTGGCTGCGGCTGACCGTGCGCGGCTTTTTCTACCGCACCGGCCATCTCAAGGACTGCCAGGCCGTGGGGGCCGACGTCTCGGACCACAAGCTCGCCGAGGACCGCTTCATCCACGCCAGCCGGCTGGTGTCCCTGGGCGCGCTCGTTTCGGGCGTGGCCCACGAGGTCAGCAACCCCAACCAGGCCATCGCGCTCAATGCCCGGCTGTGCCAGGACCTCTGGGAACCCGTGGCCGAGGCTGCCGCGCGGCTGGCCCAGGCGTCCGGGATGTCCGGCGGCCCCGGCGCGCGCGGCCCGACCCTGGCCGACGCCCTGGCCGACATGCCGGCGCTTCTGGCTGACATGGCCGACTGCTCGGGCCGCATCGCCGACATTGTCTCGGAGCTCAAGGAATTCGGCAGCCACGACGACGGCTCGGGCTTTGCCCCGGTGGCTGTAAACGACGCCGTGCGCGCCGCCGCCCGGCTCATGCGCCCAACCCTCAAGCGCGCCACCCGCCGCTTTTCCCTGCGCCTGTGCCGCGAAGGGCCGGTGGTGCTCGGCCGGCGACAACGCCTGGAACAGGTGCTGGTCAATCTGCTGGAAAACGCCTGCCTGGCCCTGCCCAACCAGGACGCGCCCATCGTGGTCGAAACGGCGCTTACCCCCGAGGGCGACGCCGTGCGGGTGCTCGTGCGCGACGCCGGCACGGGCATCGCCCCAGGCGACCTGCGGCGCGTGACCGAGCCCTTTTTCACCACCCGGCGCGGCCAGGGCGGCACGGGACTGGGGCTTTCCATCTCCCACAAGATCGCCCGCGAACACGGCGGCAGCCTGGAACTCGTGCCCAACGCCGGCCCGGGCGTCACCGCCGTGGTGGCCCTGCCCCTGGCCGGCCTGCGCCAGGAGGGATTGCCGTGAACGCCCCGGCCGGCCCCGGCGTCATCCTGCTGGTGGACGACGACGTCCATATTCTGGCCAGCTACGAAAAGACCCTGCGCTACGGCGGGATGCCGCCCACCATCCCCTGCCCGGACCCGGAAGCGGCCGCCGAACTGCTCGTCAAGAACAACGTCCGCCTGGTGCTGCTTGACCTGTGCATGCCCGGCCTTGGCGGCGAGGACGTGCTGGCCGCCCTGCGGGCCAGGCGGCCCGACGTGCCGGTCATCGTCGTCACCGGCGAAAGCGCCGTGGAATCGGCCGTGCGCCTCATGCGCCTGGGGGCCACCGATTATCTGGTCAAACCCGTGGACCGCCGCCGGCTGCTGGACGCCGTGGAGCGCGGCCTTGGCCAATGCCCGCTGCCGACGGCCACGCCCCGGGGCGGCGACGACGGCGTGCGCATGATCGGCCGCTCGGCCGGGATGCAGGAAGTCTTCGGCGTCATCGCCGCCGTAGCCCCCTCGCGCGAGCCGGTGCTCATCACCGGCGAGACCGGCGTCGGCAAGGAGCTGGCCGCCCGGGCCGTCCATGCCGCCTCGGGCCTGACCGGCCCCTTTGTGGCGGTCAACGCCGCCGGCCTCGACGACGCGCTTTTTGCCGACACCCTTTTCGGCCACGCCAAGGCCGCCTACACCGGAGCCGGCGCGGCCCGGGCCGGACTCATCGAAAAGGCGGCCGGCGGCAGCCTGTTCCTCGACGAAATCGGCGACCTCGGCCAGGCCTCCCAGGTCAAGCTCCTGCGACTGCTCCAGGAAAAGGAATACTACGCCCTGGGGTCCGACACGGTGAAACGCAGCCAGGCCCGCGTCATCGTGGCCACCAACCGCGACCTCGACGCGCTGCTCGACCCCGGCCGCTTTCGCCTGGACCTCTTCTACCGCCTGCGCACCCACCATATCCACCTGCCGCCCCTGCGCGACCGGGCCGGCGACCTGCCCGAACTGGTCAGCCATTTCATTGCCCGGGCCGCCGGCAGCCTCGGCCGCGCCCCGTGCCAGCCGCCGCCCGGACTGCTCAACCGCCTGGCCGCTTACGCCTTCCCCGGCAACCTCCGGGAACTCGAAGCCATGATCCACGACGCCCTGGCCCGGTCCCGAGGCGGCGAACTGACCCTGGCCGCCTTCGACCACTGGCTGCGCCGGGCCACGCCCCCGGACGAGCCCGCCGCCGACCCGACGTCGCCGCCAATCCTGCCGCGCTCGCCCGGCAAAAGCCCCATCCCGACCCTCAAGGAAGCCGAAGAGGCGCTCATCGCCGAAGCCCTGCGCCGGGCCGACGGCAACCAGGCCCAGGCCGCCGCCTTCCTCGGCATCACCCGCCAGGCCCTCAATCGCCGGTTGCGGACCGGGGAGGGGAGCGGTGGCGGGAGCGGGAGCGGGGGGAGCGGCGGTGGTGCGGGCAGGTAGGCTGGAGGCGGGTAGGCGGTTAGACGGGAGGGAAGATGCCTCCGGCGGCCGGG
>JAEZMB010000094.1 GCA_023435825.1 Pseudomonadota bacterium | reverse complement strand
CCCCCCCCCCGCCGGAGGCCTCTTCTGTTGTACTTGCTCAGTTCACGCCGCGTTCGATGAAAAACGGGGCGTATTTCTGGTCCGTGCCCTTGATGTGTCCCACCAGCCAGTTCTTGAGGAAATTCATGACCTCGGTGGTCAGCGCCGCCCGGTTGTCCCGGAAGTCGTTGCCAAAGGCGATGACCTTATCCACGAAGGCCTCGTGCTCCTTGCGGTGGTTGAGGTAGCCCGGATACTTGTACTGTTCCATGAGCTTTTCCTCGAAGCCGAAGTGGTCCACCGCGTAATTCTGGAGCTCTTCGAGGATCGCTTCGAGCTGGTGCTTGCCCTTGCCCGAGCGCATGGCCTCGTGCAGGTCGCAGATCATGCGCACGAGCACCTGATGCTGGCGGTCGACCTCGCTGATGTTGGTGGCCAGGGAGTCGTCCCATTGCAGCAGGCTGCCGCCGATGGAACACGCCCCGCCGGAACCGTTGCCCGAGGTTTTCGCCGCAACAGGCTTGGCCGCCGGGGCGGGGATGGCCGCCGGCTTGGGAGCCGGGGCGGGCCTCACGGCAGACGGCCTGGCCGATGGCAGGGCTTTGGGTTTGGCCGGGGCCGGCCGCGACGGCGGCAGGGCGCGGGAGACGGCCGGGCGCGACGGCGCGAGGGCCTTGGCGGCCGGACGGGCGGCGGCCAGGGCCGGACGGGACGCGCCGGCCTCGCCGGTCATCTGGCGGATGGCGGCGTCGAGGTCGTTGGCCAGTTCGGTCAAGGCGTGCAGGGCCTGAGCGGTGGCGGCGGCGTCCTCGGCCGTGTCGCGGGCGATGCCGTTGACCTCCTCCACGGCCCGATTGATTTCCTCGGAGGTGGCGGACTGCTCTTCGGAAGCGGTGGCGATGGATTCCACCTGGGCGGCGGTGGCCTCGACGATGCCGACGATGGCGTCCATGAAGCGGCCGGAATCGGCAGCCGCCCGGGTGCTGTCCTCAATGCCGGAGGCGGCGGATTCCACGGCGGCGATGTTCTCCCTCGCCTGTCCCTGGATGGACACCACGGCCTCGCCGACTTCCTTGGTGGCGGTCATGGTTTTCTCGGCCAGCTTGCGGACCTCGTCGGCCACCACGGCGAAGCCGCGTCCGGCGTCGCCGGCCCGGGCCGCCTCGATGGCGGCGTTGAGCGCCAGCAGGTTGGTCTGGTCGGCAATGTCGGAAATGACGTTCATGATGTGGCCGATGCTGTCGGCCTGCTGGCCAAGGCGCGTCATGGATTCCTTGAGGTCGAGGATGCGCCGGCGGATGCCTTCGATGGAATTGACGGCCGAGCGCACCCCGGCCGCGCCGGTGACGGCCTTGTCCTTGGCGTCGGCGGCGCTCACGGCGGCGCTGGAGGCATTGCGGGCCACTTCCAGCACGGTGGCGTTCATTTCTTCCATGGCCGCGGCCGTGTCCATCATGCGGTCGCGTTGCTGGGCCGCGCCTTGCCCCACCTGCTCAATGCGTGAAAGCAGCCCGGCCGCGTGGTCCATGACGCTTTCGGAGATGCCGCGCGCCTTGGCCGCGCCGTCGCCCAGGCGCGCCAGCAGTTCGGCGGTGCGGGCTTCCTGTTCCTTGGCCGCCTTCAAGGCGTGTTCGGCCTCGGCGGCGTGGCTCTCGGCTTCGCGGCTTTTGGTCTCCACCGAACCAAGGCTTGCCTGCAACGACCCGACCATGCGGGCCAGGGCGTCGCGCAGCACGGCCAGCTCCGGCGGATAGGCGCCCAAGGCCACGGCCTTGAGGTCGCCGCCGGCCACGGCTTCGGCATAGTCGCGCAGCCGACCAAGAGGCAAGCCGACCGCAGAGCGGAACATGCAAAGCACCGCCAGACACACCACGGCGCAAAGCCCCATGCCCACGGCCTGAATGGTCATGAGCGTGGACACGTCGTCCTCGGTCTCGGTCTGTAGCCGGGCCACGGCCTTGTCCTGGGCCACGACCATGGCTTCCGAAGCGGCCAGCAAGCGTTCGGGCGAAACGGCGTCGGTCTTGGCCAGGATGGCTTCGACCTCGACGCCAAAGGGTTTGATCAGCCGGCCGGCCTCGTCGAGGAGTGCTGCGGCCTCACGGCTGGACGGGTCAATGGTGAATTTCTTGCCGTTTTCGTATACCCCGCCCCGGGCCAGCAGCCCTTGGGTCGATTCCAGGGCGGATAGCCGCTTGCGGATATCGTCGGCCAGGCCGGCCGGAGCGCCGCCGTTCTTGGCTTGGTGGGCCAAGGCCAGGACGTCCTTGGCGATTCTCTGGACCTGCATCCGTTGCCGGCCGGCCAGATTGATGACGAGACCGTCGGAGCGTTGTTCGCTGGTGATGGACCAGGTGGCCGCGAACATGCCCAGCGCGACGAGAAAAAGGACAGCGACGGAGGCGAGAATCCGGGCGCGAATACTCATGGATCGAAACTCCTTGGCCGGGCGGCAGCTGAAAAGCAATATCACTAGCCCGACAAAGATGTTCCAGCATGAGGTTCGCTCAGGTGTCAATACTCATTTTGATGACCGAAATAGTGCGGAAGCTCCGCTCAATATCTCTTCCAGTTCCGCGTCTCGAAGAGACAACCGGCGGCGCAGGCGCGCAATTTCCTCGCCGGGATCGAACAGCGGGTAATCACTGCCAAAAAGGATTTGCTCCCGGGGATGGCCGTCAAAAATGCGGCGCAAGGTGGCGTCGTCGATAAAGGCCAGGGTGCTGGAAGTGTCAATGTAGACATTTTTTCCGACCAGATGCTCCACGGCGTATTGCCAGTGGAGATAGCCGCCCATGTGGGCCGCGATGACGGTCAGCTGGGGGAAATCGCGCAGGATGGCCGCCACCTTGGCCGGGCAGGAGTTGTTCTCCTCGGGCGGCAGACGGTCGCCCACGTGGAGCATGACCACGAACCGGCCGGACAGCGCCTCGAAGATGGGCCACAGCTTGCGGTCGTCCAGGCGGAAGCCCTGGAAGTCGGCGTGGAACTTGATGCCCTTGATGCCGTTTCGCCACAGCCGGTCCAGTTCGCGCTCGAAATCCGGGTAGTCCGGGTGCAGCGTGCCGAAGCTGATGACGCGCTTGTGTTCGCGATGGATGGCGATGGCCCAGTTGTTGGCCGGAACCACCTGGGCCGGGGCCGTGGCCGCGTTGTGGACCACGACTTTGTCCAGGCCCGCCTTGGTCGCGCGCGTAAGGAGGTCGTCGATCTGGCCGGTGCCGACGGGGGGGATGCCGTAGTGCCCTTCGAGCTGGGCCAGGACCTTGTCCGCGATCTTGGGATGATAGGCGTGGGTGTGGATATCAATAAACATGAGGGAAATGCCGCGAAAAAGGCGGGAGGGTTAGACGGTGAACAGCTCGCGCAGCCAGGACGGCACGGGTATGGGCCGGCCTTGCGGCGAGGTACAGGCGTGGAGGGTTTCGCCCACGGCCAGAAGCGTGGCGTCCTGCGGCGGCCCGAAAATCTGGTAGGCAAAGGTCACCGAGGCCCGGCCCCATTCGCTGACGGCCGTGCGCACGGTAATCGTATCATCATAGCGGGCCGGGCGCAGATAGCGCACGGCCAGGTCGCGCACCGGCAGCCACACGCCGCGCGCCTCGACCTCGCCGTAGCTCATGCCGCGCACGCGGATGAAGTGCCCGCGCCCGCGCTCGAACCAGTGGGGATAGTGCCCGTAATAGGCATAGCCCATCTGGTCCACCTCGCCGTAGGAGACGGTGAGCGCCAGCCGCGAGTCGGGCTGGGGAAATTCTTCAGGCTTGAGAATCAGGGCCATGGCGTCTCGTTATCGCGTGTCTCGCCCGGCGATCAGGCGTCGCCAGCGTGTCGCAACGTTTTTTTGGCGAACTGCGCCCGAAAATTCTGGCGCGTCAGGAACGGGTCCAGTCCATGGCCCGGCGCAGCAACTCGTGCCCCGCGTCCACGGCCAGCCCGGTCCCCGCGGCCTGCGCCTCGCTAAAACCCGCCGCGCCGGAGGGTATTACGCCCGGCTGCCAGAAAAGAAAAGGTACGGGATCGGCGGCATGGGTGCGAATAGCGATAGGCGTCAAGTGGTCGCAGGCAATGACGAAGGCCGCGTCGTCGCCCAGGGCCTCGACCATGGGCGCGACAATGCGGGCGTCGAACCGGGCCACGGCCTCGGTCTTGCCGGCGGCGTCGCCGCCGTGGCCGCACTCGTCCGGGGCCTCGACATGAACGAAGACAAAATCGCCGTCCTTTAAAAACGCCAACGCCGCCGCCACCTTGCCTTCGTAGTTGGTGTCGAGAAGCCCCGTGGCCCCGGGCACGTCGAGAACGGCCATGCCGGCCGCCCGGCCCAGGCCCTTGACCAGATCCACGGCCGAGACCACCGCCCCGCGCAGACCAAAGGTCGCGGCGAAATCGGGCAAGGTCAGCGCCCTCCCCTGGCCCCAGGGCCACACGGCGTTGGCCTTGGTCGGATTGTCCGGCCCGGCCAGCACGGCCGCCGCCTTGGCCGCGAAATCGAAAAGCGCCGGAGCACGGCGCAGTTCGGCCAGGTCCGGGGCGATGGGCTGGTCGGTGATGTCGTGGGGCGGGCGCACGTAAACGCCCGCCTCCTCCCGGCCGGCCGCGCCCTTGGCCACCAGGATGTGGCGGTACTGCACGCCGGCATGAAGCTCGTAGCCCTCCGGCAGGCAGGTCGCGGCCAGCTTCTCGACCAGGGCCGTGGACGCCTGGGTGGCGATATGGCCGGCGCTGTAGTCGCGCATGAGCCCGGCCTCGGCGAACTGGCTCACCGTGACGGTGTTGAGCCGGAAAACCACGTCGTCCGGGGCGACCGGCAACCCCATGGCCGCCGCCTCGATGGGGCCTCGGCCGGTGTGATTTTGGGCCGGATCAAAGCCCAGAAGCGACATGTTGGCCACATCCGACCCCGGGGCCATGCCCTGGGGCACGGTGCGGCAAAGCCCCACCATCCCCTCGCGGGCCAGCCGGTCCATGACCGGCGTGGCCGCCGCCTCCATGGGCGTGCGCCCGCCCAGGGAATCCACGGGCAGATCGCCCATGCCGTCGGCGATGAGGAACACGAGTTTGCGGGGCAAGGGGGACGGAGAGGATGAAGGAGAGGAAGTGGACATGAGGGAAGATGCCTCCGGCGGCCAGAGAGAAACTTTTTGGAAAAAGTTTCTCTCTGGACTCTCTTCAAAAACTTTTAACGGGGGACCTACAGCACCCGGAAATGGACCGTGCCGGGTTTGATGAAGGGCATGGACCCGGTGTCGGCCAGCACGGCGTCGATGGCCCGATTGGGGGCCTCGTGGGTCAAGAACACGATGGACACGTAGCCGTCCTCGGGTTCGCCCTTCTGCACGGCCTGACGGATGGACACGCCATGCTCGCCCATGGACTTGGAGATGGCGGCCATGACCCCGGCCTGATCCTTGACCGTGAAATGGATGTAGTGCGGGGTGACGAAGTCGTCGGAAGCGACCAGCTCGGCCTCGGGCAAAGGCTCGGTGCGAAAGCCCGTGTTGTTGGGGATCATGCCGTCCCGGGCCAGGGCCAGGATGTCGGCCACCACGGCGCTGGCCGTGGGCAGGTCGCCGGCTCCCTTGCCGTGGAGCATGATGGGGCCGGAGGCGTTGCCTTCCACCCGCACGGCATTGAACGCGCCCCTGACGCTGGCCAGCAGGAAATCCTCATGCACGAGCATGGGCCAGACCCCGGCGGCAAGCTTGCCGTCGCAGTCGCGCACCTGGCCGATGAGCTTGATGGCGTAGCCGAACTCCCGGGCAAACCGAATGTCCTCGGGGGTGACCACGGTGATGCCCTCGACCGGCAGCTTCTCCAGGGGCAGATTGCACCCGTAGGCCAGCCGGATGAGCACAATGAGCTTGTGGGCGGCGTCATAGCCCTGGATGTCCAGCGTCGGATCGGCCTCGGCGTAGCCAAGCTCCTGGGCCTTGGCCAGGGCGTCGGCAAAGGGCAGGCCCTTCTCGCTCATGCTGGAGAGAATGTAGTTGGCCGTGCCGTTTAAGATGCCAATGATGCTCTGGATGCGGTTGCCGGCCAGGGACGAGCGCAGGGTCTCGACAATGGGCACGGCTCCGGCGCAGCTGGCCTCGTAGTAGAGGCCAAGCCCCTTTTCGGCGGCCAGGGCGAAAAGCTCCGGCCCGCGCTTGGCGAGCAGGGCCTTGTTGGCCGTGACCACATGCTTGCCGGCATTGAGCGCCTTGGCGATGAGCCCGAAAGCGGCGTCGATGCCGCCCATGAGCTCCACCACGATGTCGATGTCCGGGTCGGCGACCAGGGCGTCGGCGTCGGTGGTGATCGTGACCTCAGGGCCAAGGGTCACGGCCCGGGGCTTGGCCAGGTCGCGCACGAGCACGGTCTTGACGGCAACCGACCGACCCAGGCGCGCCTCGATCCAGTCGGCGTTCTTCTCCAGCACGGCCACCAGGCCGGACCCGACAGTGCCGAGTCCGGCCAATCCGATGCGAACAGGGGCTACGGCAGCGTTGTTCATCCGGAAAGCGCCTTTTTTATGCCGCGAACGGCCTGGTTGATGCGGTGGCGGTTTTCGACCAGGGCAAACCGCACGTAGTTGTCGCCGAAGTGCCCGAATCCCAGGCCCGGCGAAACGGCCACGCCGCCCTCGCGCAGCAGCAGCTTGGAGAATTCCACGGACTTGAGGTGCTGGAAGGGCTCGGGGATCTTGGCCCACACGAACATGGTGGACCTCGGCGCGGGCACTTCCCAGCCGGCCCGGGCCAGACCGTCGATGAGCGCGTCGCGGCGCTCCTGGTGGACGTCCATGATCTCGCGCACGCACTCCTGGGGGCCATTGAGGGCCACGGTGGCGGCGATCTGGATGGGCTGGAAGATGCCGTAGTCGAGATAGCTCTTGATGCGGGTCAGCGCGTGGACCATCTCGGGGTTGCCGCAGCAAAACCCGACGCGCCAGCCGGCCATGGAATAGCTCTTGGTCAGGGAGAAGAACTCCACGCCCACGTCCTTGGCGCCCTTGGCCTGCAAAAAGCTCGGCGGCTGGTAGCCGTCGAAGCCGAAGTCGGCGTAGGCGAAGTCGTGGATGACCATCATGTCGTGTTCTTTGCAGAATTCGACGATGCGCTCGAAAAACGGCACGTCGGCCGTGACCGTTGTCGGGTTGTGCGGATAGGAAATGATGAGCAGCTTGGGCTGGGGCCAGGTCTGGCGCGTGGCGGCCAGCAAGTCCTCGAAGAAGTCCCGGTCGCTGCTGATGGGGATGCGCCGCACGTCGGCTCCGGCGATGATGCAGGAGTACGGATGGATCGGATAGGCCGGGTCGGTGGCGAAGACCACGTCGCCGGGCGAGAGCATGACGAGCGCCAGGTGGGCCAGGCCTTCCTTGGCCCCCATGGTGACCACGGCTTCGGTTTCGGGGTCGATGTCGACGTCGAAGCGGCGCTTGTACCAGCCCGAGACGGCGTTTCGCAGGCCCTTGATGCCGCGCGATGCCGAGTAGCGGTGGTTCACGGCCTTCTGGGCGGCCTCGACGAGCTTTTCGACGATATGGGGGGGCGTGGGCAGGTCGGGGTTGCCCATGCCCAGGTCGATGACGTCCTCGTTTCGCCGCCGCATCTGCATTTTCAGCTCGTTGACGGTGGCGAAGACGTATGGGGGGAGGCGCTCCATACGCGCGAACTTTTTCATGCCC
The DNA here is from genome assembly GCA_023435825.1 of Pseudomonadota bacterium. Lineage (GTDB taxonomy): Bacteria > Desulfobacterota > Desulfovibrionia > Desulfovibrionales > Desulfovibrionaceae > Solidesulfovibrio. The sequence continues at coordinate 7,312 of JAEZMB010000094.1, read as the reverse complement.
TGGACTCCTTTTGAGGGGGCTCGTTAATGCGAAAGGGGAGCATATGCGCCTGCCCGGCCCCCTGTAAAGAGCGTATGAGGTCAAAGGCTTGGGGAAAAGCAGTTTTTTTCCTTGACCGCGAGCGGGCAAACGTTTACCTCACCGTTTTGCGGAGAGGTGGCCGAGTTGGCCGAAGGCGCTCGCCTGCTAAGCGGGTAACGGGGCTTAAACCCTGTTCGAGGGTTCAAATCCCTCCCTCTCCGCCAGATATTTCAAAAAGCCGTCCAGAAATGGGCGGCTTTTTGTTTTCCCCGCGCTCTCCGCGCCTTCCGAACAACGGCTCGTCTGTCCTCGAAATTTTGCCCGTATCGCGGTCCATTCAAAGACGCGGACGCATCCCCTCGGGATCGCCCTGCCCCGCCTTACCAAGCACGGTATCAATGGCAGCCCGCAGCTCCTCGAACTGCATGGGCTTGGCGACGTAGCCGTCCATGCCCGAACCCAGCATCTTTTCGCGGTCGCCGGCCATGGCGTAGGCCGTGACGGCCAATATCGGGACATGGGCGTGCTGGACGCCCGCCCGGCCCTGCCGGATTTCCCGCGTCGCGGACACCCCGTCCAGAACCGGCATCTGCACGTCCATGAGCACGAGGTCGAACGCCCGCCCGCACAGCGCCGCAAGGGCTTCCTGGCCGTTGCGGGCCGTGACCACCGTGTAGCCCAGCTTTTCGAGCATTCTCTTGCCGGCAAAAAGGCTCGCGGCGTCATCGTCGGCAAAAAGAATCGTCAACTCCCCATGGCGCGGCGGCCCGGCGCTCTCCGCCGCCTGACAGGCCACGGGCGAGTCGTCCACAAGCTGCAAGGGCAACACGCAATAGATCGTCGTCCCCACGCCCGCCTCGCTGTCTATGGCCACTTCGCCGTCCAACATGCGCACGATCTTGCGCACAATGGCCAACCCCAGTCCCGCCCCCTGGAACCGCCGGGAATACGCGCCTTCGGCCTGGGTGAACGGCTCGAAAACCAGCCCCAGCATGTCGTCGGCAATGCCGATCCCGGTGTCGGCGACCTCGAACAGCACGCAGGCATGTCCCGCACGGCAATAAGGCAACCGCGACATCGTGACATGCACGGACCCGGTTTCGGTGAACTTGATGGCGTTGCCCACAAGGTTGAACAGGATCTGCCGCACCCGCAAGGCATCCCCGAAAAGGGTGCGGGGCATGTCCGGGGCGATGTCAAAGACCAGCTCCAGCCCTTTGTCCTTCACGCCAAGATGCAGCAGATCGACAATGTCGTCCCGCAGGCTCCAGACATCGAAGGGGCCGTTGACAATCGGCAGTTTCCCGACCTCGATTTTGGAGAGGTCCAGGATGTCGCTTAACAGCCGCGTCAGCCGCTTGACGGCCGTGATGGCCATGGCCGCGTACTGCCCCTGTTCGGCATCCGGGCTTGTGCTCTCGATGAGTTGCAACATGCCGAGAATGCCGTTGAGGGGCGTGCGTATCTCGTGGCTCATGTTGGCCAGGAATTCCGACTTGGCCTTGTTGGCCGATTCCGCCCGGGCTGTGGCCTGCATCAACTCCAGCTGGGCTTTTTTCTGGCTGTCGATGTCCTGGATGGTGCCCATGACGGAGGATTTCCCCGCCGCCTCGACCATGCCCGACGCCCGGAGATGCACCCACTTCCTTTGGCCACGCCTGGTCACCAACTCGCACTCGACTTCCATATTGGTGTTGCCGCCCATGACGGACAACAACATGGCATGAATTTTTGGCAGGTATTCAGGGGCATAAAAACGCATCCCCTCGGTCAGACCGGGCTTGTAGTCGAGCGGGGCCTCGACAATCCTGTTGACCTCGTCGCTCCAGAACAAGTAATCGGTTTCAACATCGGCCTTCCACCCGCCGATCATCGCTATTCGCTGTATTTCCTGAAGAAATATTTCCCGCTCCCGCAGCGCTTCCTCATTGCGCTGGCGCTGGGTGATATCGCGGGCAATGCCCAAAACCCCGATCAAATGGCCGTGAGAGTCGCGCATGGGCGTTTTGATGGTCTCGAAGAGTCCGCGATAACCGTCCTCGGCGAAAGTCAGCCATTCTTCATTGACTCGCGGGCCATCGGCCTCGATGGTCATGCGGTCATTGTAGAGAAAGGCCTCCGCCAGTTCCCGGTCAAAAAAATCATAGTCGCTGCGGCCGACGATCTCGGCCTCGCGGGCTCCGATGAAGCGTTCGAAGGCGTCGTTGCAGTACATATAGAGGCCATCGGCGTCCTTGAGCCAGACGGGGTCGGGAATGCTGTTTTTCAAGGTCCGCAAGGTCAATTCCGACTTGCGCAACGCTGTTTCCGATTGTTTGCGCTCCGTGATGTCGCGCACGAAATTGACGAAAAGCCCTCCGCCCGCGTGTTGGAACTGAATGCTGACCTCCGCGTCGAACACCGAACCGTCCTTGCGGCGGTGGCGGGTCTCGAACCTGTCCTCGCCTCGTTCCCGTATGTGCTCCATGTGGCGTTCGATTTCCGCCGGGGTTTGGTTGTCGTCCAGTTCCGGAATCCTCATGGTCAGCAGTTCATCACGGCTATACCCGCTCATCCGGCAATACACGTCGTTGACTTCGAGCAGATGTCCATCGCCGCCCACCAGCCAGAACCCGTCCATGGACGAACGCAGAATGGATGCATAGCGGGTTTCATGCTCACTATAGCGCGCCTGAAGCTTTTCAAAGAACATGATGATGACGCCAACGGCCACGAACAGCGCCAAGACCGAACCGAACAGAAATCCCCAAGGGGCAATCCAGGGGATATGCCGCAAGAAAGGATAATCGTATTGATGCAGTCCCCAGACCACCAAGGCCGAGCCGGCGATGATCCGCCCGACCGTGCCGAATTTTCTTGGCTGGCGGAGAAAGAGCACCCCGAACAGGATGAACATCGTGCCGAGCAGGGCGTAGCTTGGCGCATAGACGAAGGCCGGATCGAAACCGGCAGCCACGGAAACGGCAACCCAGCAGCTGACGACTGTCGCGGCAATAAGAATCGACTTGGGCAACCGACGTTCCAAAAACTGGCAGGCTCCGGACAGCAACAGCAACGCGCAGCCAATGATCAAAAACTGTTCCATTGCCAGCAAAAGCTTGACGGTTCCTCCGAAATTGACATTCACAAGAATGCACACACCACGCGCGGCAAAGCCGCTAAAAGCCATGGCCCAAGCCAGTAGATATTTTTTCCGATAATTTGCATCAAGGAAAAATAACGTAAACGCCAAAATTGCAGAATTGGCGATAACGGCAACCAGTCCTATCGACAGCCATTGATTCATATCTGCCTCGAAATTTGCTGCAACAGTATCACGCTCAGAAGACGAATCACAAGAAAAAAGAACAATATTCCCTTGGACTTCATTTCAAGAGGCAATGACAAGCCACCCGTCTGGCAGATGAAAGACGCCTGAAATCAATACATCGCGTGGGAAACAGCAGCCGCCCGGCGCTGGCAGCAACAACCGCGAGCCCAAGAGGCTGAGGCGTTCCCTGTGATTGACTTCCGGCACACCAACAGCCACAGCAGTCCCCGGGAGCAGCCACCGGCCCTATAAAAGGCCGGCTCGGATTCTCTCGCGCACTGGCCGTGCCAGGCCGCAAGACAACGCGATCGGCCACCACGCGACATGCTTGGCGGGGTGGTCCGCCTGGACGTGAGCGACGTGTCCAGCCGCGGTCCAGCCCAAGGCCTCAACATCCTCACCCGGAGCCTCACATGCCGCCCGCATCCTCCCCTTCCGCCAATGCCGCTCCCGCCGCTTCTGCCGCTGCCAAACAGATGGGCCTGGCCTCGGCCGTGGCCATCGGCATCGGCGGCATGGTCGGCGGCGGGGTCTACGCCATCTTCGGCTCGGCCGCCCATGTGGCCGGCTCGGCCCTGTGGCTCTCCTTCCTGGCTGGCGGACTGGTCGCCCTGGCCACCTCCTACAACTACGCCAAACTCGGCGCGCACTACCCCACCAAGGGCGGCGCGGTGGAATTCCTGGTGCGGGGCCTCGGCGACGGCGTGGTCAGCGGCGGACTCAACATCTACATGTGGATCGGCTACGTCATTGCCCTGGCCATGTACGCCGCCGGTTTCGCCGGCTACCTCATGACCTTTTTCCCCCACGAGCACCCGCTCTGGCTGCCCAAGGCCGCTGCCGCCGGCGCGGTGCTGCTCTTTACGCTGGTCAACGTCTTTGGCGCGACCTGGGTCGGACGCTCGGAACTGTTGACCGTGGCCGTGAATCTGGCCGTGCTGTCGGTCTTCGCGGTCTGGGGCTGCGCCACCGCCGACTGGCAGGGGTTGTCCAGGGCCGGCTGGGCCGAGCCCTCGGGCATTGCCTTTGGCGGCGGGATGCTCTTTATCGCCTACGAAGGCTTCGGTCTGGTCGCCAACGCCGCCGGCGACATGGCCGATCCGCCGCGTACCCTGCCCAGGGCGCTCTATCTGTCGGTGTGTTCGGTCATCGTGGTCTATCTTGGCGTCGCCTTTGCCGTGCTTGGGCATCTGCCCTTGCCCCGCATCGACGCGGCCAGCGACTACGCCCTGTCCTAGGCCGCCGGCACGTTCATGGGCAAGGCCGGTTTCAGCGTCATCGCCGTGGGCGCGCTTTTTGCCACGGCAGCGGCGTTAAACGCCACTCTCTACGGCGCGGCCAATGTCTGCTGGATGATCGCCAAGGACGGCGAACTGCCGGCCGCCTTCGACCGGACGGCCTGGAAGGGCGCGCCTGAAGGGCTGTTTCTGACCGCCGGGCTGGTGCTGGTTTTCGTGTTGTTTTTTGATCTGGCGAGCGTGGCCATGATGGGCAGCGGTGCGTTTTTGTTCATCTACGCCGCCGTGGCCTGTTCCCACCTGCGCCTTCGCGCCGCCACCGGCGGCCGGCCGGCGCTCATCTGGCTGTCCGTCGCCTTGTGCTTGTCGCTTTTGGGCGTGCTTGGCTCCAACATGTACGCCCACTCCAGGCCAGCCTTCTGGACCATGCTCGGCCTCTTCCCCTTCTCGTTCGGCCTGGAATGGGCGTACAGGCGGGCCACGGGACGCCGGCTCAAGCTCGGTTCGACGTCGGGCGCGACGAAAAATCCGACCGCCAACGCGTAGAAGGCATCAAACGGCACGAGGGCGGGATAGGGCAGGAAGCCCGATTTGGCGGGGTAGGAAAGCGGAATTCAGGATTGTTCGGACAAGGCCAGCTTGACGCCAAAGGCCACGAACAAGGCCCCGGCGCCCTGGGTGAGGTAGGGGCCAAGCCGCCGGGCGCGGCCCAGGCCTCCGGCGACGCGGGCCGTGGACCAAGCCAGAAGCAAATTCCAGGTCGTGCCGGTGCAGTTGAGGATGCAACCCAATACGGCAAAGGCCAGGGCCTTTTGCGGCGCGGCCGGATCGATGAACTGGGGCAGGAAGGCCAGGAAAAAAAGCGCCACCTTGGGGTTGAGCGCGTTGGTGAGAAATCCCTGAACGAAAATGCCGCGATGCCGGATTTCGGGCGTCTGGGGAGTGTCCTCGGACGCCTCTTTTTTTCGCGCGCCAAGGATCATGCGGACGCCAGTGTACACAAGGTAGGCCGCGCCCACGAGTTTGATCACGGAAAAGGCCGTGGCCGAGGCGGCCAGCACGGCCGACAGGCCCACGGCGGCGGCCAGGATGTGCACGCAACAGCCGGCCCCGATGCCAAGGGCCGCGATCATGCCGGCCTTGGCCCCCTGACCGGCGCTGCGGCTGACGACATAGATGACGTCCGGGCCGGGAGCCATGTTGAACAGGATGCCCGAGACGATGAAAAGCCATAAATCGTGAATGCCAAGCATGGGAACTCCGCGCATGCGCCGGGGGAATGTTTGAGAGCCGGCTATACCCGGGGGCGGCGGCTGTCAATGCGCGCAGGCGGGAAGTGCGCCCAAGCACGGGTTTACAGGTCGCTCACGTACGCCTGTTCTTCGTGCCCATCATGGGTGATGACGCCTGATGGGCGCAGCCCGAATCGTTCGATGACCCGCTTGCCGTCGGGCGAAACGACAATGGCGGCCAGCCCGCGATGCGCCGTGGCGGCCACATCCTCCCGGAAGGCCCGCATGAGCGCCTTGCTCGCCTCGGTGCGATGGAACCGGGGCAGGATGCCGATGTTGTAGAGATAGCAATACTGTTCGCCGGATGGCTCCTGGGGTTGCGGCGTGATCTGGCAACGGCTCGTGATGGTTTGCGGCGCGTCGCGTAGGATGGCGAAGGTGGCCGGTGAAATGGGATGAAAGGCAGAGTAGCCGATGGGAAGGACGCGGTCGCCCGCGCTTGCCGTCCACAGGCGAAAACCTTTGGGAAAGACCGCGACCGCGTGATGCAGGTGCGGGTAGGTTTCGCGGTTGGCCGGATCAGGGTAGCAGGCCCAGTCCGCCGCCAGCAGGCCCAGGACGAAGCGGTTGAGGAGCACGGGGTCCAGCCCCAACGAGGCGTTTATGTCGTCCCCCGGGGAAATCGAGGCAACGCTCTCCATGCGGGCGGGATTGAAATCGAACGCGGCGATATGGCGCGCTTCCAGCTCCGCCCAGGCGGCCACGGCTTCTTCACACCGCAGATCGGGGACAGCGTTCAGCATGTTCGCAATGAGTTCCATGAGCCCTCCGTAGCACGGCAGCATCTTCTGCAATGCCGGGCAGCCCCAGTGTCGTCAAGAAGGTCAAGCCCTTGTCGGCCGGTCAACAAAACCTTACCGCCAGCTGAATTCGCCTGTCCGTCGCCAGGTCCGTCATTGGCCGTCAATTTCAATGAACCCTGCGCGTATGCCGCCCACCGTGGCAGGTTTCAGGCCGTCAACAGTATGTAGAAGCGCGAGAGGTCCATGGCGCAGCATCGCCAAGTGACAAGAGATATGCGGAAAGGACGCGTTGCGGGAGCATCCGTCGGCTGCGTCCTGGCAGCAGGCGTGCCGCCAGCCCGCACAAGCACCTGGCTTTTTACCCTGCAAAGGCGAGGGGGCAGCGCCGACAAGGTGCACGGGACAGGCAGCCCGGGAAGCGCGTTTGGCGCGGCCCGGCGGTTCCGGCTTAGCGGCCGGGCAAATCGGTCTCGCCTGTTCCAGTCCAGTTCGCCCTGTCTGGCGGCAGGCGGCACGCCTCCCCCCTGTCCGGCCTCAGCCCGAAGCAGTCCCCAACCACGGTCCTGCCCCCGGCTCCAAGGCAAAAAAAAGCCCCCGAATCTTTCGATTCGGGGGCTTTTGAAAAGTAGCCCTGGCGGCGACCTACTTTCCCACACAAGAATATGCAGTATCATCGGCGAAGGAGGGCTTAACTTCCGAGTTCGGAAT
>JAEZMB010000056.1 GCA_023435825.1 Pseudomonadota bacterium | reverse complement strand
CCGTAACGCCGCCGCCGGCCCTGCCTGGTTCGCCAGGGGGGGCGTGCTCCATCCCCGGCCCTGCCGCATCAATGGCTCGCGGCCTGCCGGGGGCCAAGGCCCAGCCCGCCGCCTTTGCCGGCTCGGCCGATTGGCGCAGCTGCCATGAAAATGCGACCATCTGGGGTCCACGTCCTTCCATGGCCTGGCCATGCGCCCCTATAGCGACGTTTTTGCCCCCTCTTTTCTCACGCCCCAGGACCAGCCTCTGGCCATCGGCGAGGCCGCCTGCCGGGTCGAGATCGGCCCCGGCCAGGGGGCTGTTGTGGAAACCGTCGGCGTGACCGAGACCCGCGATCCCAGGGTCCAGGCCCTGGGCGGCAAGAACGTGTGCTCGTTTCTTACGCCCCTGGACCAGGGGCGGTTCCAGACGTTGCCTCTGGTCTACGACGTCCGCAAGGAGGAGTTGGGCGACATGGCCGCCAGCGGCGCGGGCCATGCCCCGGACATGGCAAGGCCGCCGACAACCCGGGGCTGCTGCTCGGGCAGTCCAATCCCCCCGAGCCGCGGCCCTTTGCCGCAACGCCTCCTGAACATGATGACGACCGGTGGGCTCCAGGAATATAGAGTCCTGGGGGATGGTTCGTCGCGTCGTTTGGCGGCGAACAGGAAGCCGGAAGTAGACAACGACAAAAAAGGGGAGGGCGGCGGCATGATTCGCCCATTTTTTTGCGTCCGGGGAACGTGGTTTCGCGCCGCTTGGGCCAGGGCCGCCCTGTGCCGCGTCCTGGTTGCCCTGCTTTTGGCCGGACTGTTGGCCCCGGCTGCCCTGGCCGGGCCGTCGCCTTCGTGGGAATTCGCCAAGGTCGGCCTGAACGGCGTGCTCTATCCGTCGCTGATGCTCAACATCGCCAAGATGAAGCTGGACATGCAGCATAACGACGACGAGCTTGGCGACCCCAACGGCCTGTTTGGCGTCTCGGTGGTCGCGCCCAGGGCCGGGGCCAAGGCCGTGGTGGAGCTGGTCTCCTCCTCGCCCCTGGTCAACCCCGGGCGGGCGGAGGTGACCCTGGCCCGCAAGGGCAAGAAATACATGGTCTATCCCTTCCTGAGTTACGCCGACGCCATCCTGCTCAACCACCAGCCCATCCCCTCGACCATGACGGTCCGGTTGTGGCTGGACGGCGTGGCCCAGGGCGAGCGCACGGCCCGGGTGGTCATCGCCTCGGTCAACGACTGCGTGCACAGTTTTGACGATGACGACGAATACTACGACACCGACTGGCTCTATGCCGCCTACGTCAACGAGAACCATCCGGTGGTGCAGCAGATCCTGCGGGAGGCCCTGGGAACGGGCGAGGTGTCGTCGTTTACGGGCTATCAGGCCGACGCCCGGGGCGTGCGCAAGCAGGTGAAGGCCGTGTGGCAGGCCTTGCGGCGGCGCGGCATCCGCTACTCGTCCATCAACCGGCCCTCGGCCAAGCCCGAAGGGGTGGGCGTGCAGCACGTGCGCCTTCTGGCCGAGGCCCTGGCCACCCGGCAGGCCAACTGCGTGGAGGGCAGCTGCCTCATCGCCTCGGCGCTCTACAAGATCGGCCTGGAAACATCGCTGGTCTCGCTGCCCGAACACATGCTCGTGGCCGTGGACCTCGACCCCAAGGGCCGCCAGACGCTTTATCTGGAAACCACCATGCTCGACGACTCCACCTTCGAGGAGGCGGCCGAGTCGGGCGGCGACCAGGTGGCCGAAGCCCTGGAGCAGGCCCGCAAGGCCGCCGCCCGAAAGAAAGCCGGCAAGGATACGGACGACGATGACGAGGAGGCGGTGAACTTCATTTCCATCCGCGAAATGCGCCAGGCCGGCGTGCTGCCGATCCCGGACCCGGGCGCGGGCGTCTGGTCGCCGGGCAAGTAGCCGTTAACCCCGACTCCCGGGCGCGCGCCCCCGCGCATGGCCTCGCCATCAGTTGATGCCCACGGCCTTGGCCACGTCGAGGACCTTGGCCTTGGGCTTTTTCGCGCAGCCGTTCATCAGTTTGGTGGAAAATCCTTCCAGGTTGCTCCAGTTCAGGCGGGTGTCGCCGGACACGCCGCTTAAGTAACCGTCGAGCCACATGAAGACGATGGCGATGGTATCCTCGTCGGAGGTGGCCACTTCCTGGATGAATTCCTCGCAGGCAATGGCGCCGAAGTCGATGTTCTTGGCTTTGGGTTGTTTCGCCAGGGCCGGCAGGCTGGCAAAAAGGACCAGCAGGCCGGCGGCCAGGACGCGACGGATGACGGATCGCATGGGATACCCTCGGGATGGTTGGCTGTTGCGGAAGGCGGAGCCCGGCGGCCGGTCCTTGTCGGCGTCGGGACAGCCGGGCCTTGTTGCAATTCGCTTTCTCAAACGAAAGTCCAGGGCAAACGACATCGTGATTCCATCGTCTGTTTATGCAACATGACTGCCGTTGTGTTGCAGGGCAGGCGTTATTGGTCGCGGATGACGCTAATGCGCAGGTTGTTGCCCTCGGGCAGGGCCCAGACCTTGCCGTCGGAACCGACCATCACGCCCTGCTTGTTGACGAAAATATCGTTCAAGGGCTGGGCCAGGATGTTCTCTCTGATGGCCTTGGTGAAGATCTGGTCGTACTGGCGCACCAGGGCCGCCTGGTTCTCGATTTCCAGTTCCTGGCCGCCCAGGGAGACCATGAGGGGATAGGAAACGAGCTTGGCCACGGCCTGCTTGTCGTCGGCCGCCAGGGCCTTTTGCAGGCTGGCGACGAATTGCGGCACCTGGGAGGCCTTTTTGATGCCGATAAACGAATAGTCCTCCTTGGCCAGGCACAGGTGGGGCAGGGCCGTCAGGCCGGCCGCCAAACAAAGGGCCAGGGCCAGGAAGCGCGGCCAGGCCGCGCCGGGCGTCCGTCCCCGGTCGCGCTGTTTGCTGTGGTTCGCCATGGTTCCTCCCGAAGCGTGAAAAGGTTGGCGTCCGGCCGGCCAGGTTCGGCCGCGCGGCCGGCGATGCAACCCGCCGGCCGGCCTGTCGCCGCTGGCCGGCGGGGCCTGGGGCAAAGGGCTATTGCACGTCCTGGCACATGGCCTTGATGAGTTCCACGCGCATCTCCTTGGGCTGGGGATCGCCGTTGAACTCCAGGGCGTTGAAGTCGAATTTCCCCCGTTGCGGATTGATGGTGAATTGGAGCAGCGCCTTGACCTTCTGCCCCTTGAAGGCCATGCCGCCCCGGACGTTGACGACGTAGTCGCCTTCGTCGGACCAGCCGGACTCCCACCGGGCGTCGGGGAAATAGTTGTCGATCAGTCGCCAGACGTAATATTTCGGGCAGGAATTAAAGCTCTGATTGCGCAGCCACTTCACTTCCTCGGAATAGGCGAAGCAGGTGGTCGCGCTGGCGACAACCAGCAGGACGGCGGCAAGAAACGATCGAAGCGCCATGAGACTCTCCTTTGCGGTGTTGTGGTGTCTGGTCCTGTCGCGGCCCCGGGCCTGCCGCGTCCCTGGTGCATGAGGGTTCGGCAAGGGCTATTGCGCGTCCTTGACGGCGTATTGGAGCAGCGTCCAACGGCGTCGCGGGTCGTCGTTTCGCTTTAGGACGCCGGTAAACGTGCCCTGGACGCGGACGTCGGCTCCGGCGCGCTTCCACTGCGTCCGGCTGGCCTGGGGATCGATGGTTTCCCCGGCCCCGGTGTAATAAATGGTTCCGGCGGCCAGAAACGTGCCGTCGTTGCCCGGGCGCAGGCTGTCCACCTGGGCGAACACGAAGGCTTCGCCGCTGGCCAGGGATTCGACGTATTGGCTTTTGCGGTGCTGCTTGATTGTCCGGCCGAAAGTGCCTTGGGTGATGTCGTCGATGAGGCGGGACGGGATGATGATGTCCTGGCCGCCCCGGGTCCGTTTGAGGGCCGGGTCGGGGCGCAGGATGCAAGACCAGACGGCGAAATCGAGCAGGGCCTCGTCGGTCAGCGTGGTCTGATCGAAACCCGCCATGTTGGAGGCGGCGAATGGACTGAAAAACGTGTTAAGTTCCTTGCGGGTCTCCGGCGGCAGCGCAGCCTTGTCCTGGGGGCCGGCCAGGGCCGGGCAGGGCAGCAGGGCGGCAAAAAGCAGGATCGCGGCACACAGGCGTTTCATGCGACCATCCGACGTCGTATGGCCCAAGGCGCGGGCCTTGGGCACGGGAACCGGCAGCCGCCGGCAATGACGGAGCCTCTACGAGGAGTCGGATTGTTTGTCTGTCCGGGATTTCCCGGACAGGGCTGGGGCGGGCTCTTGTCGGCTCAGTCCGGCTTGCGGCGGCCGATGGCGTACTTGCGAAGGGCTTTCATGCCGTCGAGGTCGAGCTTGGTCAGGATTCTCGAATAATAGCTTTCCACGGTGCGCACGCTGACCCCCAGGGCGGCGGCGATCTCGGCGTTGCCTTCGCCCCGGGACAGTAGGTCCAGGGTTTGGCGTTCGCGATCGCTCAGCGCCCCGGCCTGGACGGCGGGCGGCGGCGGGCAGGCGGCCAGGGCGGCGGCGACGCGGGGGCTCAAGTAGGGCTGCCCGGCCAGGACGCGGCGCACGCCGGCCACCAGTTCCACCGAGGTTTCGCGCTTGGCCACATAGCCTTGCGCTCCCCGGCCAAGGGCCAGGCGCACGGTCTCGGCGTCTTCGTGCATGGAATAGACGAGCACGGGGATGGCCCGGGCGCGCAGTTCGTCGATGAGGTCCAGGCCGTTTTCGCCGCACAGGGTCAGGTCCACCAGGGCGATGTCGGCCTTACTGGCGTCGATGGTCTCCAGCAGCGTGGCCCGGTTTTCGGCCTCGCCGCAGACCACGAAACCCTCCTGGAGCAGGCGCAGGGTAAGCCCTTCGCGCACGGCCGGATGATCGTCGGCCAGGAAGATGCGCGGGCCGCGCTCGGCGGGCCTGTTCACGCCGCACTCCCGGCAGGCGCGGCCTCATGGTCCTGCCCCGCGCCCGGGCAGGGGGCCGTGCAGACCACTTCCGTGCCGCCGCCGGGGGCGTCCCCGATGCGCAGTTCCCCGCCGATGACGCGCGCCCGGTGGGCCATGATGCCAAGGCCCAGGCCACCGGCCGAGGCCTTGGCCTGGCCTTGGCCGCAGCCGTCGTCGCGCACGGCCAGGATCGCTTCCCGGCCGGCCGGGCAGGCCAGGGACACCAGGATGCGTCCGGCCCGGGCGTGCTTGACGGCATTGGCCACGGCTTCCTGGGCGATGCGGTAGAGCTGGGCCAGATGGGGATGGCGGCAGGCCGGGCAGTGCATTTCCCGATGGAATTCGATGGGGATGGCGCTGGCCGCCGCCTGCCGGCGGATCATTTCCCGAAACGACGGCCCCACGCCGACGCCGTCGTGCTCCAGGGGCCACAGCCCCCGGGACAGGTCATAGGCCTGGTCGACCAGGCCGTCGAGCAGGCCGGACAACGGGGCCAGGGCCTCGCCGTCGATGGCGGCCCCGCCCGGGGCGGACGACAGGGCGTCGCAACGCAAACGGGCGGCGGTCAGGCCCTGGCACAGGCCGTCGTGGAGTTCCAGGCTGACGCGACGGCGCTCCTCCTCGCTGACGGCCACGATTTTCCGTTCCAGCCCCAGGCGCGCGGCCATTGCCGTTTCCAGCCGCCGGTTCTTGTCTTCCAGGGCGGCGGAAAGGCGTTCCTCGGCGGCAAAGGCCCGGGAAAACCGGTGGGACAGGGCAAAGGACTGGCCCAGGCTCATGACCAGCATGCCCACAGGCAACAGCGACGTCGACGGCAGGTATTTGAGATCGACGAGCATGTCGTTGAGCCCGATGACCCCCAGCACGCAAAAACCGGCCAGGAGAAAGCCCGCTTCGTCGCGCCCAAGCCGCCAGGCCCGGCGCAGACAGTTGGCGCAGTAGACGATCAGCAGGCTGGAGGCGAGATAGTGCACGGGCAGGGCGGCGTTGAGGGTCTGGCCCGAGGCGAAAAGGGCCACGGCCACGAACACGGCGCACAACACGTTGCAAAATACCTGCACGCGTCTGGAAAATTCCCTGGGATACAGGGCCATGAAAAAGGCGTGGCCCACCGGAATCGTGAGAAAAAAACAGATCAAGGCCAGCGGGTCCAGAAACCGGGCGGTGAGGCCGGGAAAAAACAGGCGCAGCGCCCAGCCGCTGCTGTCCGAGGCGGCGTAGTTGCCCATCCAGGCAAAGCAGTACAGCGAGAAGTACAGCGGCGCGGCATCGGCCGGGCGCAACCAGTATAGGGCGGCGTGGTGCAGGCCCATGAGGCAGAACGCGCCGATGAAAAACATGGCCAGCCCCATCTCCCGGTCGTACCCGGTGGTCAGGGCCGCCTGGGGGCCGAACAGCACCGGGGCGACGAGGCCACCGTCGCGGGCATGGTGGTTGGAGACCTGCAGGACGATGTCCACGGGACGGCCGGTGGCGGGGAAGGGGACGATCTGCTTGGCCGGCACCGGGATTTCCGTGGCCGCGTCCGTGCCGACCGTGCCGCTGCCGCCCATGGGCCGGCCGTCGATCCACAGGCGGTAGGCCGCGTTGACGGTGGAAAGGGCCAGGGCCGGCTGGGCCAGGCCCGGGGGCGGACTCAGGCGCAGGCGCAGGGTGGCGAAGCCGGCGTCGGTCCCCATGGCTTCGTTGTCGGCCTGGGCCCGGTTCCAGGGGTGCGGCACGACATAGACGGCGGCGTCGTCCCGGGGGGCGTCGGCCGGGAAGTCGGCCGGGGCGAGCAGCCGGCGCGGATGGTACTCCCATTCGCCGTCCAGGTGGGCCGGCCCCTGGGCGGCCAGGTCCCAGCCGGTCAGGTCGATGAGGCCCTGCTTGGCTCGGGGCGGCGTTGTCTCGGCCCGGGCCGGCCCGCACAGAGCCCCGGCCAGGGCCAGCAAGAGCAAAAGACCGGCGAGAAGGGGCGCGCGACCACGTCGCAACAGCCTAGCGCCGCGTACAAATAAGAAAAAAACGAGAAACATCCTGTGAAAAATTACCTTCGCGCCGCAGCCAAGGCAATGGTTTTCTCGGCGCTTGCGGCCCTGGCGCTGTGGTACGGACTGGTCTTTTGGCTGGTGAACCGGGCGAATTAACCGGTCCCGTCGCCACAGTCCCGGCTCTGTCCTGTCCGGGAATCCCCGGGCAGACGGATTGTGCTGGCTGGCATAGCCTGCGCGGGATTGTCCGACGGCGTCGGCCCGGACCGCCCAGGCGGCCGGGCGGGCGAAACTTCCAGCCGGCGAGGGCCTTACCATGCGCGCAAGTCGCCTGTTTCCTGCGGTCTTTCTGTTGGTGTCGCTCCTGGCCGCTTCGGCGGCCGGCGGCGAGGCCGGATTCCCGGTGTCCGTCGGCGGCCAGGACCTGACCCTGAGCCGGGAGACGCGGCGAAGCGACCTGGAGGCGGCCCTGCGCCGGGCCTTGCCCGAGGAGCGGCCGTCGGTGCTGCTCCCCCGGCGCATCCAGTATGACGTCATCGCCGCCCAGGGCCAGGGGCCGGTCAGTCTGGCCTTTGACTTCGACGCCCAGGGACGCCTTTCGGGCGTGACCTTCGACGCCATGAACAAGGCGCAAAACCCCGTGGCCGTCCGGCTGGCCGCCTGGCTGACAGCCGAGGCGGGCCAGGGCGTCAGGAAGGGGGACGACCGGGTCTGGACCCTGGCCGGGTTCCGGTTCCGGCTGACCGAGGTGAAAAACGCCGGCGAGGATTCTGTCTACCGCCTGGGCGTCGAACGCCAGGGCCAATAGGCCCGGCGCGGCGCGCGGGAATGTGCGCAACCAGGGCGCTTGCGGCCGTGACGCGTCCGGCGTCGCGGGCCGGGCAGCGCCCAAACCAAGGCCAAGGAGCATGTGCATGAGCAAGGGATATCTGGCGGCCGGCCTGGCCGCCGCCGCCATCAGTCTGGCCCTGTCCGCGACCTGCCAGGCCAAGGGCGTGGCCGGGCGCTACACCTATGTCGAGCCGGGTTACGAAGGGACCATGACCATCACCCAGGCCGGGCCGGGCTACGCCTTCGCCTTCAAGACCAAAAGCAAGAGCAACGGCCAGATGTGCGATTTCAAGACCTATGAGACTCCCATGGACGAGGGCGGCGGCCGCGTGGACGACGACGCGCCGGCCAAGGGCGGCCTCAAGGACGACGGCATCAAGTTCACCATTGCCTTCAAGGGCGACGCGGCGGTGGTGGACGTGGAATCCAAGGGCGGCGAGTGCGGCATGTCGGGCTACTTCGGCGGCCATTACCGCAAGGCCAAGTAGGCCTTCCGACGGCGATGCCGGCGCGCGGCGGCCGGGTTCCCGGATTGCCAAGTCCTGAAAAATAGCCCAGATAAAGGGGATGCAAGACGCGTTGCGGCGTCGAAACCTTGTCTGGGAGATGCTATGCCCGACTTCTCGCGCGTCGCCATGGACATTCCGCCGGACAGCGCTTTCGCCTGTCCGGCGGCGGCTGTGGCCCGGACCCTGGCCGAGCGTTCCGGTTTCGGCCAGCGGGAAAGCTACCGGTTTCAGTTGACGGTCGAGGAGTTCTGCCTGTGCCTCATGGAACTCCTGCCGGCGGGCGACGGCCTGGGGCTGGCCATGGACGCCAGACCCTCCCGGCTGCGGGCCGTCTTCTCCTTCAAGGCGGCCAACCTTTCCCTGGCCGGCCTCAACCTCACCGCCCAGGCCCAGGCCTGCGTCGAGGGCGAACCCGGCCGGGGCATCGGCCTGCTGCTGGCCGGCAAGGTGGCCGACCGTTTCCACCTCGAACAGCAAGGCGGGGAAGCCTTTCGCCTGGTGGCCGAAGTGGACCGGCGCTACCCCGAACTGACGCCCGTGACGCCGCCCGAGGAGGCGCGCCCGCCGTATCGGCTGGACAGGCAGGCCGACCCGGCCCGCCTGTGCCAGGCCGCCGCCCTGGCCATGGCCGCCTATCCGGCCGGGCAGTGTCCCGGCAGTTTCCGACGGCCGGAGCAATTCGTCGCGCAGGTCGCCGAGGGCGAGAAGGCCGCTGTCGTCGCCGTGGACGCGGCCGGGCAGACCGTGGGCCTGTTGGTCTGGACACCGTGCAGCGAGCAGGCGCTCCTTTTTTCCGGGCCGTACGTGTTTACTCCCCAGCCGGCGCGGGAGGACATCGCCCGGCTGCTGACGGACGGCTTTCTGGAAGCCGTGGCCCGGGACCGCCATGTCATTGTGCTGAGTTTCCGGGCCACCGCCGACCTGCCCGCCGGCTATTTCGAGCCTCTGGGCAGCCTGCTCGCCGGCCAGGCCAGCGACGGGCACGAGGTCCCGGTGGTCTTTCGCCATCTGCGCGAGGACATCGGCGCGGCGGTCTGGTGCGCCCCGAGTCTCCAGGAATTTTTGCGCCAGGCCTACGACCGGCTGGCCATGCCCCGGGATATCCTGCCGGTCGAGGCCCCGGCCGGTCGGGTTCGGCGCGAATCCCTGCTGGGCGCGGCCCTGGACCGCCACGGCGATCTGGCGGAGCTGCGGCCGTTTCTCGACGGCCAGGACCTGGCCGCCAACCTGACCGCCCACGTGGCCGCCATCCGCGACAAGGGCATCCACCGCATCCTCTATTATATGGACCTGTCCCGTCCCTGGGAGGCCGCCCTGGCCGACGATCTGCTGCAGGCGGGTTTCGTCCCCAGACTCGTGCTGCCCCACGGCGGCCAAAGCGACATGGTCGTCTGGCAGCATGAGCAATCTGCTTGACCGCGTCCCGGACTATGTCCGGCGCTTCGAACGCTACGTGCCCAGCCGGCCCGACGCGGTGCTCATGCGCCAGTACGGCGCGCCCTATCTGCACCGGCTCAACAACAACGAAAACGCCCTGGGGCCGCCGCCCCTTGCCCGTGAGGCCATCGCCGCCTTCCAGCCCGAGCGGGCCGCCGTCTATCCCAGCGGCGACGCCTACGACCTGCGCCAGGCCCTGGCCGCCCGGTTCGGCAAATCCCCGGACCAGTTTTTGGTCGGCAACGGCTCCTGCGAGGTCATCGGTTCGGTCATCCGGGCCTTTTGCGCCGCCGGCGAGGCCATCGTCACGGCGGACAAGACCTTTGCCGTCTACGAGTGGGTGGCCGGATTTTCCGGGGTCGAGGCGAGGCTGGTTCCGCTGGTCGGCCATGCCCTGGACCCGGCGGCCATGCTGGCGGCGGTCACGGACAAGACCAAGATCGTTTTCGTGTGCAACCCCAACAATCCCACCGGCTCGTGGTGGAACCGGGCGACCCTGGAAGCGTTTCTGACCGCCCTGAAC
This sequence comes from Pseudomonadota bacterium, assembly GCA_023435825.1. Lineage (GTDB taxonomy): Bacteria > Desulfobacterota > Desulfovibrionia > Desulfovibrionales > Desulfovibrionaceae > Solidesulfovibrio. The sequence goes on along the minus strand of JAEZMB010000056.1, from coordinate 1,745 downwards.
GGCCGGGCGTTGGTGGTCCTGGACGAGGCCTACCGGGAATACCTGGACGATCCGAGGTTTCCCGACGGCCTGGACGTCATGGACCGCCATGACAATGTGTTGGTTTTTCGAACCTTTTCCAAGATGTACGGCCTGGCCGGCTTCCGGGTGGGCTACCTGTGCGGCTCCCTGGAAGCGGTGGACATCGTGCGGCGCACCCACATCGCCTACTCCGTCAACAGCCTGGGGCAGCTCGCCGCCACGGCCGCCCTGGCCGACGACGCCGGCCATATCGCGGCCACCCGCCACATGGTGCGGGAGGCGGGCGGCTTCCTTCGTGGCGTCTTCGACAAGCTGGGCCTGGAATACGTCAGCGGCGCGGGCAACTTCATCATGGTCCGCACGCCGGTCTCCGACACCCTGCTCTATCGCCGGCTCATGCAACAAGGGGTGATGGTGCGCACCATGACCGGCTTTCGCTTTCCCAACTGGATTCGGGTGTCCCTGGTTCAGGAGCCGGCCATGGTCGCTTTTGCCGACGCCCTCAAAAAGGTGCTGGCCTCATGACCGACGCCGAGACGGCGCGCCCCGAGCGCCTTTTCACCTACGAGTACACGGTGCTGCTCTTGGCGGCCCTGCTGGGGTTTACCAACATCGCCGTGTTTTACGGCTTCGAGGCCTATCTGGCCCGGCTGGGGATTCCCCTGGCCTGGCGGGGCTGGCTTTTGGGCGCGGAACCCTTGGCCGCCTTTTGCCTGCGGCCGTTTTTGAGTGTCCTGATCACGCCGGCAAACGCCTTGTCCCTGGCCCGGGCCGCCCTGGTCGGCCTGGGGCTGTCCCTGTGCGCCTATCCGCTGGCCCAGGGCATCGGGGGGATTTTGGCCGTGCGCCTTTTCCACGGCCTGTCCTTCGTTTTTCTGGTCAGCGCCGTCACGGCCTTGCTGGCCCAGGTCATTCCCAAGGCCCTGGCTGGCCGGGCCTTTGGCTATTTTTCCCTGTCCTCGCTTGTCCCCTACGCCGTGGTGCCGCCCCTGGCCGAAGGGCTGCTGGCCTGGTTGGGCCGTGAGGACCGGGTCTACGCCGCCTTTTCCCTGCTGACCCTGCCGGCCCTGGCCTTGCTCGGGCCGCTTGGGGCGCGTCTGCGGCAGCGGGGGCAGGCCGGTGACGCCGGTCCGGGGCGGCCGTCCCTGGCCATGGTGCGGGCGACATTGTCCCTGACGCCGGTGCGGCTGGCGCTTTTGGCCAACCTGTGCCTGTTTTTGAGCACGACGCTAATCTTTTTTTTCCTCAAGCCCTTTGCCCAGGGCCTGGGGCTGGCCGATCCCGGGCTTTTTTTCACTGTGTCCACGGGCGCGTCCCTGGCCGTGCGGGTCCTGGCCGGGCCGTATTTCGACCGGTTGCCCAAGGGGACCGTACTTTTTTGCGCCCTGGTCTGTCTGGCCGCCTGCCAGGCCGGCTTTGCCGCCGCCTCGGGGCCGGCCCGGCTGCTGGTCCTGGCCGGGGGCTACGGCCTGTGCCTGGGCGTGGCCATGCCGCTTTTGAGCGCCGTCATGTTTGGCTGTTCGCCGCCGGCCATGCGCGGGACCAACCTCAATCTTATGCTCTTCATGATGGATACGGCCTACGTGTTCGGGCCGGTGGCCGGCGCGGCCATCCTGGCCGGCGGCGGCTATGGGCCGCTTTTCCTGACGGCCTGCGCCGTGGCCGTGGCGGCGTCCCTGCTGGTGGTCCCCCTGGCCGTGGCCGGCCGCCGGCCGGCCCGGTAG
>JAEZMB010000028.1 GCA_023435825.1 Pseudomonadota bacterium | reverse complement strand
CTCAGGCCCCCAGCCGCCGGAGGCACTCTTCCCTTCTCTTTTCGTCTCGTCTCGTTGCTTATCGCTTCCGTTCCTAATGCCGCTGCTCCAGGCGATATTCTTCCTTGAGCAGCGAATCGGACAGGGGCGCGGTATTGGCGTCGCGGCCGCAGAACAGGCGCGCCTGATCCTCGCAGGCCAGGGCCTTGGTCAGCACCTCGTCCATGCTTTCGACCTTGATCACTTCCATGTCCTTGAGGATGGCCTCGGGCACATCCTTCAAGTCCTTTTCGTTTTCCGCCGGGATGATGACCGTTCGGATAAGGCCCCGGTGGGCGGCGAGGAGCTTCTCGCGCAGGCCGCCGATGGGCAGCACCCGGCCGCGCAGGGTGATCTCGCCGGTCATGGCGATGTCGTTGCGCACCGGGAGATTGAGCAGCGCCGAGATCATGGTGGTGGCCAGGGTGATGCCGGCCGACGGGCCGTCTTTCGGGATAGCGCCCTCGGGCACGTGGATATGGATGTCGATTTCCTTGTGGAAATCGGGCTTGAGGCCGTAGAGCCCCGAGCGGGAGCGCAGGTAGGACAGGGCCGCCCGGGCCGACTCCTGCATGACGTCGCCGAGCTTGCCGGTGATCTCCACCTTGCCCGAGCCGGGCATGATGGCCACTTCGACCATGAGCAGCTCGCCGCCGACCTCGGTGTAGGCCATGCCGGTGCACAGCCCGACCTTGGGCGCGGGTTCCATCTCGCCGTGGCGATGCTTGGGCACGCCGAGGTAGCCTTCGAGATCGGCCGTGTCCACGACAAAGCCGCCTTCGGGCTCCTTGCCTTCCACGAGCTTGCGGGCGGCCTTGCGGCACACGCTGGCGATCTCGCGTTCAAGGTTGCGCACGCCGGCCTCGCGGGTGTAGCGGCGGATGATGGTCAGCATGGCCTCGTCGGTGAGCCGGATGTTGTCCGGAGTCAGGCCGTGCTGCTCGATGTTCTTGGGCAACAGGAACCGGCCGCCGATCTGCGCCTTTTCGGTTTCCAGGTAGCCGGGGATGCGGATGATCTCCATGCGGTCCTGGAGCGGCAGCGGGATCGAGTGCAGGGAGTTGGCCGTGGTGATGAAGAAGATCTTGGACAGGTCGTAGTCCAGATCAAGATAGTGGTCGCTGTAGGCGTAGTTCTGCTCGGGATCGAGGACTTCGAGCAGGGCCGAGGACGGATCGCCCCGGAAATCCGTGCTCATCTTGTCCACTTCGTCGAGGCAAAAGACCGGGTTGTTGAATTTGACCCGCTTGAGCGACTGGATGATCTTGCCCGGCAGCGCCCCGACGTAGGTGCGGCGATGGCCGCGAATCTCGGCCTCGTCGCGCACGCCGCCCAGGGACAGGCGCACGAATTCCCGGCCCATGGCCCGGGCGATGGACTTGGCGAGCGACGTCTTGCCCACGCCCGGAGGACCGACCAGACACAGGATGGGGCCCTTGATCCGGTCCACGAGCTTCTGCACGGCCAGATATTCCAGGATGCGTTCCTTGGGCTTTTCCAGGCCGTAGTGGTCGGTGTTGAGGATCTCCTCGGCGGCCAGGATGTCGAGATCGGTGTCCTGATAGACCTGCCAGGGCAGGTCGAGGATCCATTCGACGTAGTTGCGCACCACCGTGTACTCGGCCGAGGACGGCGGGGTCTGGCGCAGCTTCTTGATCTCGCGCAGGGTCTTTTCCCGGGCTTCCTCGGGCATGTTTTTTTCTTCGAGGCGCTTTTCGAATTCGGCCGCCTCGGCCCCGGGATCGTCCTCGCGGCCCATCTCCTTGTTGATGGCCTTGATCTGCTCGTTTAAATAGTACTCTTTCTGGTTCTTCTCCATCTGCTGCTTGACGCGGTTTTTGATCCGCTTCTCGATGGAGGAAATCTCGATCTCGCCCTGCAGGAAGGCGTAAGTCTCTTCCAGCCGGCGCATGGGCTCCAGCTCTTCCAGCACGCCCTGCTTCTTGATGTAGTCCACCTTGAGGTGGGGCATGACGGCGTCGGCCAGGCGACCCGGCGAGGTGATGGAATTGATCGCCAGGATGGTTTCCGGGGCCAGCTTCTTGTTGATGCGGCCGTAGTGCTCCAGGGATTCCTGGGTGGCACGAATGAGCGCGTCTGATTCCGGCCCGTGGGTTTCTTCCTCGGGCACACGGCGCACGGTGACCATGGGATAGTTGGCGTCCTCGCCCATGGTCATGGTCTCGGATTCCCACTCGGCCCGGTAAAGCCCTTCGAAGAGCACCTTGATGGTGCCGTCGGGCAGGCGAAGCATCTGGAGAATCTTGCTCACCGTACCCATCTCGAAGAGGTCCTCGGAGGTGGGTTTTTCGGTCTCGGGCGAGCGCTGGGCGACCAGGAAGATCTTCTTGTCGTGGGCGGCCACGGCCTGTTCGATGGCCTTGATGGAGGCTTCGCGGCCGACGAAAAGCGGCGCGATGGAGCGCGGGAACATCACCACTTCCCGCAGGCTCATCATGGGAAGGCGTATGGTCTCGGCGGCGAACCGGTTGGAATCGAAGGTAAATCCAGTCATGCAACCTCCCGCTGCGGGGTTATAATCCAGGCCCGCCTCCGGACCGGGCATTGCCCGATCCGAAGGCCTGGCGGCAGGTTGTGAGGTAAGGCCGGAAAACCCGTTGTCAATCCGGGCGCGACAGGGGCTTTAGGCCGATTTCACTTCCTGATGGTAAAACAGCAACGGTTCGATGCCCTTTTCCACCACGGCTTTGTTGATCACGCACTCCTTGACGCCGGTTAGGGACGGCAGCTTGTACATGATGTCGAGCATGATGGATTCCATGACGTTTCGCAGGCCACGCGCGCCGGTCTTGCGTTCGATGGCCTTCTGGGCGATGGCGTCCAGGGCGTTCTTGGAGAAGCGCAGCCGCACCTTGTCCAGCTCGAAAAGCTTCTGGTACTGCTTGACCAGGGCGTTTTTCGGCTCGGTGAGGATACGCACCAGATCGGTCTGGGTCAGCTCCTCAAGGCTCGTGAGGATGGGGATACGGCCGACGAACTCGGGGATCAGGCCGAACTTGATGAGGTCGGCCGGATGGGCCTGGGTCAGCAGCTTGGACAGATCGTCGTCGCTTTTCGCCTCCACCTTGGCCCCAAATCCCATGGCCGAACCGCGCTGGCGCTGGCCCACGATCTTGTCCAGGCCAATGAACGCGCCGCCCACGATGAACAGGATGTTGGCCGTGTTGAGCCGGATGAACTCCTGCTGCGGGTGCTTGCGGCCGCCCTTGGGCGGGATGTTGGCCTCGGTGCCCTCGATGATCTTGAGAAGCGCCTGCTGCACGCCCTCGCCCGACACGTCGCGGGTGATGGACGGGCTGTCGCCCTTGCGCGCGATCTTGTCGATCTCGTCGATGTAGATGATGCCCTTGCTGGCCGATTCGATGTCGTAGTCGGCGTTTTGCAGCAGCTGGACGAGGATGTTTTCCACGTCCTCGCCCACGTAGCCGGCTTCGGTCAGCGTGGTGGCGTCGGCGATGGCGAAGGGCACGTTGAGGATTCTCGCCAACGTCTGGGCCAGCAGCGTCTTGCCCGAGCCGGTGGGACCGATGAGCAGGATGTTGCTCTTGTCGATCTCCACGTCGTCGGCGCCGGCGGAACCGGCGTAGTAGACGCGCTTGTAATGGTTATGCACGGCCACGGCCAGGATCTTCTTGGCCTGTTCCTGACCGATGACGTATTCGTCGAGCAGCCGCTTGATTTCGGCCGGGGGCAGGAGCTTGCCGCCCTCGGTCTCCTCGCTCACGGACTCCTGGGCGATGATTTCGTTGCAAAGCGCCACGCACTCGTCGCAGATGTAGACGTCCGGGCCGGCGATGAGCCGCTGCACTTCGTCCTGGTTCTTGCCGCAAAACGAGCAACACAGCTCGCCCGACACGCTTCCTTTCTTCCTCGTCATACCGGAAATCCCACCCTGCCCGGCGTACCGGGCCTTTTTGACCGCGTCGCGGCCCTCGTGCGGCGTCCTATAATCAAATCAGAGGGATCTGGTGAACAATCACCCTGAAAAATGGCGTTTTCCTGAAACAAACCTGACCATTTTTTCAGGAACAGGCCCCGGGGGCTATTCGGCGTCCTTTTTCTCAAGCCGCTCCCGGGAGGTCAACACCTTGTCGATGAGGCCGTAGGCCACGGCTTCCTCGGCGCTCATGAAATTGTCGCGCTCGGTGTCCACCTGGATGCGCTCCATGCTCTGGCCGGTGTGCTTGGCCATGATTTCATTGAGGGTTTCCCGGGTGCGCCGGGTCTCCTTGGCGTGGATCTCGATGTCCGTGGCCTGGCCCTGATAGCCGCCGGAGGGCTGGTGGATCATGATGCGGCTATGCGGCAGGGCGTAGCGCATGCCGGTGGCGCCGGCGCACAGGAGCAGCGCGCCCATGCTGGCGGCCTGGCCCAGGCACAGGGTGGAGACCGGCGGCATGACGTACTGCATGGTGTCGTAGATGGCCAGCCCGGCCGAAACGACGCCGCCGGGCGAATTGATGTACATGAAAATTTCTTTCTCGGGGTCTTCCGACTCGAGAAACAGGAGCTGGGCGCAGATCAGGTTGGCGACGTAGTCGTCCACGGCGCTGCCAAGCAGGATGATACGGTCGCGCAGCAACCGCGAATAGATGTCATAGGCGCGTTCGGTGCGACCGGTCGTCTCGATGACAATAGGTATCGTGGCCATCTGCTTCCCTTTTGTAGGCCGGAGGCGACGCTTTGCGACGTTTTTGTCGTCAAATCGGGACCGCCACATCCTTCCGGCTTCGGTTGCCGGACAAAGCGGCCACGGTGACGCGGCCGCTTTGTCCTGGTTTCATTTCTTTCTTGCAAGAAGCGGTCCCGCTCCGTCTACTCCTGGGGCTCTTCGCCAGCCGGCTTTTCGGCCGGGGCGACCTTGGTCACCAGGGCGTTGGCGTAGATCAGGTCCGCTGCCTTGTCGCACAGCAGCTTGTCGCGCACCATGATCATGAGGCCGTTGTCCTCATAGTAGCGCTTGAGCATGATGACGTCCTGGCCGGCCTGGGTCGAGAGGCGGTAGAAGAACGCGTCCATCTCCTGGGGAGTGACGGTCAATTCTTCCTTGAGCGCCACGGCGGAGAGGAAGATCTGGGTCTTGACCAGCTCCTCGGCGCGCGGACGCATCTCGCCCTGGATGTCGGCCAGGGTCTTGCCGGTGGACTCCAGGCTCTTGCCCCGGCGCTCCAGCTGCCCCACGAATTCCTCGACCATCTGTCCGAGCTGCTGCTCCACAACGGCGGGCGGCAGCGGGAAGTCCAGGGTGGCCAGCAGGCTGTCCAGCAGCTTCTTCTGGGCCGAGGACCGGTGCAGGTCCTCGCGGGACTTCTTGTAGGACATGGTAATGGCTTCGCGCATCTTGTCCAGGTTTTCGAAGTTGCCGGCCTTCTTGGCCAGCTCGTCGTCCACCGGCGGCAGGGTGCGTTCCTTGATGACGTGGACGGCCACCTTCATGGTGACGGTGCGGCCGGCCAGCTCGGTATTGATGAAGTCGGCCGGGAAGGTGACATCCCCTTCCCCTTCGTTGCCCGAGGCGATGGTCTTGACCAGCTCTTCAAAGGCCGGCAGGGCCTGGCCTTCGCCCAGGGTCAATTCGAAATTCTCGGCCCGAACGCCGGGGATGGCCTTGCCGTCCTCGAAGGCCTCGAAGGTGACGGACACGATTTCCCCGTCCTTGGCCGGACGATTGTCGCTCAGCGGCTTCACTTCGGCCAGATTCTTGCGCACCCGCTCGATGACGGATTCGATGTCGGCCTCGGAGACGACGACGTCTTCCTCTTCCACGGCCTGGCCCTTGTATTCGGGCAGATCGAAGGCCGGGGCGTGCTCGAAGCTGAAGGTATATTCCAGGGGCTCGCCCTTGGTCAGGGAAGCTTCGCTCACATCCAGGCCGGAGAGCGGCGACAGCTTGAGTTCGCCCATGATCTCGTTGATGTGCACGTTGATGAGGTCGGTGGTGGCTTCGCTGACGATCTCTTTCTTGAAGCGCTGCTCGACGACGCTGGACGGCACCTTGCCCTTGCGGAAACCCTTGAGGTCGGTCCGGGAGCGGAACATGGCCACGGCGGAAGCCAGGGCGGCGTTGGCCTCTTCGGCCGGCACGGACACGGTGACCTGCGTTTTGACAGGCGAAAGCTGATTAACGGTATATTCCAAGGCATCCTCCAAGATGTTCGCTGGCGGGCGGGCCGTCGCAGCGGATTTTCGGTCGTATTCTGGAAAAAATCGCAAGCGAATACAAAATGGGTCATGCTACAGGAAGCACCCCCAAATGAAAAGGGCAAAATGCCCCGCCACCGGCGGCGGCGGACCGCGCCGGAACATGGGGGCATAGGCGAGGCGGCGTCAAAAGGCAATCAGGAAGACGCGCCCCAGCCGCCGCCGCCCGGCGTCTCGATGCACAGCCTGTCCCCGGCCCGCAGCCGCACATGGAACTTGCCCGGCATGGCCATGCCGCCGGTGCTGCGCGTCACCACATTGACGCCGGCCGCCCCTTCCCCGCCGCCGCAAAGGCCCCAGGGGCCGCGCAACCGCCGGTCGGACAACACCGTGGCCTCCATGGGACCCAGGGCCTCGATCTCGCGCACCAGCCCCTCGCCGCCCACATGCCGCCCCGGACCGCCGGAACCCTGACGCAGGGCGTAGCGCGTCACGCGGATGGGGTAGGCGTATTCCAGGGCCTCCGCCGGAGTGTTGAGGGTGTTGGTCATGTGGGAGTGGACGGCCGACTGTCCCGGCCCGGCCGCGTCGGCCCCGGCCCCGCCGGCCAGGGTTTCGTAGTAGGTAAACGGCTTGCCGTTTCGCGGATCGACGCCGCCCATGGCCAGGTTGTTCATGGTGCCCTGGGAGGCGGCCGGGATGCGGTCGGGCAGGGCCTGGGACAGGGCCAGCAGGATGACGTCCACCAGACGTTGGGAGGTCTCGACGTTGCCGCCGGCCACGGCGGCCGGAAAACGGGCGTCGGCCATGGTGCCGGCCCTGGTCGTGACGTCGATGGGCCGCAGGCAGCCGGCGTTGGCCGGCACGGCCCGGCCGGCCAGGGCGCGGAACACGTAGAGCGTGGCGGACACGACAATGGCCCGCACGGCGTTTATGCAGCCGGGCGTTTGCGGATCGCTGCGGGAAAAATCGAGTTCGGCCCGGCCGCCCTCGACGGTAAGCGTCAGGCGCAGGGTCGGGTCGTTGGTGCCGGCCCCGTCATTGTCCAGGCTGTCGGCCGCTTCGTAGGTGCCGTCGGGAATGGCCTCGATGGCGGCCTGCATGAGGCGCTCGGCGTAATCGAGCAGCGCGGTACCCATGGCGGCCAGGCGTTCGCGGCCGTGATGGGCGGCCAGCGCGGTCAGCCGGGCGATGCCGGTGCGGTTGGCCATGATCTGGGCGGCGAAGTCGCCCTGGCGCTCCTGGGGCGTGCGCACGTTGGCCAAAAACAGGTCCATGACGCCCTGAACGATCTCGCCCTCGGCCACGATCTTGACCGGCGGTATGACGAGGCCTTCCTGAAAGATGGAGGTGGACAGCGGCATGGAGCCGGCGGCCATGCCGCCGACGTCGGCGTGGTGGGCGCGGCAGGCCACGTAGAAAAGCGGCGAGTCGCCGCCGGCATGGACCGGTGCGACCAGGGTGATGTCGGGCAGATGGGTGCCGCCCCGGAAAGGGTCATTGAGCATGACCATGTCACCGGGGCCAAGGTCGATGGCGTCGATGGCGGCGCGCACGGACAGCGGCATGGAGCCGAGATGCACGGGGATATGGGCGGCCTGGGCGATCATGTCGCCGCCGGAATCGAACACGGCGCAGGAGAAGTCGCGGCGTTCCTTGATATTCGGCGAATAGGCGGTGCGGGTCAGGGCGACGCCCATTTCCTCGGCCACCGAAGCGAATTTGTTCTTGAAGACTTCGAGGGTGATCGGGGTGATGTTCATGGCTGCTCCGTCCCGTCAACCGTTGCGGCGCGCGCCCTGGCGCGCCAGATACGTCGCAAAATCCCCACTATACGCCCTACTCCCCACATGGGTGAGCTTGCCCGCCACGCTCACATGGACTTTCCCGCCGATGTCGCGCCAGCGTTTGCAAAACGCATAATCTTCGGGAAGGTAGTGGCGCGTCTCGGGGTCGATCATGGTGTCGAAAAAGGCGAAATTGTCCGCCGCCGGCTCGTTGGTGCAGGCAAAGCCGTAGTGCAGTTCCGGGTAGGCCGCCGCCAACTTTACCAGCACTTCGCGCCTTATCAGCATGAAGCCCGTGGCCGCGTACTCCACTTCCAGAAAGCCCTGCCCGTCCACCTGGCAGCCGGGTTTGAGCTTCACGGCATAATCAAGGCTGGCCGCCTCGGCCGCGGCCGGCGGCGTGCCGGCCGGCTGGACCATGACCCGGTCCAGGGCAAGCCCCTTGACCGGATAGACGCCGCAGACCACGTCCTTGCCCGCGCCGAGCAGATGCGGCACGAGCAGCGGCTCGAAAGCGATGTCGGCGTCGATAAACAGCAGATGCGTGGCCGTCTCGTCGCGCAAGACGGCGTTGGCGATGGAATTGCGCGCCCGGGTGATGAGGCTCTCGTGGCTGGGGGTGAGCAGCCGAAACGGCGTCCTGGCCCGGTTGAGCACGTCCTTCACGCCCATCATGGCGAGCATGTACGGCACCGTGACCATGCCGCCGAAGCACGGCGTGCCGATGACCAGCGTCACGCCGTCGCGGCCCGCCCGCCGTCCACGTTGATGACCAGATTCCCGAACCCGTCCACCTCGGCCGAAGCCCCGGGCGGCAGGAAGGTCGTGGCCGAGGTCTCGGCCACCAGGGCCGGGCCGGACAGGGTGTTGCCGGGCAACAGCTTGTCGCGGTCGTACCACATGGCCGCCTGCTCCACGCCCTGCCAGACCAGGGGTTTCCAGCCCAGCATGGCCTCGGCCGGCACGCCCGCCACCAGCCGCTCGGCCTCGGTGAACTGCGGCTTGTCGGTGATGACCCGGGCCCGGATGCGAAGCGTCACGATCTCGATGACGGCCTTGGGATGCTTGAACCCGAAGACCGCCTCGTGGCGGTTGTGGAAGGCCAAGAACGGATCGGCCACAAACCGGATGGGCAACTCGTGGGACTGGCCCTGGTAGCGCATGTCGAGCTGGCGTTCCAGGACCATGCGCGCGCCCGGGGCTTCCTCAGCCATGACCTGGCGCGCCCGGGTTTCGAGATTGCCGAAAAGCCCGGCCACCTCGATGAGATCGGTCTTGTCCGAAGCGGCCATGACCGTCTCGGAAAAATCACGCACGATGTCGGCGAAAAGCATCCCCAGGGCCGAGAACAGTCCCGGATGGCGCGGCACGACCACCGTCTTGACGCCCAAAAGCTTGGCCAGGGACACGGCATGGAGTCCGCCCGCGCCGCCGTAAGACAGCAAGGCGAAATCGGCCGGATCGTGGCCGCGCTCCACGGAAATGACCCGGATGGCCCGCTCCATGGCCGCCTCGGCCACGGCAATGACGCCCTCGGCCGCCTCCACGGCGGTCATGCCGCCGGCCGCGCCCAGGGTCGTAAAGAGTTCCGGCAAGCGCTCAGGGAAAAGCGGCATCTGGCCGCCCAGGAAATGGTCCGGGGACAGCCGCCCCAGAAACAGGTTGGCGTCGGTGACGGTGAGCCCGTCGCCCTGGCCGTAGCAGGCCGGGCCGGGATCGGCTCCGGCGCTTTCCGGGCCGACCACCAGCGCCCCGCCGGCGTCGAGCCGGGCCAGGGAGCCGCCGCCCGCGCCCACGGTGTGGATGTCGAGCATGGGCGTCTTGATGGGCAATCCGGCCAGCTCGGTCTCGGCGGCCATGGACAGCGCGCCGTCGAGCAGCGACACGTCGGTGGAGGTGCCGCCCATGTCGAAGGTGATGAGCCGGTCGAAGCCGGCGGTCTTGCCCATGGCCAGGGCCGCCACAACGCCGCCGGCCGGGCCGGACAGCACCGTGCGCACCGGTTCGCGCCGGGCGGTCTCGGCCCGGATCAGGCCGCCGCTGGACTGCATGACGCAAAGCTGCGCCCCTTCGGGCAGGCCGGCAGCCAGATCGCCGAGATAGCCGGCCATGACCGGGGCCACGTAGGCGTTGGCCACGGTGGTGGCGGCCCGCTCGTATTCGCGAAATTCGGCCAGGATGTCCGAGGACAGCGACACCGACAGCCCGGCTTCGGCCAGGGCCTCGCCGAGAAGCAGCTCGTGCTCGGGCTTCAGGAACGAAAAAAGCAGGCACACGGCCACGGACTCGGCCCCGGAAGCGGCCACCCGGGCCGTAAGCTCGCGCACGGCCTCGGCGGAAAGCTCCTCGATGACCTTGCCCTCGGCGCTCACCCGCCCGGGCGCGCCGAAGCGCAAGGCCTCGGGCACCAGACACGGTTCCTTGCGGCTGGCCAGATCGTAAAGCTCGGGCCGGTTCTGGCGGCCGATGGCGATGATGTCCTCGAAGCCCTGATTGGTGACGAAGGCCGTGACCGCGCCCCGGCGTTCGAGCAGGGCGTTGGTGGCCACGGTGGAGCCGTGCATGACGCGCCGGGCCGGGACAGGCAGCCGGCCAAGGCCCGACAGCACGGCCCGGGCCGGATTGTCCGGGCTCGACGGCAGTTTGACCACGGCAAAACCGTCGTCCGTCCAGCAGATGACATCGGTAAACGTGCCGCCGGTATCCACGCCGACAACGGCCATCGCGCCCCCTTTTTCCCTTTTTGCAAGGGATGGCAGCTACCTGTTTGACGAAAATGCTAAGCGTCCCGCGCAGCAAAGCGCGGACCAGGGAGGCGCGCAGCCAAAAAAATCGCGCGCCGTTCCCGGGCGGCTGGGCCATCCCGGGCCGGGCGGAACCACTATTGCGGATTTCCGATTTTTTTCAAGGGGCAACGCCATCATGTCTGTACGACGTGACGGCGTTGCCATGAAATCGAAAGGAAGGACTAGAGGTTTTTGGCCAACAGTTCGCCAAACGCGGCGCAACCGATGGTGGTCGCGCCCGGGATCTGGTCGGCCAGATCCACGGTGACCTTCTTTTCGGAGATGGTCTTGTCCATGGAGTCATGGATAAGCTTGGCGGCCTCGTGCCAGCCGATGTGCTCCAGCAGCATGGCGCCGCTTAAGATCAGGCTGCCGGGGTTGGCCTTGTCCTTGCCGGCGATGCCCGGGGCGGTGCCGTGGGTGGGTTCGAAAAAGGCCAGCTTCTCGGACATGTTGACGCCCGGAGCCAGGCCCAGCCCGCCGACCTGGGCGGCCAGGGCGTCGGAGATGTAGTCGCCGTTTAAGTTCGTGGTGGCGATAACGGAATAATCCTGGGGCCGCATGAGCGCCACCTGGAACATGTTGTCGGCGATGCGGTCCTTGACCACGATGGGCTTGGTGCCGCCGGCCGCCGCGTCCTGCTCGGTCATGCACTGGGCGGCGAATTCCTGGGCGGCCACTTCGTAGCCGAAGGCCCGGAACGCGCCTTCGGTGTATTTCATGATGTTGCCCTTGTGGACCAGGGTGACGCTGGGCTTTTTGTGGTCCACGGCGTGCTGGATGGCCTTGCGCACCAGCCGCTTGGAGCCGGCCGGGGTGATGGGCTTGATGCCGATGCCGGCGGTCTCGTCCACCTTGGCCCCGAGTTCGTCGCGCAGGAACGCGATGAGCCGCTTGGCCTCGGGGGTGCCGGTGGCGTACTCGATGCCGGCGTAGACGTCCTCGGTGTTCTCGCGGAAGATGATCATGTCCACGAGATCCGGGCGCTTGACCGGCGATTCGATGCCCTGGAAATAGCGGATGGGCCGGATGCAGGCGTAGAGGTCGAGCACCTGGCGCAGGGTGACGTTTAAGCTGCGGAAACCGCCGCCGACCGGCGTGCCCAGCGGTCCCTTGAAGGCCAGCTCGGCCGTGGTCAGGGCCTCGACGGTGGCCTGGGGCAGGTACTCCCCGACTTCCTTGAAGGCCTTCTCGCCGGCGAGCAGTTCCTTCCACACGAGCTTGCGGGCTCCGCCGTATGCCTTGTCCACGGCGGTGTCGAGAACCGGCCGCCCGGCCTTCCACACGTCCGGGCCGATGCCGTCGCCCTCGATCCAAAATACCGTCTTTTCCATGCGCCTGGGCTCCTCTTGGGAAAATTTGAACAAAAAAGGAAAATAGAAAGGGAGCCGGTCATTTGTCAACCGGCCGCCCGGCCGCCGGCTGTCCCGGCTGTCCGGGGTCCAGAAAATGGGCCGCGAACTCCCGGGCCACCCGCCGTTGCCGGTGTTCGGGCATGGTCCAGTACTCGGCGTCGGCCCCGCACAGGGCCAGGAGCTGGACTAACGCCGCCTCGCGGCCGTCGCGGTCAAGGGCCGGCCAGTCGGGCCGAGCCATGCGCCGGGCGGCCTCGTCGCGGCAGGCATCGACGTAGCGTTTGGGAACCGGGACCTCGGCCGGAGCGCGCAGGTCCGGCCCGCCCACGGCCCGGGGATCGGTGCGGCCGCTCTGGCGCAGGTTGTCGAACAGGCGATAGCGGGGCGAGGGGACAACCTCCCGCAACACGAAAAGCAGGCCGGTAAACAGGAGAAAGGCCAGCGGAACCAGCGGTTTTCGATCCATGACGGACGTCCCCGGCCGGTCGGCGGCAGGCGCGTCCGTCACCGTTGCCCGCGCCCTGCCCCGACCCCGTCCGCCGGGGCCAACCGTCCGCCACGCTACGGCGAACGGTCCGAGGGGGCAAGCAGGGTCGACGATCGCTCCCGGCGCTTCCCGGCGGCCGCGCCCAGCCGAAAAACCGGCCCGGCGCGGGTTGGGAGACATCCCGCCCGTTACTGCTGCGGGGTCTCGGCGGCGTAGCGCCGCAGTTTGGTGGTCACGTTGTCCTCGATCCAGTGCCCGTCCCACCACTCGATGGGAATGACGGGCTGGCCCGAAAGGTAGACCGCGAAATGCACCTGGTCGCCCGGGGTCAGGCCCGTGGTCCCGGTCGTGCCCAGGGGTTCGCCCTTTTTGAGCACATCGCCGACCTTAACGGCGATGGAGCCGAGGTTGGCGTAGACCGTCAACAGGCCCATGCCGTGGTCCATGACCACGGTGTTGCCGTAGACGCCCAGAGGCCCGGCAAAGACCACGTCCCCGGCGTTGGCGGCCGGGACCTGCGCTCCGGGCACCGAGGCCAGGCCGATGCCGTCACTGAGCTCCCGCCCGATCTCCTGCCCTTTATACATATAGATGCGGTCGGCCCCGAACGAGCCGCGCACCACCGACCGCGGCAGGTAGATGAAACCGCCGTCCCACAGGGGCACGGGACCGGACTTGGCCGACAGCGACCCGATGAAGGCGGCGTTTTGCCGGCGCAACTCGGTGTTTAACTTTTTAAATCGTTCCACCGGATCGCGCTCCTGGGGGAACAGGGCGGCGAAGGCCGGCAGCCGGGCGGCCAGGAAGTCGTCGGTGATCTCCACCCGCTCCTCGCGAAACCGCCGTTTGATAGCCATATTGACGAAAAATCCGGTTTTTTCGTTGCCGGCGGCATCCTCCACGAAGAGCCTGGGCTTGTAGGCGTCGGCGTCGAGGTCGCTGGGGAAGGCGAACAGGCAGGCGTATTGGCCGCTTTTTTGCTTGTAGCCCGGAAAGAACCGATCCCCCACCATCACGCCGCTGCGCGTCATGTCCTTATTCACTTCGTAGACGACCAGCCCGGCGCCGCCCTGGCGCATGTAGTGGGCCGGGGTCAGGGCCTTGATGGTGGGCGGCACGGGATCGAGCAACATGCGCTTGTTGACCCGGGCGGCGTTGCCGGCCCCGAGGTTGGCGTGGGAGCCGTCGTGGGCGGCGATCTGGATTTCAAAGGCCCCGCCGCGCAGTTCCGAATGCTCCAGGCTGAAGCGTTCGCTGACCTGGTCGCGGGGCGGATCGTAGACCCGGCGCAGCACGTCGGTGCGGCGCTGGCCCTGGGCCACGGTGACGGTGAGCGACCGGATGCCGGACTGGTCGTCGGAGGCGGTGACCACGAAGGGACGCTTGAGCGAGGCGGCCTCGGCCTGGGGCGAAAGCGCCACCTGCGGCTTTTCGGCGTCCTTGAGGAACAGATGATAACCGGCGAACCCGGCGACGATAAGCGGCGAGGCCAGAAGCCCAAGGGCCAGAAGCCAGAAGGCCGGCCCCGTTTTTCCGCTTTTCTTGAACGGCTTTAAAATGCGCATGGTGCAAGTATCCCCTGTCGCCGCAGTGGCGACACTATAGGCGAGGCCGGCCGGCCGGGCAAGCCGCCCGGCGGCGAAATGGAGTTTGCATGGCTGACGACGAAAAAACGACACCCACAACGCCGCCGCCCAAGGGCGGCCTTGGCATGGCGGCGGCCACGGCCGCCCTGGCCGTGTCGGCCCTGGCGATCAGCCAGGCCGGCGACTGGCTGCGCCGGGCCACGGGCGAACTGCGCCACGAAACCGTGCTCATGGCCCAGGACGCGGCCATGGCCCGGTCCGAGGCGGCCATGGCCGCCGGGCTTTTCGCCATCGATCCCGAGGAGCGCCGCCGGCTGCGCCTGACGGCCACGGCCTATTGCCCGGACTGCCTCGACGACGACGGCCCGCAGCTCTCGGCCACGGGCGCGCCGGTGCGGGCCGGCCGCACGGTCGCCGTCTCGCGCGATCTGCGTCGGCTGCTTGGCCGCAAGGTCTATATCGAAGGCGTGGGCGTGCGGGTGGTGGAAGACCTCATGCACCCCCGCCATGCAGGCCGGCTGGACCTGTGCCTGCCCAACAAGCGCCAGGCCGTGAATTTCGGCGTGCAGACCCTTGAAGTGGTGATCCTCGACTGAAGCCGGCCGGCCCGAACCATCCCCTGTCCCCGCCGGCCCGGCCTCTCCCCTTTCGCTGCTCCCCGCCCTCAGTAGGCCCCGCGCATGCTGCACACCACCGGGATGGTGCGCAGCAAAATCTTGAGGTCCAGGGCCACCGACCAGGTGTCCACGTACTCGATGTCCAGCTCCATCATGCGTTCGAAGCTCGTGGAATTGCGCCCGCTGATCTGCCACAGGCAGGTGATGCCCGGCTTGACGCCAAACCGCCGACGCGGCCAGGTCTTCTCGATGCGCTCCACATCGCGCAGCGGCAACGGCCGGGGACCGACCAGGCTCATGTCGCCGCGAAGGACGTTGACGAGCTGGGGCAGCTCGTCGATGCTCGTGCGCCGCAGCAGCCGGCCCAAGGGGGTGATGCGCGGGTCGTTTTTGATCTTGAAAAGCGCCCCGTCCATCTCGTTTTGGGCCTCAAGCTCCTCCTGCATGTCCGGAGCGTTTTCCACCATGGTGCGGAACTTGTAGAACATGAACCGCCGCTTCCCCAAGCCCACCCGCTCCTGGGCGAATATGGCCGGCCCGGACGAAGTCAGCCGCACCAGGGCCCAGACCACGGCCAAAAGCGGCGACAGCGCGACCAGGGCGGCCAGGGACACGGAGACGTCCAGGAACCGCTTGAGAATGCGCTCGCGTTCGTCGGCCAGGCTGCTCGACAAGGTGGCCACCACCTCGCCGCCATGGCTGCCCGGCCGGCTGCCGGGGTTATTGAGGTCAAAAAGCCGGGCCACCACCGTGGCCGTGACCCCTTGCGCCTCGCAGGCCGTCACCAGCCCCGTGCCCAGGCGGCTTAACTGCGCAAGGGGCAGGCAGATCACCACCTCGTCCACCACCTGCTCGCGCAGATAATCGGCCAGTTCGTCGAACCGGCAGACCAGACGCGCCGCCTCGGGCTGGGAACCCACGGGCGCGATTTCCCAGCCGTCGGCCACAAAGCCCATGAAGCGCCGGCCCTGGTCGGGATGGGCCAGCATCTCCCGGGCGATCTCCTGGGCCCGCTCCCCGGTTCCCGCCACCAGCACCCGACGGCGCAAGAGTCCCTGGGCCTCGCCCATGAACAGCAGCCGGCGCAGGGCCAGACGGGCGGCCACGCAGCCCAAAGCCGCCGTCAGCCAAAAGGCGGCCAGGAACACGGGCGTGGCCAGGGGCGGACGCAAGGCGGCCGCGCCCAGGAGCAAGGCCATGACCACGCCGGTGACGGACTTGACCACCTGCTTGACGGCCAGCCGGCGGTCGTACAGGGCGGTTTCGGTATAGACGCCGAAAAACGGAAAAATGATCAGGGTGGCGGCCAGGACGCCGAGCAACAGCCCGAGGCTTCCCAGGTCCAGGTGCAGGTGGGCGGCGCTGGCCGTCTCCGGAGAAAAGGCCGCGGAGATTGTCGCCGCGACCACGAGGGACAGCGCGGCCAGGGCCAAATCAAGGGCGCGAAGCCAGGTGATGGCTCCCTGTCTCGATGCGAAGGGCAAAGGGTTCCCCCAGCGGTTGCGGTCCGGCCACGGCGGCCGGGCCAGTCGTGACGCGCGGTCCCAAAACGGCCCAGCCCCGCGCAGCCATCAAGGCTACTCCATCCGCAAGGGGAAATGCAACCTCCGCGCCATTTTCACGTCTTTATCCCCTCGGCTCGGATTTCTTGAAGATGATGCGCCCCGCGCCTGATCGCGCCACGGTCCGGCCAGGGCCGCACAACCGTGCCGCCCCCTGGCCAAAGGCCCGGGCTCCTGTGGCGTCCAGGCGAGGAGTCTTTGGGACTCCATGGACAACACCCTAAAACTATTGTTTTTTCTGAAAAACACCCCAATATCTGCCAAGGGACGAAAACCTAGGGCACCAGCAGCACCTTGACGTCGCAGACGTTGGTGTTGGTGGGGCCGGTCTTGAGCAGCCGGCCCACGGCCTCGAAATAGTGGTAGGCGTCGTTGGCCGCCAGATAGGCTCGGGGGTCAAGGCCCAGGCCCTGGCCCTGGCGCAGGATGGCCAGGCTGGCAAACGCCCCGGTGGCGTCGGTGGGGCCATCGGAGCCGTCGGTGGAGGCGGCCAGGAACACGGCCTCCTCGGCGTTGCGGGATTCCCCGGCCAACCCGGCCAGGAAGGCCAGGGCCATTTCCTGGTTGCGCCCGCCCTTGCCCGGGCCGCGCAGGGTCACGGTGGTCTCGCCGCCGGCGATGAGGCAGGCCGGCCTTGGCAGGGGCATGGCGTATTCGGCGATGTCCTTGGCCACGCCGAGAAACAGGTTGGCCATCTCGCGCGATTCGCCGGCCAGATGGGAGGTCAGGACCAGGGTGGCGTAGCCCAGGGCGGCGGCCTTGTCCCGGGCGGCCAGCAGGGCCTGGTAATTGGTGCCGATGAGCACCGTGCGCACGTGCTCGAACACCGGATCGCCGGCCTTGGGCGTTTCCGGGGCGCGCCCGGCGGCCACGGCGGCAAGCACGGCCAGGACGTTTTTCCCGATCCTCTCCCCCACGCCGTAACGCTCGACCACGGCCAGGGCGTCGGCCCCGCAGGTGGAATCCGGCACGGTCGGGCCACTGGCGATGACGTCAAGGTCGTCGCCGACCACGTCGGAGAGCAGCAGCCCCAGGCAGTCGGCCGGGGCAATGGCCGCGGCCAGCCGCCCGCCCTTGACGGCCGAAAGCTTCTTGCGCACGCAGTTGATCTCGTGGATGGACGCGCCGCAGGCGAGTAGCGCCCGGGTGGCGGCCTGCTTGTCGGCCAGCGTCAGAGGCAGGCCGGGCAGGTCCAGGGGCGCGGCGAGAATGGCCGATCCGCCGCCCGAGACCAGGACGATGACCAGATCGTCCGGGCCGGCCTGCCGGGCCATGGCCAGGACTTCCCGGGCCGCTGCCTCGCCCCGGGCGTCGGGCACGGGATGGGCCGTCTCCAGAAGCCGGATGCGCGAGAGCGTCTCCAGATACCCTTCCTTGACGGCCACTACCCCGGCCGTGATCCGCTCGCCGAGAATACGCTCCAGGCCAAGGGCCATGCGGCCGGACGCCTTGCCCATGCCCAGGACGAAGATGCGCCGGTAGCGGGCCAGATCGTAGACGTGGCACTCGGTTTCGGTGGTCACGCGCAGGATGTCGCCGGTGAGCGTCAGCACGCGCTGCATCATGGCCAGGGGATCGACCCGGTCGAGTCCGGCCCGGAAAATGGCTTCGGCGTCGGCAAGGGGATTTCGCATGAGGGGCTCCTTCGCGCCGCGACGGCGCAGGGTCATGCCCGGGAGTGCCAGGGCCGGCCGGGCCGCGTCAAGCCATGGCGGCACGGGAGCATGGGGGCATGTTCTGGCGGCAAAAGGTTGTCGGGGATAGCCAAACGCCCCGGGCCGGCGTATCGTGCCCGGCAGCGCCCACGGCAGGAATGCCGCCGGCCAAACCCGCGAGACGCCCATGCCCACGCCCGACCTGAACCTGCTCCCCTTTTCCCGGGCCGCCCTGGGTCCCGAATTCGCCCCGGCCACCCCGGAGTTGGACCGTCCGGATGCCCCCGGCTGCTGGATTGTCCTTCGTGAAAACGCCCTGGTGCTGACCGAGCGTGGTTTGGCCCTGCCCGACGGCCTGCTGCCGGTCCCCGGCCCCTTTGCCGTGCCGCCGGTGCTGGTCGGCTTCTGGAACGGCCGCCCCTTGCGGGCCGCCCGGCTGGAACCCGAAGCCGCCCTGCCGGCCGGGCTGGCCCCCATCACCGCTTCCTACCGCTCGCCGCTGCTCGACGAGCGGCTTTTAACCCTGGCCGGCCTGGCCCGGCAGGTGCTCCACTGGCGGGACCGCAGCCGCATCTGCCCGGCCTGCGGCGGCGCGCCGGCCGGCATCCCCGGCGGATTCGGGGCGCGCTGCACGGCCTGCGCCCGGGAATACTATCCGCGCATCCATCCGGCTGTCATTGTCCTGATTTCGCGCGGCGACGACTATCTGCTGGTGCGCAAGGCCGGCTGGCCGGCCGGCCAGTACGGGCTGGTGGCCGGGTTCGTGGAATTCTCCGAATCCTTCGAGGAATGCGTGGCCCGGGAGGTGGCCGAGGAAACGGGGCTGGCCGTGGCCGGCATCCGCTACCTCGGCAGCCAGAACTGGCCCTTCCCCAGCCAGATCATGGCCGCGTTCGCGGCGGACTGCGTCGGCGGCGAACTCGTGGTCGACCGCACCGAGCTTGAGGACGCGGGCTGGTTTTCCGTCCGCCGCCCGCCGGCCGTGCTGCCGCCCAAGGCCAGCATCGCCCGATGGATGCTCGACCGCCACGCCCCGGACCTGGTCCGCGCCGCCGGCGGCGCGTAAAAAGTCCTCCAGATCGGCGGGTTATTCGTTGACAGGGCGGGAGGGCTTTTATATAGGATCAATCAGCTCCGATTAATCCACAAGAGAGGCGTTTCATGCGTTTGACCCGAGCCGGCGAGTACGCCATCCGCTGCGTCCTGTACCTGGCCATGCACCAGGACCGGACGCTCATTGGGCGCAAGGAAATCGCCGAGGCCATGGACATTCCGGCCCAGTTCCTGGGCAAGGTGGCCCAGCAATTGGCCAAGGCCGGGGTCATCAGCATCCGCCAGGGCTCCCAGGGCGGCTACGAACTGGCCCGCCGGCCCCAGGAAATCACCCTGCTGGCCGTCATCGAGGCCATCGACGGCGAAATCTTTTTAAACGACTGCATCCAGCGGCCCGGCAGCTGCGACAGGCAGGCCATCTGTTCCGTGCATGGCGTGTGGGATACGGCGCGGCGGCAATTGCGCGACACCCTGGGCAGCACCACCCTGGCCGAATTGGCGGCCCTGGAGAAGTGTTCCTGCCGGGGGCAGGTGTGCGATGCGGCGCGCGCTTCGAATGGTTGAGGTTTTTTGACGGGGGTTGGTGCATTTTTCCCGGGGCGGTGCTAGGTGGAAATCGACCGCCAGTTTGCCGCGAGGCTTCGCGGCCGGGGAAATGCGAAACGGGTTTGACGGTCAACACGGAGGAAAAGGAGACAGATCATGGACACCTTGATGCTTTCCCGACTGCAGTTCGCCTTTGCGACATTCATCCACTTCATCTTCGTCCCGCTCACGCTCGGGCTTTCCATCATCGTGGCCGTGATGGAAACCAAATTCGTGCGCACCGGGGACGAAACCTACAAGCGCATGGCCAAGTTCTGGGGCAAACTGTTTCTGATCAACTTCGCCCTGGGCGTGGTCACCGGCATCACCCTGGAGTTCCAGTTCGGCACCAACTGGTCGCGCTATTCGACCTTTGTCGGCGATATTTTCGGGTCGCTGCTGGCCATCGAAGCCACGGCGGCCTTCTTTCTGGAATCCACCTTCATCGGTGTCTGGGTGTTTGGCTGGAACAAGCTCTCGCCCAAGGTCCACTGCCTGGCCATCTGGCTGGTGGCCGGCGCGTCCAACCTTTCGGCCCTGTGGATCATCCTGGCCAACGGCTTCATGCAGCATCCCGTGGGCTACGTGATCCAAAACGGCCGGGCCGAACTCGGCAGCTTTTTTGAAGTCGTCACCAACCCCTACGGCTGGAACGCCTTCTTCCACACCGTCACCGGTTCCTGGGCCTTGGGCGGCTTTTTCGTGGTCGGCGTGTCGGCCTGGCACCTGCTCCGCAAGCAGCACATCGACTTCTTCACCAAGTCCTTCCGCATCGGCGCCGGTTTCGCCCTGATCTTCTCCCTCGTCGTGGCCGCCGTGGGCCACCGCCAGGGCAACATCGTGGCCGAGGTCCAGCCGGCCAAGCTGGCGGCCATGGAATCCCACTGGGAAACCCAGAAGAACGCCCCCATGTACTTGCTCGCCGTGCCCGACCCGGCCAAGGAAGGCAACAGCATTGAGATCGGCGGCATTCCGAGCTTGCTCAGCCTCATGGCCTTTAACGATCCGAGCGCGGAAGTGAAGGGCCTCAAGGACTTCCCGGCCGAGGACCGCCCGCCCGTCACCCTGACCTTCTCCGCCTTCCGCGTCATGGTGGGCCTTGGCACCCTCATGCTGGTGCTGGCCGTGCTGGCCTTCATCGCCCGCCACCATCCCGAAGAGGCTTCGCACAAGCTCTTGAAGGCCTTCCTGTGGGCCATCCCCGTGCCCTACCTCGCGCTGCAGGCCGGCTGGGCCGTGGCCGAGGTCGGCCGCCAGCCCTGGATCGTCTACGGCATCATGCGCACCCGCGACGCCGTCTCCCCCATCGCCGCCCATCAGGTCGGCATCAGCCTGGCCGCCTTCTTCGTGGTCTACATCCTGCTGGCGTCGCTGGATATCTATCTGCTGGCCAAGTACGCCCGCTCCGAACCGCACTAGGCCCGGACATACCGCGTCATGGCAATGCGACTGACTCAACCCGGCCCGGCCGGTTGTTAATCGAAGGAGACAGACCATGGATCTCGGAACCATCTGGTTTATCCTGTGGGGCGTGCTTTGGGCCGTCTATTTCATCCTGGACGGATTCGATCTCGGCATCGGCACGATCATGCCGTTTTTCGCCAAGACCGACGATGAAAAACGCATCATGTACAACGCCATGGGCCCGTTCTGGGACGGCAACGAAGTGTGGCTCATCACCGCCGGCGGCGTGACCTTCGCCGCCTTCCCCAAGACCTACGCCGTCATGTTCTCGGCCCTCTACACGCCGCTGATGCTGCTGCTGTTCGCGCTGATCCTTCGCGGCGTGTCCTTTGAATTCCGCTCCAAGGTGGACAGCCCGGGCTGGCGCAAGATCTGGGACACCTGCAACTTCCTGGGCAGCTTCCTGCCGGCGCTGCTTCTTGGCGTGGCCTTCGCCAACATCTTCAAGGGCATCCCCATCGACCAGGACGGCATCCTGCACGGCAACCTCTTGACGCTGCTTAACCCCTACGGCCTGGCCGGCGGGCTGCTCTTCGTCGCCCTGTTCGCCCACCACGGCGCGCTGTGGCTGGCGTTCAAGTCCGAAGGCGACGTCCATGACCGGGCCGTGGCCC
Source organism: Pseudomonadota bacterium (assembly GCA_023435825.1). Classification (GTDB taxonomy): domain Bacteria; phylum Desulfobacterota; class Desulfovibrionia; order Desulfovibrionales; family Desulfovibrionaceae; genus Solidesulfovibrio. The sequence continues at coordinate 20,480 of JAEZMB010000028.1, read as the reverse complement.
TGGCCGGCAAGCTCTGGCCGGTGGTGGCCGGACTGGTGGTGCTGTTCCTGGTCATGAGCCTCATGATGACCCAGCTCTTTGCCAACTACCTGGTCAATCCGCTGCTCTTCGTCATCCTGCTGGTGGCCGTGGCCGGGCTGGTCCTGACCATGACCTACCGCAAGGCCGGCCGCATCCTGGCCTCCTGGGGCGCTTCGGCCGTGCTCATCGGCTCGGCCGCCCTGTTCGGCGTGGTCGGCATCTTCCCGGCCCTGCTGCCGTCGAGCCTGAACCCGGCCTATTCCCTGACCATCCAGAACTCCTCGTCCTCGCCCATGACGCTGGCCATCATGCTCGGCGTGGCCCTGGTCTTCGTGCCCATCGTCATCGCCTACCAGATCTGGACCCTGCGGACCTTCCGCCATCCGGTGACCAAGGCCGACCTGGACTACGAAGAAGCTTACTAAGATACTCATTTTCAATACCAAATGCCGGCGAAGCACGCTTCGCCGGCATTTTTTTTGGTTTTCCGAATCCGATTGCCCCGCGAATATCCAGGATTTTTTGTTGACAACGAAAATCAACCTCACTATCAGTGTTTTTTGGGGTTGCTTCCGTAACGAAATTGTCACATTGCGGAACAGGAACAGCCATGCTGTTCGCAACGCAACCACTCTAAGTGAAGGAGAAGACCCATGAACGATTACTTGAAGAACGGACTGTTCCTGGCTGCTGGCGTCGCAATTGGTGCGCTTGGAGCGGTTGCCTTGGGCAAGGGAAAGTTCTCCATCCGTCCGGCCATGGCTGACCTGCTGTCCCATGGCATGGACCTCAAGGAGAAAACCGCCGCCGTCCTTGAGCGGGCCAAGGAAAATATGGATGATCTCATGGCCGAAGCCAAGCACGCCAAGGAAACCCGTGAGGGCAAACCCGTGGCCGAGGGCGAAACGGCCTAACGCCCCGCTTGCCGGGTGGAGTTTCAACGCATGACGCACTGCGCCATAGTCCACGATATTCCGGGCCGTATGCGGCTGCGGTTCGCCTGCGCCGAAGCCTTTCTCGCGCAGGCCCCGGCCCTGGCCGCCGCCGCCGCATCCCTGGACGGCGTGGCCGAGGTGGTCCCCTCGGCCCGCACCCGGGGCCTGCTTGTGCTCTACAGCGGAGCGCCGGTGCGGCTGGCCCTTTTGGCCATGACCAAAAACGGCGATTCGGCCCAGTCGGCCCTGCTCTCGCCCGCCCCCCGACGCCGGGGCAAGGCGGTCCGCGCCGTGCGCCTGGGCAAGATCGCCCTGGCCAAGGCCGGCGACAAGCTGGCCAAGGCCGTCGACCTCCCGGCCGAGGCCGAAGGCAATCCGCCCTCGCCCTTGCAGGCCATGGCCCGCGAGGCCGGGATGTTCCTGCTGCGGGCCGCGTTGCCGCCGGCCTTTCGGCCGCTGTTTCTCGTCAAGCGCGTCTGGCCGTTTCTCAAACGCGGCCTGGGGGCGCTGGCGCGCGGCAAGCTCAACGTCGAGGTTCTCGACGCCCTGGCCATCGGCGTGTCCATCGCCCGCAAGGACTACCGGGCCGCCACCGGCATCGCCCTGCTCCTGGGGCTTGGCGAGGTGCTGGAAAGCTACACCCGCAAGCGCTCCCGCGACAGTCTGGCCGAAACCCTGGCCGCGTCGTTTGACGCCGTCTGGGTGCGCCGCCAGGACGGCCCGGTGCGCGTGGCCGCCTCGGAAGTCGTGCCCGGCGACCTGGCCATCGTCACCATGGGCAACGCCATCCCGGTGGACGGCGTGGTGGCCGAGGGCGAGGCCATGGTGAACCAGGCCTCCATGACCGGCGAACCCCTGCCCGCCCACAAGCGCGTGGGCCATACGGTCTTTGCCGGCACCGTGGTCGAGGAAGGCGAGATCGTCGTGCGGGTGGAAAAAGCCGGCGGCGAGACCCGTATCCAAAAGATGGTGGAAGTCATCGAGGAGTCGGAGAACTACAAGGCCAAGGCCCAGGATCTGGCCGAACGCTTCGCCGACGCCGTGGTGCCCTGGACCCTGCTCGGCGCGGCCGTGGTCTTCGCGATCACCCGCAACCCGCGCCTGGCCTCGGCCGTGCTGCTGGTGGACTTCTCCTGCGCCATAAAGCTCTCGGCCCCCCTGGCCGTGCTGGCCGCCATGCGCGAGGCCGCTTCCGGCGGCGTGCTGGTCAAGGGCGGCAAGTTCCTGGAGGGCGTGGCCTCGGCCGACGCCTTCGTCTTCGACAAGACCGGCACGCTGACCCAGGCCCGTCCCCGGGTGGCCGCCGTGGAACCCCTAAACGGCTACACCCGCCATGATGTCTTGAAGCTCGCCGCCTGCCTGGAGGAGCACTTCCCCCACCCGGTGGCCCGGGCCGTGGTGCGCCAGGCCGAGAAGGAGGGCATCGTCCACCAGGAGTTCCACGCCGAGGTGGACTACATCCTGGCCCACGGCCTGTCCTCCATGGTCGGCACGGACCGGGTGCGCCTGGGCAGCCGCCACTTCATCGGCGAGGACGAAGGCATCGACGTCGCCGCCGCCGACGCGGCCATCGAAGCCCGGGGACTGGCCGGCCTGTCCACCCTCTATCTGGCCATTGGCGACGCCGTAGCCGGCGTGCTGGCCATCGAGGACCCGCTCGTTCCCGAAGCCCCGCGCGTGCTGCGCGAACTGACCGACCGGGGCGTGGCCCATCTGGTCATGCTCACCGGCGACGCCGCCGCCCCGGCCGCCATCGCGGCCAGGGAACTGGGCATCACCGACTACCATACCCAGGTGTTGCCCGAGGACAAGACCCGCATCGTGCGGGAGCTGCGCGAGGCCGGCCACGTGGTGGCCATGGTCGGCGACGGCATCAACGATTCGCCGGCCCTGTCGGCGGCCAATGTCGGCATCGCCCCGCGCCACGGCGCGGACATCGCCCAGGCCGCGGCCGACATCCTGCTGGCCGAGGGCAGCCTGCAAAGCGTGGTGGCCCTGCGCGACATCGCCACCGGGCTCATGGGCCGGCTGCACACCAACTTCCGGGCCATCTGCCTGATCAATTCCGTGATCCTGGGCCTGGGGCTTTTCGGCCGCGTCACCCCGGGCGTCTCGGCCCTGGCCCACAACCTGGCCACCGTGGGCATCGCCCTGGCCAGCCTGCGGCCCTATCTCCCCAAACACCTGCCAAGCGGAGGCGTCAGCCATGATAGCCAGCTGCATTGAAGGCCGCATCCGGTTCCGGCATCCGGCCCTGTCCGATCCGGAATTGCTTGAAATCGTCACCAGCCAACTCGCCGCCATGCCCGGCATCACCGAAATAGAGGCCAATCCGCGCACCGGCAGCGTGCTCGTCACCCATGACGCGTCCGTGGCATCGAGCGACCTCGTGGCCATGGCCGAGGCCCTGGCCGCCACCCATGCCGAAGCCCTGGCCGCGGCCGCGCCGGCCAAGCCGGCCAAAAAGCGCGTGACCCCGGCCCAGCTCAAGCGCCGCACCCAGAAGATCGGCCTGGCCACCTGCATGGCTGGAGCCGTGGCCACGGGCCTGGCCGACACCAAGGCCGCCCACCTGGCCTTCGGTTTCGCCCTGGCCGGCTTCGCCGCCTGGCACCTCACCATGCACCGGCGGCGCTTTCTGGCCTGATTTTCGGCCATTCGGCGTATGACCATGTTCAACAGTCCGCTGCTCGGATCATTGGGCCTACTCGACGTCGTCGCGCCCCAGACGGTGTGCGGCGACGTCCTTTTGGCCCTGGTCCATCAACTGGCCGAATCCCTGGGCCGGGCCATCGACGCCAAGGACTCCCACACCATGGCCCACTCCGAAGAGGTGGCCGAGGCGTCCAAGTTCCTGGCCGCCGCCATGGGCCTGCCCCGGGACGAGGTGGCCTGCGTCCATGTGGCCGGCCATCTTCACGACATCGGCAAGATCGGCGTGCCCGACGTGGTCCTTGGCAAGCCCGGCCGTCTGGAACCCGATGAATGGCGTCAAATGCAGGCCCATCCGGCCATCGGCGCCGACATTCTCGCGCCCCTGGACTGCCTGGCCCGCACCGGCATCGTGGAAATGGTGCGCGCCCACCATGAACGCTTCGACGGCACGGGCTATCCCGCCGGCCTCAAGGGCCGGGAGATCCCCCTTGGCGCGCGCGTCATCAGCGTCGCCGACAGCCTCTCGGCCATGCTCCAGACCCGGCCCTACCGGCCGGCCATGGGCTTTGCCGAGGCCCGCCGGGAAATCGCGCGCTGCGCCGGCAGCCAGTTCGATCCCGACGTGGTGGACGTCTTCCTGGCCGTTTCCGACGACGTGCGCCGGCTCCTGGGCTCTTGCCGGGGCGGCGTCCTGGTTCCCTGAACGTACGGCCGCACCCCGAACGTTTGCGGACGGCCGACGTCAAGGTTGGGAATCCATGCACTTTCAAGCGCAAGCGATAATGACTTTCATTGCCTTTTGAGGTAGACAGATTCCGGCCACCATCATCGGAAGCCCTTCAACCACGCGGAACCTGGAAGGAGTGTCGCTCATGCGAAAAGCGGTAGTGTTGCTGACCTTGGCCCTGATGGCCGCCACGGCGGTCCCGGCCTGGTCGGCCACGGAAGTCAAAATGGCGGGAGACGCCCGGGTCTACGGCGTCTTTTTCGCCAATCGCAATTTCACCGGCTGGAACGAGACCGGCACGCAGACCGAGGATCGCCTCACCATCTGGCAACGCCTGCGCCTGCGGACCGATTTCGTGGCCAATGAAAACCTCAAGTTCCGCTTCGGCATGCGCGTGGACGACGAGGCCTGGGGGCATGGCTACCTCACGGCCGCCAACCCGCAGGTGGCCATCCAGCCGTACCTGGCCTACCTCCAGTTCAAATGGCCCGGCACGGACATCGAGGTGACGGCCGGCTACCAGCCCCTGTCCGTGCCCCACACCGAGGTGTTCTACGACAGCATTGTGCTGGCCGCCGACGACGGCGACCAGTCCAGCGCCGCGCTGTTCGTGAAGCTGCCCGTCATCGAGGACGTGTTCGCCGTGGAGGCCGCCTACGGCCGGCTGCTGGACGCGTATCGCACCTACCAGCCCACCACCACCCAGGTGGGCGACGCCTTCGACGTCTACCGCCTGGCCCTGCCCGTCACGGTGGACGGTTTCACGGCCACGCCCTGGGGCCTGGTCGGCGTCTACGGCAAGGACAGCGACCCCGAAGGCTATTTCGACGCCGGCCTGCGCTCGGCCGGCAGCTACCTCGACCCCACCGGCTACAAGAACAACCAGAACCCCATGTGGTGGGCCGGCCTGGCCCTGTCCGTCACCGCCCTGGACCCGGTGAAGTTCTATTTCGACGGCGTTTATGGCGACGCCGCCGGCTCGGACCGGTCGCGCGACCGTCGCCAGGGCTGGTTCTTCGACGCCGGCATGACCTACTCGGGCCTCGACTGGGCTATGCCGGGCCTGTTCGGCTGGGTGGCCAGCGGCGAGGATTCGAGCCTGACCAACGGCAGCGAACGCCTGCCCGTCATCACCCCCAAATGGGGTCCGGGCGCGTCGTTCCTGTTTAATTGCGACCAGGAGTTCTCCAACAACGCCATGGGCGTCAATCCGCTGGGCACCTGGGGCACGGCCCTGGCCATACGCGACATCTCGTTCATCGAAGCCCTCAAAAGCCGGCTGACCGCCGCCGTCATCGCCGGCCGCAACAGCCCGGCCGGCCTGCGCAAGGCCGTCTGGGCCTCCGGCGGCCCCGGCGAGTACGTGACCATGGGCCGCGATCTGGCCCAGGGCGAATGGGTGCTCGGCCTCAACTTCGACCACAGCTACGAGCTGACCGAAGCCCTGACGCTGACCCTGCAAACCGGCTTCGCCTCGCCCCAGGGCCTCAAGACCAGCATCTGGGGCCACCGCATGACCAACCAGGCCACCGACGCCTGGATGGCCTCCCTGGGCTTCCTGTACACCTTCTAGGTCTGCAAGCCGGGCCACGGCCGTGGCCCGGCTCCAGACTCCGCCGTCTGGTTGCCGCGCCCGGCCAGGATGCCGCCATCCTGGCCGGGCATTGTTTCTTCCGGTCACGCCCGCCGCGCCTGCTCCTCGTGAGCCGTGGCCGGCCCGCGCCGCCTGGACGCCTGCCGACGACTGGCTGCGCGGGCACGCGGAGACGTGGACGCCTGGACGCCTGAAGGCCGCCATGCTAGGAAGACGACGGGAACCGACCGTATCCGGCGCATCGCCAAAGGCCGCCCGGTCGGCCTGCCGGCCAGGCCCAGCCTGCCCGCCCCGCAAACAGACCGCCAGCAAGGTGCTCCATGACGCCGACCCTTCGACTCCGCCTTGCCAGGGGATGCGCCCTGGCCGTGTGCCTGCTTGGCTTGCTCCTGCTCCTGCCGGGCGGGATTCTGGCCGCCCCGCCCCAGGCCGCGCCTGGGGCGTCCAAGGCCCAGCCGGCCACGGACGAAACAGTGGAAACCGTGGCCGCTGCGGACGACGCGGCCAAAACCATCAGCATCAATTTCGACGGCGTGGATCTGCGCGCTTTCATCAAGTATATCAGCCAGGTGACTGGCAGGAATTTCGTCATCGACGACGCCGTCAAGGGCAACGTCACCGTCATCTCGCCCAAGCCCCTGTCCCCGGCCGAAGTCTACAAGGTTTTCGAGTCGGTCCTTGAGGTCAACGGCTACACCGCCCTGCCCACCGAAAACTTCGTCAAGATCGTGCCGGCCAAGACCAGCCGGGCCCGCTCCATGCCGGTCATCGACGGCCGCGAGACCGTGGCCAACCCGGCCGACGCCGTGGTCACCCAGATCCTGCCGCTGCAAAACATTCGGGCCAGCGAACTGCGCAAGACCCTGGCCCCGCTGGTTTCCCCGGACGGGATGCTGGCCGACTTCGTTGACACCAATGCGCTCATCGTCACCGACTACCGGCCCAACATCCAGCGCATCATCGGCATCGTGGGCCAGCTCGACCTGTCCTCGGCCAAGGCCACCCTGCACCTGTTCCATTTGAAGCACGCCTCGGCGGCCAAGATCTCCCAGAAGCTCGAAAAGCTCCTCAGCCAAAGCGCGGCCAAGGAAGGCGGCGGCCAGACCAAGATCAGCGTGGTTCCCGAGGAGCGCACCAACGCCGTCATCGTCCTGGCCGAGCCCCAGTACGTGGCCCAGGTCAAGGGCCTGCTGGCCCGGCTCGACGTGCCCAATCCCATGGAACAGGGCAACCTCCACGTCTACAAGCTCCAGCACGCCGACGCCGAAAACTTGAGCAAAGTGCTCAACGAGCTGTTCACCAAGGGTTCCGTCGCCGCCTCGGGCGACGCGGCCAAGGCCCAAGCTCCGACAGTCTCGGGCGGGTTTAATTTCGTGGCCGACAAGACCACCAACAGCCTGCTCGTCACCGCCGCCCCCGAGGACTTCGCCTTCGTCGATCAGGTGGTCAAAAAGCTCGATGCCCCGCGCAAGCAGGTCTACGTCGAGGCGCTCATCATGGAAGTCTCCACCGACAAGTCGGTGTCGTTTGGCGTCAACCTCAACGTGGCCAACAAGCAGTCCGGCCTTGGCGACGGCAAATACGGCGGGCTGCTTTTTGCTTCTTCCAACCCGGCCGGCTACGAGTCGCTCTACAACTCCTCCGGGGCCTTCGTGCCCCCGGCCGGCGGCTCGCTGGGGGGGCTCGCCTTTCCGGTCAAGATCGGCGAGGTCATCTATTCGAACCTCCAGGCCATGATCAACGCCTCCAAATCCGACAACAGCTTCAACATCATCGCCACGCCCCAGCTCATGACCCTGGACAACGAGGAGGCCACCATCACCGTGGCCGAGAACCGGCCCTACCTCACCAGCCAGGACGTGGGCCAGTCCACCACCGACCGGCCCTATCAGCGCTTCGACTACAAGGACGTCGGCACCACGCTGAAGGTCACGCCCCAGATCAACGAAGGCGACTCCATCAAGCTCAAGGTCAAGCAGGAGACCAGCCGCATCGACGAGACGGTCACCAAGGAAACCGGCGCGCTCCAGCCGACCACCCGCAAGCGCGTCACCGAAACCACCATCATGTGCAAAAACGGCGAGACCATCGTGCTCTCCGGGCTCATCGGCAAGAGCCGGGCCGAGGGCAACAGCAAGGTCCCGGGCCTTGGCGACGTGCCGGTGGTGGGCTGGCTGTTCAAGAACAAGTCCGTGGCCGACGAACGCACCAATCTCTATGTCTTCATCACCCCGCGCATCACCGCCCCCGGGGTGGACAGCGACCGGCTGCTGCACACCAAGAAGATGGAGATCGAGCGCCAGATCGAGTTCAACGAAGAAGAGCTGTCCAAGCCCATCCGAAAGGCCCCGGTCTTTTTCGCCGCCGGAGCCGGCAAATAGCATGGACAGGCTGCCGGATTTCCGGCGCATGGCCGACCGTCTGGCCGCCCTGTGCCGGCTCCCCCTGGCCCGGAGCCCGCGCGCCGGGGCCGGACAACCGACGCCAGGCCCGCCCCGGGCGTCGCTGCTGGAGCCCGTGGCCGAAACCCTGGCCCTGCCCCTGGCCGCCCTGGAGGACGCCTTTGCCGAGGCCGCCCGGGCCGGGCAAAATCCCTTCAAGCGTCTGGCCGAACTCCACAAGGTCGACGCCGGCCTGGCCGCCTCGGCCCTGGCCGCCAGCCTCGGCCTGCCCTATTTCGAAGCCATCGACCTCACCGACGAAGACGCCGAGCGCATCCGCCGGCTGCCCTTTGGCTATCTCAAGCGCAATCTGGCAGTGCCCGTGGCCCGGGACGGCCGGCAGCTGGTGGTCCTTGCCGACCCGTTCGCGCCGGAGCTGGCCGACGACCTGCGCCGGATGCTCGGCCAGGCCGATCTCGACGTGGCCCTGGCCCTGCCCGAGACCATCGTCTCGGCCATCAACCACGCCCACGGCGAGGCCGAGGGCGAGCGCGACCCCAGGCTCGACAACCTGAGCCTGGACGATTTCATGGGGCCGCCGCCGGAGAACATGTCCACCGAGGACCTCCTGGACGAGACCAGCAACGCCCCGGTCATCCGGCTGGTCAACCAGCTCCTGGCCCAGGCCGTGCGCGATCTGTGCAGCGACATCCACATCGAGCCCTACCAGAATTCGCTGAAAATCCGCTTCCGCCTCGACGGCGTGCTCTACGACATCAAGACCCTGGACAAGCGCTGGCATCCGCCCGTCGTGTCCCATGTCAAGATCCGCTCCAAGCTCGACATCGCCGAGCGCCGCCTGCCTCAGGACGGCAGCTTCGACATCCGCCTGGGCAACCGCAACGTGGACATCCGGGTGTCGGTGTTTCCCACCAAGTTCGGCGAACGGCTCGTGCTGCGGCTGCTGGAAAAAAACAGCCGCATCCTGAGCCTTGGCGAACTGGGCCTTTCCCCCGGCCATTTCGAGGAATTAAGCGCCCTGGCCAGGCTCCCCCACGGCATCATCCTGGTCACCGGCCCCACCGGCTCGGGCAAGTCCACCACCCTGTACGCGCTCATTAACCACATCAATTCCACGGACAAGAACATCCTCACCATCGAGGACCCGGTGGAATACCAGATCGAGGGCGTGGGGCAGATGCAGGTCAACGCCAAGATCGACCTGACCTTCGCCAGCGGCCTGCGCTCCATCCTGCGCCAGGACCCGGACGTCATCCTGGTCGGCGAAATCCGCGACGCCGAAACGGCCCAAATCGCCTGCCAGGCGGCACTCACCGGCCACCTCGTCTTTTCGACCCTGCACACCAACGACGCCGCCTCGGCCGTCACCCGCATGGTGGACATGGGCATCGAACCCTACATGGTCTGCTCGGTGGTGCGGGCCCTTGTCGCCCAGCGCCTGGTGCGTGTCCTGTGTCCGCGCTGCAAGGAACCCTTCACGCCAAGCGAGGAAGACCTGCTGCCCTTTGGCCCCGGCGCGGCCGCCCTGGCCGGAAAGACCATCTGCCGGGCCGTGGGCTGCCCCCAGTGCATGGGAACCGGGTATCGCGGCCGCACCTCCATCCACGAACTCCTGGTCATCGACGAACCCATGGCCGAACTGATCCTGCACAACGCCGAGGCCGGCCGCATCCGCACGGCGGCCATAGACGCCGGCATGGCCACCCTGCGCCAGGACGGCATGGACAAGATCCTTCGCCAAATCACCACGATGGAAGAAGTCATCCGGGCCACGGTGGTCTGATCCGCCTGCCCTTGACAGTGCTTGACCCTCGATATATGTCCGCCCATCCCCTCGCGGGATTAGTCTTGACAGCTTGTGAACCGGTGTTAACTTCCCCCCATGGCTGAACGTCTGGAATCCCCCCTGCGCCGCGAACAGATCGCCGAAGCCGCCCTGGACATTGTCGTGCGCCAGGGCATCGGCGCCGTGACCGTGCGCCGCGTGGCCGAAGCCGTGGGCATCTCGGCCGCCGCGCTCTATCGCCACTACAAAAGCAAGGCCGACATCCTGGCCGCCATCATGGAAGAGCACCAGGAGTATTTCATGGCCAACATGCGGCAGGCCAAGGCCCAGGGGACCAGCCCCATGGATGCCCTGCGGCGGCTTTATTTTTCCTCCATGGCCATGGTCAGCCGCTATTGCGCCATGCCGGTGGTCTTTCTCTCCGACGTCCTCTGGTTCGAGGAACCGGAACTGCGCGCCATCAAGATGCGACACCACAAGTTGCTGCGTGAAATCATCATCGAGATGATTGCAGAAGGACAAACTTGCGGCGAAATACGCACGGATCTGCGCCCTCAGGAGATTGTTGTGCATTTCCTCGGACTCATCGCCATGCCGGCGCTGATACAGGCCAGGACGCCGGAAGACATGGACCTGCCCCGCCAAATCGCCGCCAATTGGGAGTTGTTCGCCCATGCCGTTGCTTCATGATTTTTTTCGCCCTCGAAGTGAACACGCGTTAACGCCCCACGCCATGCCGCTCCATCGTCTGACCCTGGGTCTTGCGGGCCTGGTCGCCCTGGCTATGCTGGCCGGGCGGGCCGTCTCCGAGGACGCCGCGCCCCGCCTGGCCCGCCGTTCCCCGGCCGCCGTCCAGGACCGCTATGCCGGTCGGCTGCCCGATCCGCCGGAAACCGGGGAACTGGCCGTCTACGCCGGCGCGCCCGGCGAACCGACCCTGGACTGCGCCGCCCTGGCCAAGGACCGGACCATGGTCGCCCTGGTCTTTGGCCAGTCCAACGCTTCCAACACCGTGGACCCGGGCTACGAGTCCGTCCAGCCCGTCTACGCCTTTGCCGACGGCGCGTGCACCAAGGCCCGCGACGCCCTGCCCGGGGCCACCGGCACCAAGGGCAGCTCCTGGCCGCGCCTGGGCGACAAGCTTGTGGCCGGCGGCTTCTACGACGCCGTCATTTTCGCCAACATCGCCCGGGGCGGCTCCTCCATTCTCGAATGGGGGCCGGGCGGCCGCCACAACGCCGTGCTCCTGGCCTCCCTGGACGCCCTGGCCGCCGCCGGCCTGCCGCCCACCCATGTGCTCCTGCACCAGGGCGAGGCCGACTGCGCCCTGGGCGTGGCCGCGCCCGACTACGCCGCCATGCTGGACGCCGTCATCGACCAGATCCGCGACAAGGTCGGGCCGGCGACCGAAGTCGTCGTGGCCCGGACCTCCCAGTATTTCGATCTGGTCTGCGGCAACGCGGCCAACCCGGCCTGCTACAAAACCTGCCCGGCCCTGACCCAGGCGCAAACCGCCGCGGCCGACCCGCAGCGCCATGTCCTGTCCGGCCCGGACACCGACCGGCTGGTGCCCTTCTCCGACCGCAACGACGGCTACCATTTCACGGCCCAGGCCGCCGACCGCTTCGCCGAGGCCTGGCTGCCCCTGCTGGCCCGAAGCGAAGCCGCCGCAAGCCGCCTGCAATGAACCCGCAACGTTTTTCGCCCGCAACCGGCCGTCGCCATGAGCGCGAGGGCCGCCTGTCCCGGAGGGAATCATGACTGTCTCCATTTTCGCCAAGGCCGCGCGCGTCACCGTCGCCGTGTGCCTACCTTTTGCCCTGGCCGCCGCCCTGTCCGGCTGCGCCACCGAGAGCTCGGGTCAGGAAAACGCCGCCGCGCCGCCGCCGCCGGAAATCGTGGCCTACGCCGTCAAGCAGGCGGACATCCCGCTGGAAATGGCCTTCATGGGCCAGACCGCCGGCTCCCGCGAGGTCGAGGTCCGGGCCAGGGTCGGCGGCATTTTGCTTCGCCGCAACTATGAGGAAGGCTCGCGCGTGCGCCAGGGCCAGCTCATGTTCGAGATCGACCCCGCCCCCTACCAGGCCGCCCTGGAACAGGCCAAGGGCGCCCTGGCCCAGGCCGAGGCCAGCCTGGCCCAGTCCAAGCGCGACGCCGAACGCATGGAAAAGCTGTTCAAGGGCGACGTGGTGGCCAGAAAGGACTTCGACGACTCCAGGACCCTGGTGGAAACCGGGACCGCCGCCGTGGACGCGGCCAAGGGCAAGGTCCGCGAGGCCTCGCTCAATCTCGAATGGACCAAGGTCACGGCCCCCATTTCCGGCATGACCAGCAAGGAAACCCGCTCGGAAGGCAGCCTCGTCACCACCGGTTCCGACGGCAGCCTGCTCACCACCATGTCCCGGGTTGATCCCATCTATGTGAACTTCTCCATGTCCGGCCAGGAGATGATGAAGATCCGCAAGCTGCGGGCCGAGGGCAAGGTGGTGGTGGACGGCGGCGACTTCGCCGTGGGCCTGATCCTGCCCGACGGTTCGCGCTATCCCCAGCCGGGCCGCATCAACTTCACCGACACCCAGGTCGACGCCACAACCGGCGTGGTCAAGGTGCGGGCCGAATTCTCGAATCCCGACGGCTCGGTGCTGCCCGGCCAGTTCGTGCGGGTGCGCCTTGAGGGCGCGCGCTTCAAGGACGTGTTGGCCGTGCCCCAGGGCGCGGTGCTCAACACCCAGATGGGGGCCATGGTCTGGACGCTGGACGACAAGAACCAGGTCGCCCCGCGCCCGGTGGTCCTCGGCGAGGCCGTGGGCAACGACTACCTCGTGGAGCAGGGCCTTGGGGCCGGCGAGCGCATCATCGCCGAAGGCGTGATCAAGGTGCGCCCGGGCCTGACCGTGCGCGTGCGCGGCGAGGAGCCCAAGCCGGCCCAGCCGGCCGCCGCGGCCCAGGCCGCCCCGGAAAAGGCCCCGGCCGCCGCCCAGAACGGCGAGCCCGCCAAGGCCGAGGCCAAGGAGAACCGTTCATGATTTCACGCTTTTTCCTGGGCCGCCCGGTCTTTTCCATCGTCATCTCGCTGGTCATCGTACTGGCGGGTCTGGCGGCCATCAAAAACCTGCCCATCGCCCAGTACCCGGACATCGTGCCGCCCGAGGTCAACGTCACGGCCGTCTATCCCGGAGCCAGCCCCGAGGTCATCGCCGCCACCGTGGCCGCGCCCCTGGAGCAGCAGATAAACGGCGTCGACAACATGCTCTACATGCGTTCGACGAGTTCCGGCGACGGCACCCTGTCCATCACCGTGACCTTCGCCGTGGGCACCAACCCCGACCAGAATACGATCAACGTCAACAACCGCGTCCAGGCGGCCCAGACCACCCTGCCCGAGGAAGTCCGCCGCCAGGGCGTGACGGTCACCAAGAAGTCCTCCAACATCCTCCAGATCGTCGGCTTCGACTCGCCCACCGGCCGCTACGACTCGGTGTTCATCAGCAACTACGTGCTGGTCAACGTCCTGGACGAATTGAAGCGCCTGCCCGGCGTCGGCGACGCCTCCATCTTCGGGGCCAAGGACTATTCCATGCGCGTCTGGCTGCGGCCGGACAAGCTGGCCCAGCTCAAGCTCACCCCCGCCGACGTGGCCGCCGCCATCAGCGAGCAGAACGCCCAGTTCGCGGCCGGCCGCATCGGGGCCGAGCCCACCAAGCCCGAAAGCCCGGTGGCGCTCAATTACATGGTCACCACCAAGGGCCGACTCCTCACCCCCGAAGAATTCGGCGACATCATCCTGCGCGCCCAGCCCGACGGGTCGCTTTTGCACCTCAAGGACGTGGCCCGGGTGGAACTCGGGGCCAAGGACTACAGCTCGATCTCCAAGCGCAACGGCAGCCCGACCGTCAACATCGGCATCTTCCTGGCCCCCGGGGCCAACGCCCTGGACACGGCCGAGCGCGTCACCGCCAAGCTCAAGGAACTCTCGACCCGCTTCCCCGACGGCATCATCTATTCGGTGCCCCTGGACACCACCACCTTCGTGCGCGTCTCCATCGAGGAGGTCATCCACACCCTGGTCGAAGCCATGATCCTGGTCTTCCTGGTGGTCTACCTCTTCCTGCAAAACTTCCGGGCCACGCTCATCCCCTGCCTGGCCGTGCCGGTCTCCATCATCGGCACCTTCGCCGGCATGCAGGCCCTGGGCTTTACCATCAACACGCTGACGCTGTTCGGCATGGTGCTGGCCATCGGCATCGTCGTGGACGACGCCATCGTGGTGCTCGAAAACGTCGAGCGCATCATGACCAAGGAGAAGCTGCCGCCCAAGGAAGCCACGGCCAAGGCCATGGAAGAGGTGACCGGGCCGGTGGTGGCCATCGTGCTGGTGCTGTGCGCCGTGTTCGTGCCGGTGGCCTTCCTGGGCGGTCTGACCGGCCAGATGTACAAGCAGTTCGCCATCACCATCGCCGTGTCCGTGGTCATCTCGGGCCTGGTGGCCCTGACCCTGACCCCGGCCCTGTGCGCTTCGCTGCTCAAACCCGGCCACCAGGAGCCCAACCGGTTTTTCCGGGGCTTTAACCGCCTTTTTGACGCCATCACCGCCGGCTACGGCGCGGGCGTGGCCTTTCTCCTGCGTCGCAGCGCCTTTGCCATGCTGCTTTTCGCCGGGCTGTGCCTGGGCGCGGGCTGGCTGTTCAAGCAGGTGCCCAGCGGGCTTGTCCCGGACGAGGACCAGGGCTACGTCATCGCCGTCAACATCCTGCCCGACGGCACGTCGCTGCGGGCCACCGAAGGCATCGCCGACGCCATGGACGCGATGAACATGCAGGACCCCTCGGTCAAGGACGTCATCGCCATCACCGGCCTTGATCTCTTGAGCTTCACCTACCGTTCCAACTACGGCACCATCTTCATGCCGCTCAAACCCTGGAAGGAGCGCCCCGGCGAGGAGCTGTCCTCGTTTGCCGTGGTCAAGCGCATCTTCGGCCGGGGCATGGCCCTGGCCAAGAGCTTCACCCTGGCCTTCAATCCGCCGGCCATTTCCGGCATGTCCAACACCGGCGGCTTTGAAGCCTACCTGCAAAGCCGCGGCGAGGGCGACGTCAAGGCCCTGGCCGCCATGACCGAAGCCCTGGTGGCCGAAGCCGCCAAAAACCCGGTGCTGGGCCGGGTGGCCACCACCTTCGGGGCCAACGTGCCCCAGCTGCGCATCGACCTCGACCGCGAAAAGGCCAAGGCCCTGGGCGTGGCCGTCAGCGACGTCTACGCCGCCATGCAGGCCACCTTCGGCGCGTATTACGTCAACGACTTCAACAAGTTCGGCCGGACGTTCAAGGTCCAGATCCAGTCCGAGGCCGACTTCCGCGACCGGCCCGAGGATCTGCGCGACGTGTTCGTGCGTTCCAGCAAGGGCGAGATGATCCCGCTGACCGCCCTGGCCACCATTGAAAAGTCCACCGGCCCCGAGGTCATGGAACGCTTCAACGTCTTCCCGGCCGCCAAGATCATGGGCCAGCCCGCCCCGGGCCACACCTCGGGCGAGGCCCTGACCGCCATGGAACAGGCCGCGGCCAAGGTGCTGCCGCCGGAATACACCCTGGCCTGGACCGGCTCGGCCTACCAGGAAAAGGCCGCCCAGGGTTCCTCGGCCCTGGTCTTCGCCATGGGCATCGTCATGGTCATCCTGATCCTGGCCGCCCAGTACGAACGCTGGACCCTGCCCTTTGCCGTGGTCATGGCCGTGCCGTTCGCCCTGTTCGGGGCCATCGCCGCCGTCTACGGCCGGGACCTGAGCAACGACATCTACTTCCAGATCGCCCTGGTGACGCTCATTGGCCTGGCCGCGAAAAACGCCATCCTCATCGTGGAATTCGCGGTGCTGGAGGTCAAGGCCGGCAAGACCCTGGCCGAGGCGGCGCTCTCGGCGGCCAAGCTGCGTTTCCGGCCCATCATCATGACCTCGCTGGCCTTTATCCTCGGCTGTCTGCCCCTGGCCGTGTCCACGGGCGCGGGCGCCAACAGCCGCCACGCCATCGGCACCGGCGTCATCGGCGGCATGCTTGGGGCGACCATCATCGCGCCGTTTTTCATCCCGGTCTTTTTCAAGCTCATCATGGGCCTGGGCGACTGGTTCTCGCGAAAAACGGGCGGACATGTTGCCAAGGAGCAAAAAGCAGACTAATAGTTGGGGAGCACATCCATTCATGCGCGCGGGAAGTCGCGACGCGCGTCGGAAAAGGAGCACCCCCATGGAATCCTCTCCGTCTGTCGCTGTCCCCGAGCAGGCTCCGGAATCCCTCCCCATCGCCCTTAACGACGTAGCCCGGGCCTGGCGGTCCCGGTTGGACGAACGCCTTCGCCCCCTTGGCCTGTCCAGCGCCATGTGGGCCGTCATCCGCCGCCTGGCCACCGGTCAGGCGGCGTTGACCCAACGTGAGCTGGCCGAGGCCGTGGGCATCGAGGGCCCGACCCTGGTACGCCTGCTGGACCGACTGGAACAGCACGGCATCGCCCGGCGCGTGTCCGACCCCCGGGACCGTCGCATCAAGCGGGTGGAACTGGCCGAACAGGCCCGGCAGAACTGGGACGCCTCCCTGAAGGCCGGACTGGAGCTCAGCAGCGAACTGACCCGCGGCATCCCGCCCAAGGACCTTGAAACCACGCGCACGGTCCTGCGCACCATGCTCGAACGCCTCTAGGGCGGCCAAACATCCGCCTTGTCCATCCCCGGGGTTTGGGGCATACTGGCTGCGATAACGACGACGTTTCGCAACTGGTTGCCCCAACCCTTACCGATGCCGGTCGCGCGAAAGCTCCCGTTCCGGACTTCCCTCCCAGCCTATGCCTATTCCCGCCGCGCCGTCATGCTTTCGCTCCGTGCCGCGCCTTGCCTCCGGCTGGCTGCTGGCCGGACTTTTGCTCGTATCCCTGGCCGCCGGCTGCGCCCAGAAAAAGCCGCCGACGCCGGTGCGGCTGGCTCCGGAAACCACGGCCGAATCGCCTGAAAGCATCATCATGCGCGCCTCCCCGGCCATCGCCGCCGGCCAGGCCACGCCCGCCGTGTATCAGGAGCGCGGCGAGGCCTACTACCGCCTGGGGCAATACGAACTGGCCCAGAAGGATTTCGAACAGGCCCGGACCGCCGGCGGCGGCGCGCAGACCGCCTACGACCTCGGCGCGGCCGCCTACATGAACCAGGACTACCAAAAGGCGGCCAACTACTTCTCCGACGCCATCGCCAAGGACGCCACCATGGCCAAGGCCTACAACAATCGCGGCGTGGCGGCCTTTGCCCTGGGCCAGTACGACAAGGCCGGGGCCGACTTTTCCGCCGCCGCCGGGCTTGGCGGCCAGGGAGCCGCGGCCTCGCTTTTCAACCGCGCCCTGGCCTATCAGGCCCAAAACGAGTTCGACCGGGCCCTGGCCGACTACGACCGGGTCATCAGTCTGGACCCGTCCCAGACCGCCGCCCGCAACAACAAAGCCGACATCTACATCACCCTGCGCCGCTACGACGAAGCCGCCGCCGAACTCGACGCGGCCATCCGCCTGAACTCCGGCGACCCCGACCTTTATTACAACCGCGCCCTGGTCCGGGAAAAACTCGGCAACTTTCCCCAGGCCATGGAAGACTACGACCGGGCCGCCAAACTGCGTTCCAACTTCGGCCAGGCCTACCGCAACCGGGGCGTGCTGCGCCTTCGCTTGCAAATGACCCGCGAGGGCTGCGCCGATCTCTCCCTGGCCTGCCAGTTCGGCTACTGCGGCCACCTGGAAAAGGCCAAGAACTTCGGCCTGTGCCAGTAGCGGCCGAAAGGGACGGGCGGGCCTTGTGACCGAATACGGCATCAGGCGGCTGGCCATGGGCGCAAGCGCGCTTTGTCTGGCCGGGGCGGCCCTTGTCGTCGTCGCGGCCTGGCGTTTCGACGTAGCCCCCCCCGCGCCGCCGGCTCCAGCCGCCAGTCCCAAGGCCCCGCCCCCGCGCCAGGCCACCGCCGCGCCGGAACTGACCCGGGCCATCCTGGCCAACGACGTCTTCGGCCTGACTCCCCTGCCCGACCAACAGCCCAAGGCCAAGGAGCCGCCCAAACCGGCCGAAATCGAC
Source organism: Pseudomonadota bacterium (assembly GCA_023435825.1). Taxonomy (GTDB): domain Bacteria; phylum Desulfobacterota; class Desulfovibrionia; order Desulfovibrionales; family Desulfovibrionaceae; genus Solidesulfovibrio. The sequence goes on along the minus strand of JAEZMB010000028.1, from coordinate 2,265 downwards.
ATGGAACTGGCCGGCACGGTCATTTCCGCCGACGGCCGTCTGGCCGCCGCCTTCCTGCGCGACAAGAGCAACAAATCCCAGAAAGCCTACGCCGTGGGAGCCACGGTCAAGGATGCCCGCATCAAGTCCATCGGCAAGAATTTCGTCATCCTCGAACGGCAGGGCCGCGAGGAAATTTTGACCATGAAGCCTTAAGCCCGGCCCTTTCGCCGGCAGCGCGCCGGCAAAATCCCGGCCGGCGCGCGATCATAAGGCCCGCCATGCCCGTCTACGAATACGCCGCCGTCGATGCCAAGGGCCGCGTCAAACAAGGCATCGTCACCGCCGAAAGCCAGCAAGCCGCCAGAATCGCGCTGCGGGCCAAGCGACTTTTTGTCACTTCCCTGGCCGAGGGCACCTCGGGCGCGACGGCCCGGGGTCGCGGCGAGACAGCCTCCCTGCCGTTTTTCGCCCGCCGCATGGGCCGGGGCGAGCTGCTCGCCGCCACGCAGGTGCTGGCCACACTGTTGGAAGCCGGCCTGCCCCTGGACAAGGCCCTGGCCGCCCTCATCGAGCAGATGCGCGCCGGCCGGGGCAAATGGGTCTTTTCCCACATCCTGGAACGCATCCGCGAAGGCCAGGATTTTTCCACCGCCCTGGCCGCCTATCCGGCCGTGTTCCCGCCCACCTATGTCAGCATGGTGCGTTCGGCCGAGGCCACGGGCATGTTGCCCATCGTCCTTGGCAACCTGGCCGAATACCTCGACCGCCAGACCCAGCTGGCCCGCACCCTGCAAGCCGCCCTGGCCTACCCGGCCTTCATGTTCGTCTTCGGCCTGGCCGTCATGGCCCTGCTTTTAGCCTACGTCATCCCCGAGGTCACCCGCATCTTCGTGGATCTGCGCCGCGCCCTGCCCCTGCCCACCGTCATCCTCATCGCGGCCAGCGACTTCGTGCGGGCCTGGTGGCCTTTCCTCCTCGGCGGGCTGGTCGGGCTGGTCCTGGCCGTTCACCGCACGCTGCGCACCAGGCGCGGCCGGGCCCTGGCCGACCGCCTGACCCTCGCCCTGCCCGTGGTCGGCCCCATCGCCCGCAACGCGGCCACGGCCCGCCTGGCCCGAACCCTGGGCACCTGTCTCGACCAGGGCGTGACCATGCTATCCGCCCTGCGCATCGCCGGATCGGTGTCGGGCAACATGGTGTTCGAACAGGCCATGGAGCGCATCCGCGACGAGGCCAGCCAGGGCGGGGGGCTCACCGACCCCATGCGCGAGGCCGACATCTTCCCGCCCATCGCCCTCCAACTCGTCTCGGCCGGCGAGCAAAGCGGACGGCTGGGCGAACTGCTCGTCGGCCTGGCCCGGATGCTTGAAAACGACGTCAACGCCCGCATCAAAAGCGCCAGCTCGCTTTTTGAACCCGTCATGATCCTGTTGCTTGGCGGCATGGTGGGCCTTATGGTGCTGGCGGTGCTTCTGCCCATCTTCGAAATGAGCAGCCTCATCGGCTGACAACCTTCCAAGGAGGCCCCATGCGCGCCCTTGCCGCTCTCGCCGCCCGCCGGCCCCGACGCCTCGACGCTGCCGGATTCACCCTGATCGAACTCATGGTGGTCATCGTCATCCTTGGCGTCCTGGCCGGACTGGTCCTGCCGCGCATCGTGGACCAGCCCGACAAGGCCCGGGTGGTCAAGGCCAAGACGCAGATCGAGGCCCTGTCCATGGCGCTCAAACAGTACAAGCTCGACAACGGCTTTTATCCCAGCACCGAGCAGGGCCTGCGGGCATTGCGGGAAAAACCCTCCATCGGCCGCGTGCCGCAGAATTACCCGCCCAAGGGCTATCTCGATTCCCTGCCCAAGGACCCCTGGGGCCGCGACTACGTCTACCTGTGCCCGGGCGAGCACGGCGACTTCGACCTCATTTCCCTGGGAGCCGACAGCCAGGAAGGCGGCGAAGGCGTGGACGCCGACATCAAGAGCTGGGAGCTCGGCGGCTGACGGCGCGCCTTGTGGCCCCGCGCCGCGCCGCCGGCTTTACCCTGGTGGAGCTGACCATCGTGCTGGTCGTCATGGGCATCGCCGCCGGCCTGGCCATCCCCCAACTGGCCGGCCTGTTTTCCCGCGAAGGCGAGAAATCCCTGGCCCGACAACTGGCCGGCCTGCTCACCCGGGCCAGGACCGAGGCCATCGTCACCGGCCGCCCCTTTGTCGTGACCCTGGACTGGGGCAAGGCCGAGGCCCGGCTGGAGCCGTTGCCCGAGCCTGTTTCGCCGGCTCCGGCCGGG
>JAEZMB010000251.1 GCA_023435825.1 Pseudomonadota bacterium | reverse complement strand
CTGGGCCGCTTGCGGGTCTGTATCGCGGGTTGGGCCGGGGCCGGGGCGCGGCCCATGCCGATGGCTTGGGTGAGAAGCCCCGGCTTCACGATGTCGCCGATGGCGAACACCTTGGGGTTAGTCGTCTGGAAGATGTTGTTGACCTTCACATGGCCGCGTTCGGTGGCGATGGTGTCGCCCAGGAACTCGATGTCCGGCACGTCGCCCACGGACAGCAGCACCGTGTCGGCCGGGATCAGCTCGCCCGACTGGAGCATGACACCCTCGGGCGTGATCTCCTTGGTGAAGCAGGGCCACTTGAAGACCGCGCCGACGTCCTCGGCGTCGTGCTTTTCCTTGCCAAAGGCGGCGGGCTTTTGGATGTCGATGAGCGTAATGGACTCGGCCCCCAGGCGTGCGGCTTCGGTGGCCACGTCGCAGCCCACGTTGCCCGCGCCGATGATGACCACGCGCTTGCCGACCTTGCCCACGCCCTTCTTGGCGGCCTTGAGGAAGGTCAGCGCCGGGGTGGCCAGTTCCTTGCCCGGAACCGGCAACATGCGCGGCTTGTTCGCGCCAACGGCCAGCACCACGTAGTCGTAGTCCGTGACGATCTGGGCGAACTCGTCGGCCGAAAGGGCCTTTTGGGTCTGGATGTGGGGCAGGATCTCCCTGGCCCGGGCGATCTCGGCGTCCAGCACGTCGGCCGGGATGCGGCTGGACGGAATCGACGAGCTGATCTTGCCGCCGAGCTTCTCGGCCGGATCGTAGATCACGGCTTCATGGCCGGCCAGCCGCAGCTGCCAGGCCACGGACATGCCGGCCGGGCCGCCGCCGATGACGGCCACGCGCTTGCCGGACAGCTCCGGGAGTTTCGGCATCTTGCCGGCCTTGACGTTGGCCTTGCCGAGCATGGCCGTGTCCAGGGGCTTCAAGGTGCCGACGTTGCGGGTGCAGCCCTGCATGCACAGGTTGGGGCACAGGTAGCCGCAGACCGTGGCCGGGAAGGGCGTGTAGGCCAGGGCCAGGTCCATGGCTTCGTCCATGAGCCCGTCGCGCACGAGCTGCCAGCGCTCCTGCACCGGGATGCCGGTGGGGCAGCTGGCCTGGCAGGGGGCGAGGTATTTCTTGTTTTCCCAGACCGGCACGAACCGGCGCAGCTCGCCGGTGACGATAAGGCCGATGGTGCTGCGGTCGGAGTCGTCGAGGTCGCCGATAAGCCCGCCCCGGCCGAGTTCCGCGTCCCAGACCTGAGAGCGGAATTCGCCCATGGGACGGCGGGTCTTGCCGGTCTTTTCGTAGGGCGACCGGGCGGCGATGAGCTGCCAGTCGTCGCGGTTGGCCAGGGTGTCGAACAGTTCCGGCCGGCCGATGGCGTCGAGGAACTTCTTCAGGTTTTCGGTCAGCCAGCCAAACGTGGCGTCGTCAATGGCCACGAGCTTGGCGTCGGCCAGGGAAAACCCTTTGTGGGGGCCGCGGAAGAAGATGCGCCCGCCCACCATGCCGACGCAGGGGCGATAGCCGAGCACGTTGTCCGGGTTTTGCGGTTCGAAGCCGCAGACCACGGCCGTGCCGCCGGCCATGAATTCGGCGAAGTAGTCGCCCACGCTGCCCAGGACAAAGAGTTCCGGCGCGGCGTACTTGGGGTTCTGCTTGGTCATGGTCATGCCGCGCGAACCGATGTTGCCGGCGATCATGACCTTGCCCTGGGCCATAGCGTTGCAAGCGCCGTTGCCGGCGTTGCCGCGCACGACGATGTCGGCTCCGGCGTTGAGCCAGCCGATGTCGTCGGAGACCGAGCCGTCGATGTCGATGCGGGTGCCGGGGAAGCCCATGGAGCCGGTGCGCTGGCCGGGCGAGCCGGTGATGCGTACGTTGATCGGTTCCTCGCGGGAGACCCACAACCGGCCGCCGATGCCGTGCTGGCCGAAGGCTTCAACGATAAGGTCGCGCGCGCCCTGGGTGACGGCGCGCTGGATGCGCTCCTCCAGGATGCGGGACTGGACGCGTTGTCCGTTTTCTATGCCGTGTATGGTGACGGTTTGCTGTGCCATGTTCGTGCCGCCTTGTGCGTGTAAAAGGACGCCCGGGTTAAACCACGTATTTGATCTTCAGGCGCTCGGCCACGTGGTAGTCGCTGATGCCCAGGCCGTCGGACATGCCGATGGGCAGGGACGTGGACCGGCCAAGGGGCGCGACGATCTTGCGCAGTTCGGTGTCGAAGGACAGGAAGACGTCGACCAGCCGTTCGGCCACTTTTTCGGGATCGAGCCGGCGGTACACGCGCGGGTCCTGGGAGGTGATGCCCTTGGGGCACACGCCGATGTTGCAGACGTTGCAGCGGTCGGCTTCGGAGCCGACGCAGCCGGCGGCGGCCTGCATGATGTATTTGCCGGACTGCACGGCGCTGGCCCCGAGCATGATCAGCGCGGCGGCGTTGGCGGCCAGGTTGCCGTTCTTGCCGATGCCGCCGCCGGCGATGAGTGGAATCTCGTTTTGTTTGCCGGAGATGACCAGGTTGTCGTAGCAGTCGCGCAGGTTGGTGGCGATGGGGTGGCCCATGTGGTTCATGGACACGTTGTAGGCCGCGCCGGTGCCGCCGTCCTCGCCGTCGATGGCGAGCCCTGCCGCGTAGGGGTTGCGCACGAGGTTATTAAGCACCGCCGTGGAGGTCGTGGTGCCGGAGATCTTGGGATAGACCGGCACGCGGAAGCCCCAGGCCATGGACATGGACTGGATCATCTTGGCCACGGACTCTTCGATGGAGTACTGGGTCTGGTGGGTCGGGGGGCTGGGCAGGGACACGCCCTGGGGCACCCCGCGAATGGCGGCGATGAGCTTGTTGACCTTGTACCACATGAGCAGGCCGCCGTCGCCGGGCTTGGCTCCCTGGCCGTACTTGATCTCGATGGCGCAGGGGTCTTCCTTCATGTCCGGCAGGGCTTTGATGATCTCGTCCCAGCCGAAGTAGCCCGAGGCGATCTGCAGGACCATGTACTTGAGGAACCGCGAGCGCAAAAGGCGCGGCGGGCAGCCGCCCTCGCCCGTGCACATGCGCACCGGCATGTTCAGCTCTTCGTTCAAGTACGTCACGCCCATGACCAGGCCTTCCCACATGTTGGGGGAGAGCGCGCCAAAGGACATGGAGCCGATCATGAGCGGGTAGATTTCCCGCACGGCCGGCACCCAGCCATTATTGGCCAGGGCGGCGATGCCTTCTTCGGGCGGCTGGATGCGTCCGAGCAGGGTGCGCAGCTCGAACTCGTGGCGGCCGGCGTCCAGGGCCGGGTCGGTGAGCATGGAGATGCGGATGAACTTGATCTGATCGAGCAGGCTGCCGCCGTCGTTGCGCCGTCCGCCGCGGGTGCGGGCCGCGCCGCCGCGGTTGTTGTGGAACTTGAGCGTCGTGGCTTCGGGGCGCAGGCGCGGGGCGATGGCGTTATTGGGACAGACCATGTTGCACATGGCGCAGCCGATGCAGCGGTAGGCCGGATCGGTGCGCTGGCGGATGCCATGGTAGATGGAATAGCTGTTGGTGGGCTTTTTGGGCAGTCCCGGCAAGGCCTCGACGGTGCGTTTGCGGTGGACGCCGAGTTCTATGGCGTTGACCGGGCAAACGGACGTGCAGCGCCCGCACAGGGTGCAGGTGTTCTTGTCCCACTCGATCTGCCAGGGCAGGTCGTTGACGCTTAGTGTGGACGGGGTAATGACTGCAGTTGATTGCATATGGTGACCTCTTGGCATTCGGGGCGCACGATGGCCGTATCCAGGTGCATGGGTTGAAAATCGGCGTGCTCGTCGCGGTCGGGGATGGCCGCGTCGAGGCCGCAGATTTCCGAGGAGAAGGCGAAGATGCCGGGCTTGCCGCCGACCACGCCGGGCCGCAGTTTCTTGCGGTCCTGGACCATGAACATGGTCTTGTCGGGCAGGCAGCCGATGACGCAGTTGGGGCCGTCGATGATGAGCTTGCGGCAGGTCTGCTTGATGCGGGCGAGCAAGGCCTGGTCGGGATGCTCGGCCATCTCGGCGTCGGACAGCGGCGTGATGACGTGCTTGTAGTACTCGATGCCAAACTGGAGGCGATTGAGCGTGAAGTGCATGATGTGGGCAAAGACTTCCGAGTCGGACTGGTAGCCCGTGTAGCCGGGGAAGCCGCGCGAGAGCAGGTATTCGCGGATGGGCACGAAGGCCGTGTTCTCGCCGTTGGTCATGGTGCACACGCCCTGCAGGAAAAACGGATGGCAGGCGTAGAGATTGATGGCGTAGTTGGTGTTCTGCCGGCCCTGGGCCAGGATGCGGCGGCAGGCCAGTTCGGGGCGGTCCAGGCCGAGGTATTCGCCGACCTCCATGGGGTCGCCGACTTCCTTGACCATGATGGTGTCGGGCCAGAACGAGAAGACGCGGATGTCTTCCTTTTCCTCGCCCATGTGGCGCAGTTCCACGCGCATGAGCATGTAGGCCAGCTCGCGTTCGGCCTGGCTTTTGGCCTTGAGGTCGGCCGGGGCCTCGTAGGCCCGGGCGATATAGGAGCCGCGCACGGGGGTTCCGAGCGGCGGCTTGGTGCGCGGATCGAGTTCGAGAGTCTTGCGGGTGACGAACCCGCGTTCTCCCATGTAGGCGTCGAGGCGTTTTAAGCCTTCGTCGGTAAAGATTCCGGAGAGGATGGGCGCATCCTTCATTTCACCGAAGGGGCCGCCGAGGTCGGAAAGGAAAAGACCGACGCCCGAGCCGTCGTGCCCTTCCTTCATGACATTGAGCGCCTCGATGGCGCGCATGGGGGACACGGGGTCCCGGCTGCTGAGGGCGAATAAGCGGCACATGGTCTACTCCGAATAATCGAATTCTCATTAAGGGGGGTTTTTTCATAGTGACAAAATGGGCTATCGTAAAGTGAAAAATAAAATTCGGTGCTTACGAGACATAATAATCAGCAAATACGGGCGGTAGCGCCATTGTGGAGACGGCCTTTTCAGAAGGCTTTTCGCCGGTTTTGGCAACTCGGCCTTGCGGTGTCCGGCCGGACGTTCGGAATTGGGCCGTTTGGGCGTCGTTTCGTCGGCGGTTTTTCCCAGGACGTCGGCGAACAATGTTCGTTTGGCCGAAACCTGACTGTGGAAAACGTCTTGCGGCCCCGCTTTTGCCGGGCTGGACAACGGCCTTGTCCAAAGGAAAGGCAGCGAAGAATATTCGGGTCACTAGGGAGGGAAGAAGCGTGATGACGCAGCATCAACGCGCCGGGCGCGGGCCGTGCCGCGTCCGGGGCGTCAGAGGGGGCGGCGGGCGTGTCGCGCCCTTCACCCATACGAGTGTCTTGTGTGCGAAAAACCAACGGTTTCGCCTGGGCCACGAAACGCGGAGGCGATTTTCGGAGGCGCGACACGCGCGGCATCAGATCAACGGGTAGGAGGCCTGACGATCGAGTGTCACGTCCCTGAAAAAATACGAGGGTATTTTTTAAGAAAAATAAATGGTTTTAGGTCGTTAACGACAAAACGCCAGAGGCGCTTTTCGCGGCCGCGACACTAGTTGGCCGGCGCGTCCAGGATCTCGGCCGCCGGGAAGGGCTTGGCCAGAAGCCCGAACCGGGCCGACACGTCGATGACGCCGGAAAGCGCCTTGGGGTCGAGGGTCTGGGGGAAGCGCGGCAGCACGATTTTGGCGGCCAGCTCCGGGGCCAACTTGGTGCGCTGGCTGAGTATCTGCCGGGCCTTTTCCGCATTGGCGTCGATAAAGGCCGCCGCCTTGGCCACGGCCCGGGCAAAGGCCGCCGCCTCGGTCGGATGAGCCTTGATCCAGGCCTTTTTGGCGAACCAGCCGCCGATGAGATAGGGGCTGCCAAAGGCGGCATGGGGCGAGGGGTCGAGGACCTTGGCCGCGCCGCGCGACACGGCGTCGGTGACGAAAGGCTCCAGGGTCAGCGCCGCCTGGACCGAACCCTTGGCCATGGCTCCGGCCATGTCCGGGAAGGGGACTTCCACCAGCCGGATGGCATCCGGGGCGATGCCGGCATTCTGGGCCAGGGCGCGCATGGCCGCCTCGTTGATGTTGCCCAGGGTGTTTATGGCCACGGTTTTGCCGGCCAGCCCGGCCACGGACGTGATGGGGGAGTCCGCCGGCACGAGCAGGGCATGGACGTCGTTGGTTCCGGCCACGCCCTCGGCTCCGGGGGCCAGGAAGGCGAAGTCGAAGCCCTTGGCGTGGGCCAGGATGATGGACACGGTGTTGGACCAGCCGATGGCCAGCTCGCCGCCCTCCACCGCCGGGGCGATGACCGCGCCGCCCTTCATGGCCGCGCCGGCCACGGCCAGCCCTTCGGCCGCGAAATAGCCTTCTTCCTCGGCCACGTAGAATTGCAGGCAGTCGCCTACCGGGATGTAGCCGACCTTGAGCGGTGCGGGTTCGGCGGCCAGGGCCGGGACGGCGAGGAACAGCGACAGAATGAAGGCGGCAAGGGCGGCGATGGGCATGGCGTTCTCCTGGGGTTGCTCAGCGCCCCATACCACTTTTCCAGCCGTCGTGCCAGCGCAGCAGGCGCGACAGCCCCCGCTCCACGGCCGCGTTGCAGCCCAGGCCCAAAATCCCGAGCCAGGCCACGCCGGCGTACATCTCCGGGATGGCGAAGGTGCGCTGCATCCGCAGGATGTAATGCCCGATGCCGCTGGACGCGCCCACCATCTCGGACAGCACGGCCACAATGAGCGCCATGGGCACGGCCGTGCGGAACCCGGCCGCCAGACTCGGCCCGGCCGCCGGCAAAATGACGCCGAAGAGCAGCTGCGAGCGCCGCAGGCCATACGCCGCCGCCGTCAGCCGAAAACCCGGCTCCACATGGCGCGCGCCATCCACCGCGCCAACGAGAATGGGGAAAAAGCAGGCAAAGACGATGACCGAAAGCTTCATGCCCGTGCCGATGCCGCAAAGCAGCATGGCCGCCGGTATGATCGCCGGCGGCGGCACCGGGCGGACAAGCTCCACGGCCGGCGTCAGCAGCGCCGACAACCGGCGCGACGTGCCCATGGCCAGCCCCAGCGGCCCGGCCACGGCCAAGGCGGCCACAAGCCCGGCCACCGCCCGGGCAAACGTCTCCCCGGCCTGGGCCGGCAGCGCCCCCGAAACCGTCAGCTCCCAAAACACGGCGGCAATGGTCGAGACCGGCGGAAAATAGAGCGTCGAGACCAGCCCGGTCCGGGAGACGCACTCCCAGACAAGGGCCAGGGCGCACAACACGACGATGCCCGATAACCGCTTCATGGCCGCTCCGTCCCCGGCAGCCAGACAAGCGCCCGCCGTCGCAGGGCCAGAAACAGGGCGTTTAGCGCCGCGCCAAGCGCCCCCACGGCCACGATGCCGGCGTACATCCGCTCCGGCTGGCCGGCCATGGAGGCTTCCAGGATAAACGACCCCAGGCCGTTTGGCGCGGCCGCCATCTCCGTGGTCACGGCCACGGCCACGGCCACGGCCAACCCCGTGCGCAGCCCGGCGAAAATCTGCGGCAACGCGGCCGGAGCCAGGACGAACACGATGCTCTCGGCGCGCCCCAGGCCATACGCCCGGGCCGTGTCCCGCAGCTCCGGCCCGGCCGCGCCGGCCCCGGCCCGGGCCGCCACATAGGCCGGCCAGCAACAGGCAAAGGCCGCCACGGCCACGCACAACCCAAACCCCAGCCCAAGAAACAAAATGCCGATGGGAATAAGCGCCACCGACGGCATGGGGCGCAAAAACTCCGCCGTGGTCCCCACCGCCCGGCCAAAGCCCGGAAATACGCCGCAGCCAAAGCCCAACAGCGCGCCCACCAAGCCGCCCAAGGCGAACCCGGCCAAGGCCCGGCCGGCCGTGCGGCCGATCTCGGCGAAAATCTCGCCGCTTGCCCCCAGCTCCCACAGCGCCGCCGCCACCCGCGAAGCCGGCGGCACGGCCCCAGCCGGCAACACCCCCGCCCGGGCCAGGCATTCCCAAAGCGCGAGGAGAAACAGGACGAACAAGAGGCCGGAAAGTTTATAAGCCGGGCGCTGCCCGGACCCGGCAGGGCGCTGCCCTGCACCCACCGGGGGGGATGATCCCCCCCGGACCCCCTCGATAGGGGGGGTAGGGTTGGGCGCGGTCATGGGGCGGGCTGCCGCAAGGGCTTGCGGACTTGTTGGAGACTTGCGGACGCCGCCGTCCCCCCATTTCGGGGGTCCGGGGGGATGATCCCCCCGGCGAGGAGGGTTCGGGAGGGGCAGCGCCCCTCCTGACTCTTGCTCTTACTCTTACTCATGCTCACGTCGCAGCAACGCGTGGATGGCCTTGCGGGCGTCGAGGAAATCGCGGCGTTCGCGGCTGGCGATCTGGTCGCGGGGCCGGGGCAGGTCGATGGGCAGCACGGCCGCGACCCGGGCCGGCGGCGGGGTCAGGGCCACCACCGCGTCGGAGAGGTACACGGCCTCGTCGATGTCGTGGGTGACAAACAGCACGGTCTTGCCCTGGGCCAGGGCCACGCCGGCCAGCAGGTCTTCCAGCTCTTCCCGGGTCTGGGCGTCCACCGAGGCAAAGGGTTCGTCGAGGAGCAAAATATCGGCCCCGTAGGCCAGTCCCCGGGCCAGGGCGGCGCGCTGTTGCATCCCGCCGGAAAGCTGCCAGGGATAGTGGCCGGCGAAATCGGCCAGCCCCACCGAGCGCAAGGCCTCCATGGCTTTTTCGGTTTTCTCGGCCTTGGTCCCGGCCGCGCGGCGCAGGACAAAGCGGATGTTGCCGCTGATGGTGAACCACGGAAACAGCGAGGCGGCGGCATTCTGGAAAATGAGCGCCATCTCCGGCGGCGGCGAAACGATCTCCCGGCCGCCCAGGGTCACCCGGCCGCTACTCGGGCGCATAAGCCCGCACACGCACTGCAACAGCGTGGATTTGCCGCAGCCCGACGGGCCGACCAGCGACACGAACGAACCCCTGGGCACGTCGAAGCTCACGCCGCCCAGGGCGCACATCCCCGGCGTCCCGTTCACGCCATACGTCTTGGTCAACCCTTCAATACGCAGCATCATTTTCTCGGAATACGTCAAAATATCGTGAAGAGGGAAGAGGGGGAATGCCTCCGGCGGCCGGGAGGGGGTTACCCCCTCCC
>JAEZMB010000246.1 GCA_023435825.1 Pseudomonadota bacterium | reverse complement strand
CGGCCTGGGCCATACCCCCGCCCCCAGGGGGCGCCCGTGGACCCGCCGGGGGCCTGAGGCCCCCGGACCCCCCACATGGAGAACAGGGGTAAGGGGTTTCGGCTAAAATGGCTCGCTGGCTGCTCGGCCGCCGAAGTTCGCCCCTCCGGCCGTCGCTTGCCCTGCCGGGCCTGACAAAAAAAGCCGGCCGGCCGCCCATGGCGTGCCGGCCGGCCTTCGTGCCGTCATGATCGCGACTCAGGTCGCTTGGAAAATCCCGCCCAGCGCCCAGCGCCCGTCTCCTTTCCGCGCTCCGCCCGGAGAGCGGGAGAGCGAAAGATCATCCGCGCCGAGCGGGACGCGGCCTACCGCCCCCGGGCCTGGTAGCGGTTGATGCGCCGCTCCAGGTAGCGGGAAAATTCCGTCAGGCAGTAGCAGATGACGAAATAGAGCACCGCGAGGGTGATGAAGATTTCCGTGGGCGCGGTCAGCGTGCGGTTGTTGACCTGGGTCGCCGCCTTGGTCAGCTCGTTGACGCCGATGATAAAGGCCAGGGAGGTGTCTTTCGTCAAGGAAACGAACTGGTTGACGAAAGACGGAATCATGTTGAACAGCGCCTGGGGCAGGATGATGTGGGTCATGGCCTGGAAGTGGGACAGACCCGTGCCGCGCGCCGCCTCCATCTGGCCCTTGGGCAGGGCCTCGACCCCGGCCCGCACGATCTCGGCGATGTAGGCGCTGGTGAAGACGATAAGCGCGATGAGCGCGCTCTGGGCCTCGGGCAGGGTGTGGCCGAAAAGCACCGGAGCCAGGAAGTAGAACCAGAAGACGACCATGAGGAGCGGCGTGCCCCGGATGATCTCGATGAACGCCATGGCCGGCCAGCGCAGGGAAGGCTTCTTGGCGATGCGCATGAGCCCGACGCCAAGGCCCAGCCAGAAGGCCCCGAAAATGCCGCCCACGGCCAGGATGACGGTCATGGCCAGACCGCCCAACGGCCCCTTGGGATAGGCCCCGATCAGGAAGTAGTCGAAATTGCGGAAAACGATGTCCCAATGCATGGCGCGCCTCCTACCGTGACCGCACGTGCAGCACGCGGCGGTTATAGAGGTTGACGCCCAGGGACACGATCAGGGAAATCGTCAGGTAAATCAGCGTGGCCACGGTGAAGGCCTCGAAACCGTGGAAGGTGTGGGCTTCGATCTGCCGGGCCATGTAGGTCAGGTCCATGACGCCGATGGTCATGACCAGGGACGAGTTCTTGATGAGGTTCAAAAACTGGGAAATCAAGGGTGGTATGATGACCCGGAAGGCCTGGGGCAAAATGACGTAGGCCATGGCCTGGAGAAAGGACAGGCCGCAGGCGCGCGAGGCTTCGAGCTGGTTTTTGGGGATGGAGAAGATGCCGGAGCGGATCTCCTCGGCGATAAAGGCGGCGGTATAAAAGGTCAGGGCGATGACGCCGCAGGCGAACTCGAAGTCGCGGGCGTAGAGCCACTGGTTGACCGCTTCGGGCAGCACGCTGTAGGAGCCGAAATACCAGAAAAATATCTGTACCAGCAGTGGCGTGTTGCGGAAAAATTCCGTGAAGGAGGCCGCGAACCAGACCAGCGGCTTCACCTTGGACAGCCGCATCACGGCGATCACCGTGCCCAAAACCAGGGACAGGACGATGGAAACGCCGGAAATCTGCAGGGTCACGCCCAGACCCGACAGGATCCACTGGCCGTATTCCCCGCTGACCACCTGGCCGAAATCAAATTGATACGCCAAAGACTCATCCCCGCATGGCGGCCGGGGCGGACCCCGGCGCAAGGGCGGCCGGGAGGATGCCTCCCGGCCGCGCGTCACTCATGGAAAGCGTTTCGCCGCCTAGGGCCAGTACTCCATCTTCCAGGTCAGCGGGATATAGTCCTTGGTGTCCTTGCCGAACCACTTCTCGTAGATCTTCTGGTATTCGCCCTTGGCCCACATGTCCATCAGCGCCAGGTTGACGAAGTCGCGGAACTTGGAATCGTTCTCGACCACGCCCAGGCCGTAGGGCTCGGGGGAGATGTACTCGCCCACGATGTCCCAGGCTTCGGGCTTGTCATCGCTGTTCTTGATGCCGACCAGGATGGATTCGTCGGTGGTCACGGCCTGGACCTTGCCCTGCTTCAGGGCCAGGAAGGCCTCGGGGTAGGTCTCAAAGGAGATGACGGTGCAGTCGGGCTGGGCCTTCTTCACGTTCTGCTCGGAGGTGGAGCCCTTGACGGAACCGACCTTCTTGCCGGCCAGATCGGCCACGGATTTGACGCCGCCGTCCTTTTTGACCAGCAGCTTCTGGCCGGTCATGAAATAGGTGATGGAGAAGTCGACCTGATCCTCGCGCTCTTTCTTGTGGGTCATGGTGGCGGCCAGGATATCCACGGCGCCCTGGGTGAGCATGGGGATGCGGGTGGAGGAGGTCACGGGCTTGAGTTCGAGCTTGACGCCCAGGCGGTCGGCCAGGGCCTGCATGAGGTCGATTTCAAAGCCGACGATCTGGTTGGTCTTTTCATCCACGAAGCCGAAGGGGCGCTGGGAATCCTTGACGCCGGCGACGAGCGTGCCGCGCGATTTGATGTCGTCGAGCTTGCCGGCCAGGGCGGGCATGGCCGCAACGAGGGTGAACAGGCAGGCGAGAACGGTAAGCCGGGCTGCTTTGCGCATGGAAGCCTCCTTCAGGCGTTTGAATGGTTTGCGGGCGTCGCCCGCGAATGGACTACAGGATTTCCTTGAGGAAAAGCCGGGTGCGCTCGTGCCGGGGATTGCGGAAGAATTCCAACGGCGGCGCGCTTTCGACGATCTCGCCATAATCCATGAAGACCACCCGGTCGGCCACTTCCCGGGCAAAGCCCATTTCGTGGGTGACGCACAGCATGGTCATGCCGTCGCGGGCCAGGTCCTTCATGACGTTTAGGACTTCGTTGATCATTTCCGGGTCCAGGGCCGAGGTGGGCTCGTCAAAGAGCATGACCTTGGGCCGCATGGCCAGGGCCCGGGCGATGGCCACCCGCTGCTGCTGGCCGCCGGAGAGTTCGGCCGGAAATTTCTTGGCCTGTTCGTGGATGCCCACCCGCTCCAGCAGGGCCAGGGCCAGCTCCTCGGCTTCCTTGCGGGGGGTCTTTTTGACCTTGATGGGGGCCAGGGTGATGTTCTTGAGCACCGACAGATGCGGATAAAGATTGAACTGCTGGAACACGATGCCGATGTCGCAGCGCAGCTTGTTGACGTCGACGTCGTCGCCGTGGATGTCGTGGCCGTCGAACAGGATGTGGCCTTGCTGGTATTCCTCCAGGCGGTTGACGCACCGGATGAGCGTCGACTTGCCGGAGCCGGACGGGCCGCAGATGACGAGCACTTCGCCCTGGTCCACGGAATCCGTGATGCCCTTGAGCACGTGGTAGTCGCCGTACCACTTCTGAACATTATGAAATTCGATCATGGCCATAGGGCAGCGATTCCTCTTCGACAAAACGAATGTTGACGCCCTGCCGCGGCGGCAAAAGGCAAAACGGCAAGACGCACCCGGAATGCCTGAACCTGCGCGAATTGACCCCTTTTGTCAATCCATGCGGCCGCCACGACGACGTCTCGCGCTGGGTGAAAGCGGCGCTGCGCAGCCGCGGGCGGGTGCGGCCTTACGGACGCGTCGAACAGCACCCTCCCGTACCTGCCCCACGCGCAGGCCCAACGCCGGCCGCTGGGGTGGCGACGCCTGCTCCGCGCGCGGGCAGGCCTGACGCCTGACAAGAGGGCAGTCGCCTTCGCACCTGCCCCACGCGCACGACAAGCGCGTTCCAGCCGGTCAATATGCTCGTCCCTCCCGCGCGGACAGGCGCGGGCGTTGCGGCAAGCCGGACATTTCGTGCCGTCCGCCTGTCCGACAGGCGCGCCACGACCCACGGCAGGACAGCCCCGCGCCAGCGCAGAGGCGTTGCGGCTTCCATACCCGCTCACCGGCCGCATTTGCCTGCCCGCGCGAGCGCGGCGACGGTTGATGGCGGCCAGCTCGCGGCCGGCGGGCCCCTCCACCTGTGGCCGCGCCCAGGCGACGGCTTCCCGCCGTGCCCAGGCTCGGCGGGGGGCGGTGTGACCCCAAGGCCCCCCCGCCCCCCGACCCCC
>JAEZMB010000244.1 GCA_023435825.1 Pseudomonadota bacterium | reverse complement strand
CCCCCCCCCCCCCCCCCCCCCCCCCCCCCCCCCCCCCCCCCCCCCCCCCCCCCCCCCCCCCCCCCCCCCCCCCCCCCCCCCCCCCCCCCCCCCCCCCCCCCCCCCCCCCCCCCCGCCGGAGGCTCTTTATCTTCGTACTGCTACAACATCACCAGCGCCTGGGACGGCTCGATGCGGGAGGCGGCCAGGGCCGGGGGCAGCGAGGCCAGGCTGGTCAGGGCGGCCACGCCCACGAACACCAGGGCGAACTGCAGGGGATCGAAAGCCGGGGCGGCCTGGTCGCCGAGGTCGAGCAGCGTCATGAGCCGGCCGCTGGCGGCAAAGCCGGCCAGTTGGCCGATGACCGCCGCCGTGGCTCCGAGGAGCAGCGCCTCCAGGTGCATGAGGAGAAACACCGCCCCCTTGGAGAAGCCCAGGGCCCGCAGCAGCCCGATCTCGTTTTTGCGCTCGTTGACCGAGGAGAAGATCGACAGGCCGATCATGACGCAGGCCGTGAGCAGGATGACGCCGGACACGGCAAAGGCCAGGTGCTTGACGAAATCCACGGTCATCATGCGGCTTTTGACCACCTGCTGCATGGCCTTGACGTCAGCTCCGGGCAGGCTCGAAGCGATTTGGGCCGTGATCTCCCCGATGGGGCAGCCGGCGCACAGGGCCGCCACCTCGACGAAGTGGATGCGGTTGACCTTGCCGGCGGCGGCCTGCAAGGCGTGGAGGTCGGCGAAAAGGAGCTTGTCGTCCTCGGAGCCGGTAGGGCCAAGGACGCCGGTCACGGTGAAGTCGCGGCCTTCCAGGGTCACGACGGACCCCGGGGCGAGGTTCAGGCGCGTCGCCGCCTCGCTGCCGGCCAGCAGGCCGAAGGAATCCAGT
Source organism: Pseudomonadota bacterium (assembly GCA_023435825.1). GTDB lineage: Bacteria > Desulfobacterota > Desulfovibrionia > Desulfovibrionales > Desulfovibrionaceae > Solidesulfovibrio. Next base: position 9,661 of record JAEZMB010000244.1, on the reverse strand, counting down.
GAGAGCGTGCCGGCTTCGGTGAACCAGTGGCTTTTGATCTGGCGTTCCTGTTCGAAGTCCACGCCGATGACCCCGACCGGGGTGTCGGCCACCCGGGCCAGCAGCACGAACTTCGGGGCCACGGCGCTCAATCGGTCCTTGTGGTGGATGCCGGAAATGGCGGCCAGGGTTTCGTCTTCCTTGAAATACTTGATGTCCACCGAGACGTCGCCCAGGGCCATGCCGCCGTAGCCCACCGACAGCGTCTCGGTTTTCGGGCTGACCAGGATGTTGGCCCCGTAGGCGGCGAGCTTGGATTCCAGGCTTTCGCCCACGGCCTTGGACAGTTCGACCAGGGCCGTCACCGAGGCCACGCCCACGGCGAAGACCAGGGCCGTGAGCAGGCTTCTTGCCAGTTTGCGGCGCAAATTGCGCAGCGGAATGGTCAGGATGTTCACGGTTCCTCGCTGGGTGTGGCGTTGCCGGCGGCCCACGGCCGTTTGGGTGTGGAGAGGCGCCCCTCGGGCGCGCCGGGCCGCCTGTCGCGTCAAAACAAAGGGTCTAGGGTGTCTTGCAGGTAACTCTTAAAAAATTCGCTATTTTAAAAAATACTGGCGTATTTTTTAAAGGGCGTCGCCGTTAGAAATAGGCCGCGCCGGCGGCGAGATCAGCCATTTTCACGCGCACGTTCTCGCCCGCGACTTCCGAGGCCAGGGGCGAGGGGTTGCAGCCGCCGCGCTGGTCGCCCACCATGGTCTTGTGGAAGCGCCGGCCGCAGTTGATGCAGATCATGAAGTCGCCTTCCTGGCGGTAGCCCTTCTTTTCGGGATAGCACACGTCGCAGGCGTCCAGGGCCGTGCGCACCCGGCCGTCGGCGGTCTTGACCGCGAAAAAGCGCACTTCCTTGCCGGCGGCGTCCACGGCATAGAAGTGGGCCTTGCCGTCGGCCAGGTCGGCCGCCGGGAAGGACACGACGCCGTCGACCGGCTTGAGGCTGGTCGGGCCGGAGGACAGGCCGAGCAGGGCATGGCCGGGGCCGGCGGCGGCCAGAAGGACGACCAGGACGGCCAGGCAGGACAGCGCGACAGGCAGCAAACGTTTGGGGGAGGCAAGGGGCATAGGGGGTTCCTTTGGCTGATAAGTGGGGTGGAGCCGGAAAGGCTACAGGCACGGTCGGAATTCTAGCAACGCCCGTGCCAGGGAGGGGCGGCCCGGAAGCCGCCGTGTCCGGACCGACGGGAAGAGCCGCTTGGAACGGGGGATGCAATCAAGGCCGGCAGACGTCGTCGGGCCGGCTGGTCGCTGTCCAGACGTCGCTTTTCTAGACAATAATCCTCCAGGTGTGTATAGAATGTATGCAACATGGCTGTTTTCTATCCAGGCGCTCCCGAGCGCTCCCGAGGCGCGTCCGTGCGTCAGATAATCAAGCGCTGGTCGTTTCGCGGCGGCGCGTCGCCTTTGCTGCTGCTTGGTGCGGCCGGCATCCTGGCCGCCGTGGTGGCGGCCATGGCGGCCATGGACCTGGGCCGCGAGAAGCAATACATGACCCAGCTTTTGCTGGAAAAGGGCGCGGCGCTGATCAAGGCCTTCGAGGCCGGGGCGCGAACCGGCATGCGCGGCGGATTTGGCGCGGAGGTCCGGCTGCAGCATCTTCTGGAAGAAACCGCCAACCAGCCCGGTATCTTTGCCATCGCCGTCACCGACGAGGAAGGGCGCATCCTGGCCCACAGTGACGCCACGCGCATTGGCCAGCGGCTTTTCGATCCGCCGGTCATGGCCGAGTTGGCCCCGGAAGCCGCCGAGAAGTGGCGGCTGGCCGTGGAGGAAGAGGCCGGGCGCGAGTCGTTTCTGGTCTTCCGTCGTTTTGTGCCCTCATCCCCTGGCCGGGGGCCCCATGGGCTGCGCGCCCATCCGCCTGTCGGCGAGCGGGAGTTTTTGTGCACCGAGGACTGCGACGCCAAGGGCGTGCGGCGGCCCTTGCGCGACGTGCCCCTGGTCATTTTCGTCGCCCTGGACGTGGCCCCCATCGAGGCGGCCCGGCGGGCCGACCTGCACAACATGCTGACCACGGCTTCGGTCGTCCTCATCGTGGGGCTTGGCGGCGTGCTCGGGCTTTTCTGGGCCCAGAGCTATCGGGCCCAGCGCAAGGCCCTGCGCCAGACCACGGCCCTGGCCTCGGAAGTGGTGGCGGCCATGCCGGCGGGGCTGATCCTTATCGGACCCGACGACAAAGTGGCCATGGCCAACGGCGCGGCCGAACAGCTGGCCGGCGTCGCCCCGGGCGGGCTGGTGGGCCGCGAGGCCGCCTCGGTCCTGCCCTGGGAGGAACTGCGCCGGCCCCTCGCCGACGAGCGCGAGATGGACATGTCCCTGGCCGGCGGGCCGGTGGTCGCCCTTGGCGTGTCGGTCTCGGCCGTGCGCACCGAGGAGGGCACGGCCGTGGGGTCGCTTGTGGTGCTGCGCGACCTGCGCGAGGTGCGCCGGCTGGAAGCCGAGGTGCGCCGCCGCGAAAAGCTCGCCGCCGTGGGCAACCTGGCCGCCGGCGTGGCCCATGAGATCCGCAATCCGCTGAGTTCCATCCGGGGCTACGCCGCCTACTTCGGCGGCAAGTTCGAGCCCGGCAGCGAGGACCGGCAGGCCGCCGAGATCATGGTGCGCGAGGTGGACCGGCTTAACCGCGTCATTTCCGAACTCATCGAATTCTCCCGGCCCTCGGACATCCAGCGCCGGCCGGTGCGCCTGGCCGATCTGGCCGGCCACGCCGCCCGTCTCATCCGCCCCGACGCCCTGGCCCGGGGCGTGGAAATCGCGGTCGAGGACAGCCCTGGCGTGCCCGACGTTCCGGCTGATCCCGACCGGCTGGCCCAGGCGGTGCTTAACCTGTGCTTAAACGCCGTACAGGCCATGGACGCGGGCGGGACGCTCGGCCTTCGCACCGGACTGGCTCCGGACGGCCGGGCCTATCTGGAAGTCACGGACACCGGCCGGGGCATCGACCCGGCTGAGCGCGACCGGATTTTCGATCCCTATTACACGACCAAGGCCCGGGGCACGGGCCTGGGCTTGCCCATCGCCCACAAGATCGTGGCCGCCCACGGCGGCGAGATACGGCTGACGCCGCGCCCCGAGGGCGGCACCTCGGCCATGGTGCTGTTGCCGGTCACGGGCGGCGAGGGGGCCGATATGGAGGAAGACGATGCGGGCTGAGTTGCTGGTTGTTGACGACGACGCCGGGCATTTGTCCATGTTGCGCACGGTGCTCGCCGGCTGGGGCTACGGCGTGACCGGGGCCACGGACGGGGCCGAGGCCGTGGAGCTGGTGCGTAGCCGCCCCTTTGACGCGGTGCTCCTTGACGTGCGCATGGCCGGCATGGGCGGCATGGAGGCGCTTTCGCGCATCAAGGAATACAATCCGGCCGTGCCGGTGCTCATCATGACGGCCTACTCGTCGGTGGAGACGGCGGTTTCGGCGCTCAAGTCCGGGGCCTACGACTACCTCACCAAGCCGCTGGACCTCGACGTCATGCGGCTGACCGTGGAACGCGCCCTGGACCATCTGCGTCTGGCCCGGGAAAACGAGAACCTGCGCCAAAAACTTGGTCCTGGCGTGGTCGGGCCGGAGATCATCGGCAAAAGCCCGGCCATGCGCGAACTGTTTTCCATGATCTCCATGGTGGCCCCCACCGAGGCCACGGTGCTGGTCACCGGCGAATCCGGTACGGGCAAGGAGCTTGTAGCCAAGGCGCTGCACGCCGGCAGCCCGCGCGCCGCCGGGCCGCTGGTGGCCGTCAATTGCGCGGCGCTTAACGAAACGCTGCTGGAATCCGAGCTTTTTGGCCACGAGAAAGGGGCCTTCACCGGGGCCGAACGGCGACGGGAAGGGCGGTTCATGGCCGCCAACAAGGGCTCGATCTTTCTGGACGAGATCGGCGAAATCGCTCCCTCCATCCAGGCCAAGCTGTTGCGCGTCATCCAGGAGCGCGAGATCCAGCGGGTGGGCGGCGACCGGCCGGTGGGCGTGGACGTGCGCATCTTGGCCGCCACCAACCGCGACCTCAAAAAGGAGGTCGAGGCCGGCCGGTTCCGCGAAGACCTCTACTATCGCCTCAATGTCGTGGCTATTTCCGTGCCGCCCTTGCGTGAGCGGGGCCAGGACATTCCGCTTCTGGCCCAGCATTTCCTCACCCGATTTGCCGAGAAAAACCGCAAGCGCATCAAGGGCTTCACTCCGGCGGCCATGGACCACCTGCTGCGTTGCCCCTGGCCCGGCAACGTGCGGGAGCTGGAAAACGCCGTGGAACGCGCCGTTATCCTGTCCGTCGGGGAATACGTCACCGAGCGCGAACTGCCGCTGTCCGCCATGCGCGAGGCCGGCGGCAACGGGGCCGGCAATGGAGCCGGTGGTCCGGCCGCGCCCGCGCCGGGCGACATGGCCGGGCTGGCCGGCATGGCCCTGGATGACGTGGAGCGCGAGGTCATCCTGGCCACCCTGCGCGACACCGGCGGCAACAAGAGCGAAGCGGCCCGGGTGCTGGGCATCACCCGGGCCACCCTGCACAAGAAGCTCAAGAAGTACGGCGAGGAGTAGCTGACACCAATTGATAGCCCTTGTGCTGTCGACCTGCAAAGAAGCTCAAGAAGTCTAGTGGAGAATAGAGGCATTCGCCGCATGATCCGGGCCGGGAGGCCGGGACCGCCAGCCCCTCTCCCATAGATTCGAGGCGACGCGGGACAGCCGCCGGCCGCCGAAGACCGGGACGGTCCCCAGGCCCGCCGACATGCCCGACAAAAAAACGGGGCGCGGACCAGTCCGCGCCCCGTGTGCTGGGCTATCCCATCGGGAGGGCATCCCCTCCCGCCGCGCGGTCTACCGCATGGCCTCGGGGAAAAGCTTGCCCCCAAGTTCGCGCAGCTTGTACTTCTGCACCTTGCCGCTGGTGGTCAGCGGGAATTCTTCCACGAACGCGATGTACTTGGGAATCTTGTGCCAGGCGATCTGGCCCCGGCAGAAGTCCTTGACGTCCTCGGGAGCCATCTGCACGTCCTTGCGCAGGATGATAAACGCCCCCACTTCCTCGCCGTACTTGCGGCTGGGCACGCCGGCCACCTGGATATCGGCGATTCCCGGCATGGTGTAGAGGAATTCCTCGATCTCGCGGGGGTAGATGTTCTCGCCGCCGCGAATGATCATGTCCTTGATGCGGCCGGTGATGACCACGAAGCCGTTCTCGTCCATGACGCCGAGGTCGCCCGAATGCAGCCAGCCATTGGCGTCGATGCACTTGGCCGTGGCCTCGGGGTTCTTGTAGTAGCCCTTCATGGCGTTGTAGCCCCGGCAGCAGACTTCGCCCTGCTTGCCGCGCTCCACTTCCTCGTTGGTCTCGGGGTCAAGCACCTTCACTTCGACATGGGGGAAGGCCTTGCCCACGCTTTCCACCCGGTAGTGGTAGGGGTCGTCCACGTCGGACTGGGTCATGCCGGGCGAGCTTTCGGTCAGGCCGTACACGCTGGTGATCTGCTTCATGTACATCTTCTCGGTCACCTGCCGCATGGTCTGCACCGGGCAGACCGAGCCGGCCATGATGCCGGTGCGAAGGGACGAGAAGTCGAATTTCGCGAACAGCGGATGCTCCAGCATGGCGATGAACATGGTGGGCACGCCGTACACGGCCGTGCACTTCTCCTGCTCGATGGACATCATGGATTTGACCGGGTCGAAGACCTCGGTGAAAACCATGGTGGTGCCGTGGTTGAGGCAGGCCATGACGCCGAGCACGCAGCCAAAGCAGTGGAAGAGCGGCACGTGGATAAGCAGCTTGTCCTTGTTCGTGAACCGCTGGCGCTGGCCGATGGAGTAGCCGTTGTTCAGAATGTTGTGGTGGCTGAGCATAACGCCCTTGGGGAATCCGGTGGTCCCCGAGGTGTACTGCATGTTGACCACGTCGTGGCAGTTGAAGGTGGCCTGCCGGGCTTTCAATTCCTCGTCGGTGACGGTGCGGGCCAAGCCGATGATCTCGGGGATGGAATACATGCCCCGGTGTTTTTCCACGCCCAGGAAACACACCCGCTTGAGGTGGGGGAAGGTCTCGCTTCTAATCGCCCCGCGCTGCATGTTGCGCAGCTCCGGGGCCAGATCGTAGAGGATCTCGATATAGTCCGAATCCCGAAAGCCGTTGATGATGAAGATGTTGTCGGCGTCGGAATTGGTGAGCAGATACTTGAGCTCGTTGCGCTTGTAGGCCGTGTTGACGGTGAGCAGCACGGCGCCCATCTTGGCCGTGGCGAACATCAGCGCTACCCAGAAGGGCACGTTGGTGGCCCACACGGCCACTTTCTCGCCCTTTTGGATGCCAAGGGCCATGAGTCCCTTGGCCAGCTCGTCGGTGAGTTCGTCGAACTGCTGCCAGGTCAGGCGGTAGCCGCGGTCCACGTAGACCACGGCGTCCTGGTCCGGATACTTGGACGCGGTTTCCTTGAGCAACTCTCCCAGGGTCAGGTCGCGAAGGGGCGGCACGAAGGTCATGGGCGGCTCCTTTGCCTACTGCGGGATGTACAGAACGGCGTAGATGTCGGTCTTGGGCGCGTTGCCGCAGCCCACGTAGTGGGGCACCACGGAATTGAAGTAGACCGAGTCGCCGGCCCCCAGGACATGGCGGTCCGGGCCGACGATGACTTCCAGCTCTCCGGAAACCACCACGATGAATTCCTCGCCTTCGTGGGAGGACAGGGGCTTTTCGGCCGCCGCTTCCTCGTCGGGATAGATCTCGATGAAAAAGGGCTCCATGTGGCGGTCGGTCTTGGCCGCGCCCAGGGAATGGTATTTGTAGCTGGCCCGCTTGCCCCGGGCCTTGCGCAGCACGGCGTCGTCGGCGCCGCGCTCGGCGCAGCAGGTCAGGCAGATGTCGCTATCCACGGCGTCGTCCATGAAGGTGCCCAGACGCTGTCCCAGGGCCAGGGCGATCTTGAGCAGGGGACCGATGGACGGGGTTACGTCCTCTTCCTCCAGGGCGGTGAGGAATTCCACGGAAAGACCGGTGCGGCGCGACAGTTCCTCGCGCGACATTTCCTGCCGTTCCCGGTACGTGCGGATGCGATCACCAAGCTTTTTGACGCTCATGGCTACCTCGTGGCTGATATGATGGGACGGGGCGAGAGTCGACATGCCCCAGGAAGGTGACCCAATACCATACTGCCGTGTGGAATTCCAGCCGTTTTTCCCGATCTCGCCGCTCGGAAAGAACCGTTTGACAAGCCGGGCTTCCATGCGAAAAGACGGGGGCAACCATTTCGCAAACCATACGAGCCAAGGGGTACCCCATGAGCAAGGAGATCGGACCGGTCCGGGAGATCGCCATGCGCCTTCGCGGCCTGCGCGAGGCCACCGGCATGACGGCCGAGGCCCTGGCCGAGGCCACCGGCGTCACCGCCGCCGACGTCGCGGCCTACGAGACCGGCAACAAGGAAATTCCCGTCAGCTACCTCTACGAGGTCGCCAAGGCCTGCGGCGCGGACCTCACCGCGCTCCTTACCGGCGACGACGCCCATCTCATGACCTATTCCCTGGTGCCGTCCGGCCAGGGGCTGTCCGTGGACCGGCGCAAGGCCTACAAGTACCAGTCCCTGGCCTACCGCTTCCACAAGCCCCACATGGAGCCGTTCATCGTCACCGTGCCGCCCAAGGCCGAGTCCGAGATGGAGATCAACCGCCACCTGGGCGAGGAATTCATCTACATGCTGCGCGGCCGGCTGGAAGTGCGCCTGGGCGAGGACGTCGTGGTCCTCGAACCCCACGACAGCCTGTACTTTTCTTCCCGCACCCCCCACGCCATGCGCGGCCTCGACGGCGAACCGGCGGAGTTTTTGGACGTCATTATCTAGCCGGGCCGCCATGCCGTCCCGGCGGGCAGCCTGGCCGAATCGACCTGTGCCGGAGTGCATCGACAAGACAACAACCGTTTTGCCCGGGAGTCCAAGATCATGCCTGTCGCCAAACTGCGACCCAAATCCTACCGTGAGCTGCTCGATACCTTTTCCATCGCCGTGCCCGAGAACTATAATTTCGCCTTCGATTTTCTCGACGCCGAGGCCGCCCAGGACCCGACCCGGCCGGCCATGATCCACATCGGCCCGGACGGAACCCGGCGCGATCTTGATCTGGCCTATTTCAGCAAGGAATCGGCCCGCATGGCCAACGCCTTCAAGGCCGCGGGACTCGCCAAGGGCGACAAGGTGATGATCATCCTCTACCGCCGGGTGGAGTGGTGGGTCACCATGCTGGCCCTGCACAAGCTCGGGGCCGTGCCCGTGCCCTCGCCCAATCTGCTCACCCCCCACGACATCGATTTCCGGGTCAACTATGCCGGCATCAAGGCCGTGGTGGCCGAGGATTCCGTGGCCGACCGGGTGGAAGCGGCCCGGGCCTCCTGCCCGACCCTGACCGTGTGCGTCCAGGTCGGTTCCGCCCCGCTCCCGGCCGGCTGGCTTGACTACGAAACCATACGCGCCGCCGCTGCCGAGGATTTCCCCCGCACCGCCGAGGCCCCGGGCGGCGACGATTCGCTGCTCATCTTCTTCTCCTCCGGCACCACCGGCATGCCCAAGATGGTGGAGCACAGCCACGCCTATCCCCTGGGCCATCTCACCACCGGCGTCTACTGGCACAACCTGGAGCCCGGCGACGTCCACCTCACCCTGGCCGACACCGGCTGGGGCAAGGCCGTGTGGGGCAAGTTCTACGGCCAGTGGATGGCCGGAGCCACGGTCTTCACCTGGGATTTCCGGGGCAAGTTCGTGCCGGCCGAGCTTCTCGACGTCATGACCGCCCACAAGGTGACCTCCTTTTGCGCCCCGCCCACGGTCTACCGGTTCCTCATCCGCGAGGACCTCAAGAAGTACGACCTCTCGGCGCTGCGCTACTGCACCACCGCCGGCGAGCTCTTGAATGACGGCGTGTTCAAGGCCTGGAAGGAAATCACCGGCCTGTCCATCTACGAAGGCTACGGCCAGACCGAAACCTGCCTGCAACTGGCCACCTTCCCCTGCATGACGCCCAAACCCGGCTCCATCGGCCGGCCCACCCCGGGCTGGAACGTGGTCATCCTCGACGAGGAGGGCAAACCCTGCCCGGCCGGCGTGGAAGGCGAAATCTGCCTCAAGCTCGAAGACGGCAAGAACCTGGGCCTTTTCACCGGCTATCTCCAGGAACCCGCCAAAACCGCCAGCGTCATGGTCGACGGCTACTACCACACCGGCGACAAGGCCTGGATGGACGAGGACGGGTACTTCTGGTTCCTCGGGCGCACCGACGACCTCATCAAGTCCAGCGGCTACCGCATCGGACCCTTCGAGGTCGAAAGCGCGCTCATCACCCACAAGGCCGTGGTCGAGGCCGCCGTCACCGGCGTGCCCGATCCCGTGCGCGGCCAGGCCGTCAAGGCCACGGTCGTCCTGGCTCCCGGCTACACCGGCTCCCCGGAGCTGGCCAAGGAACTGCAGGAGCACGTGAAAAAGGAAACCGCGCCCTACAAATACCCGCGCATCATCGATTTCGTCGCCGAGCTGCCCAAGACCATCAGCGGCAACATCAAACGCGCCGAGATCCGCGCCAAGGACGAGAGCAGAGAGATCTAAGGCGAGTGAAGAGAAGATGCCTCCGGCGGCCGGGAGGGGGTAACCCCCTCCC
>JAEZMB010000237.1 GCA_023435825.1 Pseudomonadota bacterium | reverse complement strand
GGTCACGGGCAGCGCCCGTGCGGGTGCAGGGTGGAGCCCTGCCGGGTCCAGGGCAGCGCCCTGGTGGGTCCGGGGCAACGCCCTGGCAGCGCCCTGCCGTCCCGTTCATCGGGAGGCTTGAAGCGCGGCCGGTTTCGGCGTAAGGCGACATTTCGCCGCAAGGCATTCCATTGGAGGTTTCATGAGCAAGCGCAGCAGCGTCGCCCTTGGCACGATTCTCAAGCAGTCGGTCAAGGTGGCCCGTCATCCCTGGATCGCCGGCCGCCTGGCCGCCCTTGAGAAAGAAAAGTTCCTGTTTTCCTTCCTCAATCCCCAGGCCGAGACCGGCCATGCCCGCAGCATCCGGCAGCTCTCCATCCGCATCACGGACGTGTGCAATCTGCGTTGTCATACGTGCGGCCAGTGGGGCGACCAGGGGTTTCTCCACGGATGCGACCTCAAGGACCTGAAGAAAAAGGAAATCTCGCCGGAGCGCTATCTGGCGCTCTTGGAGGATCTGGCCCGTCACGGCCATCGTCCTTCGGTGTACCTGTGGGGCGGCGAGCCGACCATGTATAAAGGATGGTTGGAGATCATCGAGCGGGCGACCGAGCTGAAAATGCCGACGTCCATCGCCACCAACGCCACGCGTGTGGCGGCGGCGGCGGACCGTTTGGCGGCCGCGCCGATGTTTTTGCTTCAGATGTCCATCGACGGCCATTCGGCCGAGACCCACAACGCGGCCCGGCCTTCGGCCGGCGGCGGCGACAACCACAAGGTTGTCCAGGAAGCCTTGTCGGCCATCAAGGAAGCCAAGAAGGCCCACAAGACCCAGCTGCCGCTGGTGGCGGCCTTGACCACGATTTCCAGCGCCAACGTCCACCATTTGGTGGATATTTACGAGGCCTACAAGGACCGGGTCGATCTGTTTGTCTATTACCTGTCCTGGTGGATCGACGAAAAGAGCGCCAAGGCCCATGACGAGGACTTCACCCGCCGGTTCGGCTTCACGCCCAAGCTGCATTGGGGCTGGGTGGGCGATTGGACCATCAAGGACCATGAGACGCTCAACAAGCAGCTGGCCGAAGTGCAGCGCCGCTCCAAGGGCTGGAACAATCCGCCGGTCAACATCATCCCCAACGTGGCCGGCGTGGACAATCTGCGCGAGTACTACACCAACCACGAATCGACGTTCGGTTACAACCAGTGCATCTCCATCTATCAGGCGGTGGAGCTGGATTCCAACGGCGACATGTCGCCGTGCCGCGACTATCATGACTACATCGTCGGCAACGTGCGCGACCACACCATCACCGAGCTGTGGAACAGCGAGTCCTATCGCCGCTTCCGGGCCAGCCTGCACACCGAGGGGCTGATGCCGTCGTGCACCCGTTGTTGCGGGTTGATGGGGTATTGATGGCGCGAGAGACTCCCGCCCGCGTCGTTTTCCTGTTGCAGGACCTGGAGTTCGGCGGCACCCAGCGCCAAGCCCTGGAGTTGGGGCTGCGTCTGGACCGGTCGCGTTTCGCGCCGGAATTCTGGATGCTGGCCGACATCCGCGACTTCGCGTCCCGGGCCGAGGCCGGCGGCATTCCGCTGACCTGGCTGTCGCCCTATCCCAAGGTCGGGGCGCAGTCCCTGGCCGGGCTGTGGCGCAAGCTCAAGGCCAGCCCGCCCGATCTGCTGGTGCCGCTGACCGCCGTGCCCAACATCTGGGGCCGGGTGTTCGCCAAGCTGCAAGGGATCAAGACTGTCATCGGCACCTGCCGGGGCGGCGGGGCCATCAAGCGGCAGCACGAACGGTTCCTGAAAGGGCTATGCGACCGCCACATCGTCAACGCCGCGCCTCTGGCCAAGGAGCTCATCGCCCTTGGCCGGCCGGCCGAGCGCGTGGAGGTCGTCCCCAACGGCGTGGACACCGACCATTTCCTGCCGCCGCCCGACGACATGCGCCCGGTGCGCGAGGTGGTCTTGTGCGTGGCCCGATTCTGCGAGGACAAGGACCACGAGACGCTCATCCGGTCCTTTGAATACGTCGTGGCCCGGCGTCCCCGGGCCGAGCTGTGGCTGGTGGGCGACGGGCCGCTGCGCACATCGGTGCGGACCTTGGCCGCCCGCAGCCCGGTGCGCGGGCTTATCCGCAGCTATCCGTCCACTCCCGACCCCCGGCCGTTTTTCCAGCAGGCTTCCGTGGCCGTGCTGTCCTCGGTGCGCGAAGGGCTGCCCAACGTGCTGCTCGAAGCCATGGCCATGGGCCTGCCCGTGGCGGCCACGGCCGTGGGCGGCATCCCGGATCTGGTCGTGCCCGACGTCACCGGGCTGTTGTGCCCGCCGCGCAACCCCGAGGCCCTGGGCGAAACCATCGCCAGCCTGCTCGCCGACGAGGACAAACGGCTGGCCATGGGCCGGGCCGCCCGGGAACGCGCCGTGGCGCTGTATTCCATGGACGCCATGGTACGCCGCCACGAAACCGTCTTTGCGCAGGCGTTAGCCGGGAAACGTGCCCCGGCCGCCGCCAGCCGCGACGCCGAGGCTTAACGCCCGCCCGCGCGGCCGTCCGCGCACTGGAGTCCGACCATGCCGCACATCTTTCGCGCCGCGGTTTTCGCCTGCCTCGCCCTGCTGCTGCCCGCCCTGGCCGCCGCCGAGACCAACGTGGCCGGCATCTGGCGCGGCTCGCTCTACGGCTCCGACCTGCAAGCCGTGGTCGAACAGGACGGCAACGCGGTCAAGGCCCAGGTCGTCGTCAACGCCCTGACCGGCGAAACCAACGTCTACCACGTGGTCGGGGCCATCTTTAACGGCCACCTCTACATGCTCCACGGCAGCGGCCACGTCTTCGAGGGCGACGCCAAGGGCAACGAACTGACCGGCGTGCTCACCACCAAGGGCGGCAGCAAAGTCGAACTGCGCGCTGTTAGAACGCCGTAATTTGTTATTGAAGAAGCCTCCGGCGGCCGGGGGCCTGAGGCCCCCGGACCCTCCGCATGGGAAAAGTGTAAAGGGTTTTCGGCGCGGATTGGTTCTTTTGGGCAACGGCGAACAAAGCGAAGGATGAAGAGGCCGACAAGGTCTCTTCTTTGTTATACGGGACTGAAAAAGATGGATCTTGCGGCGTTACGTCGCATCAGGAGGATACGTGGAGGGATTCGTTTTCGGCGTCATGGCCGCCCAACTGGTCGTGCTGGCCGCCCTGTTCCTGCTCGGGCGCAAGCACGTGCGCGGCGGCGACGGCCCGGAGCCCATGCCCCAGGCTTGCCCCCGGGCGGCTGTCATCGTGCCCGTCACCGGCGACACGCCCGGGATGCGCGAGGCCGTGGCATCGCTGATTGAACAGGACTACCCCGATTTCCTGGCCGTGTTCGTGGTGGCCGACGCCTCCGACCCGGCCGCCGATCTCGTGGCCAGCGTGGCCGGGAGCGATCCCCGGGTCCAGGTGGTCGTGGCCGGCCCAGCTGAACGGTGCGGCCAGAAAAACCACAACATCCTGGCCGGCCTGCGCGCCGCCCACACCGCCGACGTGTTCGTGTTCTGCGATTCCACCCATGTGGCCGACCGGCATTTCGTCACCAACCTCGTGGCCCCCATCGCCCGGGGCGACGCGCCCATGACCAGCGGCTTCCACAAGGTCGTGCCCGGCGACGGGGCCACGGCCACGGTGGGCATGGCCGTCACCTGCCTGGCCCTGCATCTGCTCCAGCCCATCCGGGCCATCACCCAGCCCTGGGGCGGGGCCATGGCCGTGTCGCGCCCGGCCTTCGACCGGTTTGGGCTGGCCAAGCTCTGGGGCCAGAACATCGTGGACGACTTCTCCATGGGGCCGCACCTGCACACCTTTGGCGTGGCCGCCTGGCCCGTGGCCGCCGCCTGCCTGCATACGCCGCTGCAAAAGGTGTCCCTGGCCCGCTGGGACGACTGGCTCACGCGCCAACTGCTCTATTTGAAATTCTGCATCCCGCCCGGCTGGATCGTCTCCATCGCGGCGGTGCTGCTGCTTGCCGCGCCGCCGGTGGCCGCCGTGGCGATGCTCGCGGCCTGGGCCTTTGGCGCGGGCTGCGGCCTGGGCGCGGTGTGGTCGGCCGTGTATCTGGCCGCTTTCGCCGGCCTGGGGCTGTGTTTCCGGTCGCTCTCCCCGCGCCGGGTCGGCGTGCTGGCCTGGCTGCGCGGCTACGCCGCCACGTTTTTGATGCTGGGCTGGTGTTTTGGCCGCACGTTCACCACCAACACCATGTCCTGGCGCGGCATCCGCTACAAGGTCGGCTGGGGCGGCGTGGTCATGCGGGTCATCCGGGACTGAGCCGAAAGCCGAAAGCAATAATGAAACGGCCGCCGCTCCCGCAGGGGAACGGCGGCCGTTTGGCGTGGCGCGCTACTGCTGGTTGCGATAGCCCCAGGCTGGAGCGTGGTCCGGGGGACCGTGCTTCTTGGCCTTCTTGTGATGCTTTTTGGCCTGACCTGGCGGCATATCGTTATTTTGCCAACCCTGGCCCTGATGCTGTCCGTTCTTCGGGCCGGCGTAGTCCGGCGGCCCGTAGGGCGGATTCTGGTTTTGTCCCTTGGGGCCGGCGTAGCTCGGCGGGCCGTAGGACTGGCCTTGCGGCTGCCCTTGCTGGCCCATGGGCTGCATCTGCTGTTGCCCCATGGGTTGGCCTTGCTGCTGCCCCTTCTTGGCTTCCACCGCCGCCGCCGGCAGCAGCAAGGCCGCCAGCAGCGCGCCGATAATCATGCGATGCCTCGTGTCCATGGCATCATCCTCCCTGTTCGCCGCCTTGGGCGGCGGGTTGTAAACGCACGGCCAAACGAAGCAAAAACCAGTCCACTCTCCTTTCCATACGCCTGCCCTGCCCACGCCGCAACGTCCTTCGGCCGACGGCGGCGGCGGCCCGGCCCCAAAAGCCGAGAGGCACGACCCCGCCCTTCCCCTGTTGACGCCGGCCCGCTTGCCGTTTAGTGCTGCCCCACCTCCGGTGGCCGCGCGCCGCCGGCAGCGCCCCCAACTTCCATCGGAGACGCGACACCACACCATGGCCCGCATCCTCTACGGCGTTCACGGCACCCAGCACGGACACGCCATACGCGCCCTTATTCTCGCCCGGCGGCTGGCCGCCCTGGGCCATGAATTCCTCTTTGTCTCCAGCGAGGAAGGGGCGGGCCTGCTGTCCCGCGAATTCCGGGTCGAGCGTTTCGAGAATCCCGGCACCCGCTACAAGAACCAGCGCCTGGACACCCCGGCGACCTTAAAACTCGCCGCCCGCACCCTGATCAAGCGCCCCTCGGAACTGGCCCGGCTGGCCCGGCTCATCGCCGAATTCCAGCCCGACGCCGCCATTTCCGACTACGAATATTTCGTGCCCATCGCCGCCCAGCGCGCCGGCATCCCCTGCCTGTCCATCGACCACCAGCACGTCATTTCCTGCTGCGACCACCCCGTGCCCTGGCGGCTGTATCCCGACTACCTGGGCATCCGGGCCTCCATACGGTTCCTGTTTTCGGCCTGCTCCGACTATCTGGCCATCTCGTTTTTCCAGCCCCCGGCCAAGGCCGGGGCCAGGGCCATCGTCGCCCCGCCCATCCTGCGCCAGAGCGTCATCGACCGCACGCCCACAAACGGCAGCCATATCCTCGTCTACCAAAGCTGCGGCATCTGCGACGCCTTTGCCCCCTATCTCAAAACCATAGACCGGGAATTTCGGGTCTACGGCTACAAGGTGGACAAGGTTGACGGCAATCTGACCTTTCGCAGCTACTCCGAGGACGGCTTTCTTGACGATCTGGCTTCCTGCGCCTACGTCATCTGCGGCGGCAGCCACAATCTCATGAGCGAGGCCCTTTTCTACGGCAAACCGGTCCTGTCCTTCCCGGTGGCCGGGGCCTTTGAGCAGCAGCTAAACGCCATCTACCTGGAACGTCTGGGCTACGGAAAGGCCGCCGCCATGGAGCGCCTGGCCCCCGGGCTCATCCCGGATTTCGAAGCCGCCCTGCCGGCCATGCGCCAGCGTATCGCCGGCGGCCGGTTTTGCGGCAACCAGGACGTGTTCGGCCTCATCGACGCCTTTTTGCGCGACGGCCGTCTGCCGGGCCGTTCTTGACGGCCGGCCCCTGGCATAATGTCTCCGGTTTTTTTACAGTGCGCCCACGCCAATCCCAGCCCAAGGAGAACCCCATGCGTCGCCTTTCCATCCTGGCGGCCGTCGCCGCCCTATTGGCCGTCCTGGCCGGCTCGGCCCTGGCCGCGGACAAACCGCTCACCTTCGGCATGTTGCTTGTCGGCCCCTACAACGACAAAGGCTACAGCCAGGCCCAGTACGAGGGCGGCAAATACGTCGAGGCCAAGCTGCCCGGCGCGAAAATGCTCTACCTCGACAAGGTCAATCCGGCCGACCGCCCCGGCGTCACCATTCCCCAGCTCGTGGACGATCTGGCCGCCAAGGGCGCGACCCTGATCCTGGCCGGCTCCGACGACATGAAGGACGGCATCCGCGAGGCCGCCGAAGCCCATCCCGATCTCATGTTCGTCCATCTTTCCGGCGACGACGCGCTCACCGGCAAGGCCCCGAAGAATCTCGGCAACGTCTTTTCCAAGATGGAATACGCCAAGATGATGGCCGGCTTTTCCGCCGCCATGACCACCAAGACCGGCAAGATCGGCTTCCTTGGGCCGCTGATCAATGACGAAACCCGCCGTCTGGCCAACGCCGCCTACCTCGGCGCGCGCTACGCCTGGGAAAAGGTACGCGGCCAGAAGCCCGAAGCCCTGTCTTTCAAGGTCAGCTGGATCGGCTTCTGGTTCAACATCCCGGGCGTGACCTCCGACCCCAACCAGGTGGCCGGATCGTTTTTTGACCAGGGCTACGACGTGGTCATCTCCGGCATCGACACCCCCGAGGCCCTCACCGTGGCCGGGGCGCGCAAGAAGGCCGGGGCCGACGTCTACGCCCTGCCCTACGACTACAAGCTGGCCTGCCAGGCCGCGCCCGAGGTCTGCCTGGGCGCGCCCTACTTCAACTGGGGGCCGCCGCTTTTGAACGTGACCAAGGCCGTGGCCGCCGGAACCTACAAGCCGTCCTTCGAGTGGCTGGCCCCGGATTTCGCCGCCTTAAACGACCCGGACAAGAGCCCCATCGGTTTCACCGAAGGCGACGCCCTGTCCCCCGAGGCCAAGAAAGCCCTGAACCAGTTCATCGCCGATCTCGGCTCGGGCAAGGTCAATCTCTATGCCGGCCCCCTGGAGTACCAGGACGGCGCGGTCTTCGTGCAGGCCGGCTCCACGGCCACCGACAAGGACATCTGGTTTTGCCCGCAACTGCTGCGCGGCATGGACGGAGCCAGCGCCTCCAAGTAGGGGGACGCGGCCGCCAAAGGACTGCCCGTGGACGTCGTGCTGTCCCATATCGTCAAGCGCTTCGGCGCGCTTGCCGCCAACGACGACGTGACGGCGCGTTTCGCGCCGGGCCGCGTCCACGGCATCCTGGGTGAGAACGGGGCCGGGAAATCGACGCTCATGCGCGTCATGTGCGGCGTCCTGGCCCCGGACGCCGGAACCATCACCGTGGACGGCACGGCCCATGCCCGCCTGGACCCCGACGGGGCCGGCCGGCTCGGCATCGGCATGTTGGCCCAGGACCCGCTGGATTTCCCGCCCCTTACCGTATGGGAAAACTTCGCCCTGGGCGGCGGTCCGGTCCTGTCCCGCCGGCAAGCCCGGGAGCGGCTGGCCGCCGTGTGCGGCCGCATGGGCTTCGATTTGCCCCCGGACGTGCCGGTCGGCAGCCTCAGCGTGGCTGCCCGGCAACATCTGGAGCTGGCTCGGCTGTTTGACCGCGACGTGCGCCTGTTAATCCTCGACGAACCCACTTCCGGCATCTCCCCGGCCCAGAAGGCGGCGCTTTTCGACGTGCTGCGGGCCTTTGTGGCCGACGGCGAGCGCTCTGTCGTGCTGGTCACCCACAAGCTGGCCGAGGCCAGAGAGCTGTGCGACGAGGCCACGGTGCTGCGCCAGGGCAAGGTGGTCGGGCATTTCGCCGCGCCGCTCGACCCCAAGGCCCTGCTCGGGGCCATGTTCGGGGCCGACGGGGCCTGCCAGACCGTCGTCCCGCCCCGGCCCGCCGCTGGCGGCGGCGAGAGCTTGCTTGCCGTGCGCGACGTGGTCGTCGCCGACGAAAAACTCGTGCTCGAACCCTTTTCCCTGGACGTGCGCCCGGGCGAAATCGTCGGCGTGGCCGGCGTTTCCGGCGGCGGCCAGGAAGCCTTTTTGCGGGGACTAGCCGGCATCGCCCCGGCCGTGGCCGGCTCCCTTCGTGTCGGCGGCCGGGAACTGGCCGGCAAGCCCCACAAGCGGTTTCTCGACGCCGCCATCCATTACCTGCCGGCCTCGCGCATGGAAGAGGGGCTTTTCCCGGGGCTGACGCTTCTGGACCATGTGCGGCTGGCCTTCCCGGACCGGCGCGACGAGGCCCGGGCCATTTTCGAGGAGCGCTGCGTGGGCCGTTTCCGCCTGACCAACCAGCCTGACGCCCCGGCCGCCCGGCTTTCCGGCGGCAACCAGCAGCGCCTGCTCCTGTCCCTTGTGCCCGACGACACGCGCCTGCTGCTGGCCGACAACCCCACCCGGGGCCTGGACGCCGCCTCCATCGCCCAGATCTGGGACCATTTCCGCCAGCGCGCCGCCGGCGGCGCGGCCGTGGTCTTTTTTTCCGAGGATCTCGACGAGCTTTTGGCCCAGGCCGGACGCGTTCTCGTCTTCTACAACCGCGCCCTGGTCGCCGACCTGCGGGCCGGGGTCTTTGACGCCGGCTGCATGGGCGACCTCATGACCGGCCGTCTGGCCCCCGGGGAGATGCCCCAATGACCGATCGCGCCGCCTTCCTGCGCCGGGCCGGCCTGTCCCTGGCCCTGGCCCTGGGCGTGACGCTGGCCATCGTGGCCGCCGCCGGCGCGCCGCCCATCGACACCCTGGCCGTGATGCTCGACGGCGGCCTGGGCTCGGGCCAGGCCTGGCTGCGCACGCTTTCGGCCCTGGTCCCGCTGCTCCTGTGCGGCGCGGCCCTGTGCGTCACCTTTGCCGCCAACCTCTGGAACATCGGCGTGGAAGGCCAGATCACCCTGGGTTCGGTCTTTTGCCTCTGGTTTTTGCGCGATTTCGGCCTGTCCGGCGGGCTGCCGGGCGAGTTGGCCGTGGCCGGCTCGCTGATTGCGGCCATGGTCGGCGGCATGGCCTGGGCGCTGCTCTCGGGCGTGTTGCGCACCCACGGCCGGGTCCATGAGATTTTCTCCGGCCTGGGACTCAATTTCGTGGCCATGGGCGTGTCGTTGTGGCTGATCCTGGGCCCCTGGAAGCGCCCGGGCATGGCCTCGATGTCCGGCACCGAGCCCCTGCCCGCCGCCTTGTGGCTGCCGGCCCTGGGCGGCAAGCCCATGAGCCTGTGGGGCCTTGTCCTGGCCGTGTGCGCCTTTGTCTTCGTGGCCTGGCTGCTGCATCGCACCTTTTTTGGCCTGACCCTCTCGGCCGTGCGCCAAAACGCCATGGCCGCCGAGCGCCTGGGGCTTTCGCCCAAGCGCCGGATGCTGGCCGCCATGGCCATCGGCGGAGCCCTGGCCGGACTTTCCGGCGGCATCCTGGTGGCCGGGCTCTACCACCGCCTCATTCCGTCCATTTCCGGCAACTACGGCTACACCGCCATCATGGCCGTGCTGTTGGCCTCGGGGAGCCTGCGCTTTCTGCCCCTGGCTTGCCTCTTTTTCGCCGTCCTCACCGTCGGCTCCATCCAACTGCCGCTGTCCCTGTCGCTGGATTCCTCCCTGGCCGGCGTGGTCCAGGGGGTGCTGGTGCTGACCCTTTTCGCCGCCCGGCGCATCCTGCCGGCCGGACTCGGCGGAGGCCGGTCATGACGCTGGATTACGCCGCCGCCCTGCTCGGGGCCGTGCTGTTCGCCGCCGCGCCGCTGATTCTGGCCGCCCTGGGCGAAACCGTGTCCGAACGGGCCGGGGTCATCAACCTGTCCATGGACGGCACGGTGCTGTTCGCGGCCATGGCTGCCTTTGCCGCCGCCCGGGGCACGGGCGACCCGTGGCTGGGGCTTGTGGCCGGGGCCGGCTCCGGCGCGGCCATCGCCGCCGTCTTGGCCGTCTTCGGGCTTTTCCTCGGCGCATCCGAGCTGGCCGTGGGCTTCGTCCTCACGCTTTTTTGCCGCGAGCTGGCCTATTTCATGGGCCATGCCCAGGCGAGGCAGCCCGGCCCGGATCTTGGCGCGCTGTCCATCCCGGGGCTGTCCGACCTGCCGCTGATCGGGCCGGCCGTGTTTCGCCAAAGTCCTGTGGTGCTGTTAAGCTTCGTGGCCGTGGCCGTGGTCTGGTATTTCCTCATGCGCACCCGGCCCGGGCTGGTGGTGCGGGCCGTGGGCGAGGCCCCGACGGCGGCCGGGGCGCGCGGGCTGGCCGTGCGGAAGGTGCAGTTTGGCTGCGCGCTCATTGGCGGGGCCCTTGGCGGCCTGGCCGGCGGCTTTTATTCCCTGGCCGTCAAGCCCGGCTGGGGCCATCCCCAGGGCTGCGAGGGCGCGGGCTGGATCGCCCTGGCCATCGTCATCTTCGGCGGCTGGAAGCCGGTGCGGGTGGCCCTTGGGGCGCTGTTCTTCGCCGCCATCCAGGTGTCGGGCATAGCGCTCCAGGACGTGCTGCCCGGCCTTTCCGGCACGCTGTTCCAGATCGCCCCCTTCCCGGTCATGATCCTCACCCTGCTCGTGGTCAATCTGCGCCGCTCGGCCGCCTTCCGCGAGGCGGCACGGCGCGTGCCGCTTTTGGGCCGCTTCATGCCGCGCACGGCCGGCGGCGCGCCCGGGGCCATCGTCGGCGCCCTGGACAAGGGCTTCTAGCGTTTTCCACCCCTTTCTCCCCAGCGGCCCGGACGGCATCCGGGCCGTCGCGCATACCGCTTGCGGCCCTGAAAACGCGCCATTCCCGGGCATCGCGGTTGCCAGCACCGGCCATTTGCGGTAACGCAAACGCCGAGTCGCCGCCAAAGCGGCAAATCCTCTGCCCAATGGATGCAACCGCCATGAGAAAACGCCCGCTGACGCCGCATCTGTACTACCGGATGCCCTGGAACCTGGCCGACAACGCCATCACCTGGCTTGAGCCGACGACCAAGTGCAACCTGTACTGCGAAGGCTGCTACCGCGAGAACGATCCCTTCGGCCACAAACCCCTGGCCGACGTCATCCGCGATCTGGAGCAGGTCAAAAAGATGCGTCGTACCGACGGCATCTCCATTGCCGGCGGCGAGCCGCTCATTTACCCCGACATCGTGCCCCTGGTGCGTTACGTCGCGGCCCAGGGCTGGAAGCCCATCATCAATTCCAACGGCCAGGCGCTGACGCCGGAACTCGTGCGCGAACTGACCGCCGCCGGCGTGGTCGGGTTCACCATGCACGTGGACTCCCACCAGGTCCGCCCCGGCTGGAAGGGCGCTTCGGAAAAAGACTTGTGCGCGCTGCGCCTGAAGCTCGCCGAAATGATCCATGAGCATAGCGGCGGCACGGTGTCGTGTTCGTTTAACGCCACCATCTACCGCGACACCCTGGCCGACATTCCCATGCTCACCCGCTGGGCTCACGAGCACATCGACCTGGTCCAGACCATGGTCTACATCCTCTTCCGCTCGGCCCGCAAACGCGGCGATTTCGACGTGTTCGCCAACGGCAAGCCCGTGGACGTCGGCAACCTCGTCTACCAGCTCGACCATCAGGAAAACCACGAGGACCTCGACTCCCAGGAGATCGCCGACGCCATCCGGCTGGCCTATCCCGATCACGAGCCCTGCGCCTATTTGAACGGCACCGAGGACCCGCGCACCATGAAGTGGTTGCTCACCCTTCGCGCCGGCTCCAAGGACGAAATCTTCGGCTACCTCGACGCCAAGTTCGCCGAGTGGATGCAGGCCTTCCACCACCTGCTTTTCGGCACCTACCTGGCCTACACCCGGCCCTGCTGGACGGCCTGGCTGCAAAAGCTCATTTTCCTCACTCCCTTCAACAAGAGCCTGCGCAAGATTTTCGGCCGTTTGTTGCTGAAGCCCAAGCAGTGGACCAAGCCCATCCACATCCAGTCCATCATGGTCATCCAGCCCTGTGACCTCTTTGACGACGGCCGCCAGAACATGTGCGACGGCTGCCCCGACGCCATCTACTACCAGGACAAGCTGGTCTGGAGCTGCCGGGTGGACGAACTGGAGAAGTTCGGCGCGTTCATCCAGTGCGCCCCGCGCGGCTGCTGCGGCGGCGGCGCCAAGGCGGCCCCGGCTCCCGCGCCGCAAGCGGCGGTCGAGCCGGCTGTCGAACCGGTGAAGGCTCCCGAGCCCGCGCCGGAGCCGGTGAAGGCCCCTGAACCGACCCCC
>JAEZMB010000162.1 GCA_023435825.1 Pseudomonadota bacterium | reverse complement strand
CCCCCCCCCCCCCCCCCCCCCCCCCCCCCCCCCCCCCCCCCCCCCCCCCCCCCCCCCCCCCCCCCCCCCCCCCCCCCCCCCCCCCCCCCCCCCCCCCCCCCCCCCCCCGCCGGAGGCCTCTTCCCTTACTGGCTGCCGCAGCAGCGGGCGGTGTGGAAGCTTGAGCAGGGCAGCGGATCGATGATGACCTGGACACAGCCGGCGGCGTAATCCTTGACGATGCGCCCCGAGGGCATGCGGCCGTGCCAGACGCGGCTGGAGAAGATGGCCAGGTCGCCGTTTAACTGCACGTAGAAGTCGGCGAACCCCTTGGCGAAGTGGCTGTTGAACACGTAGACGCCGTCGCGCACGCCGATAAAGCTGTACTTGTCGGGCGTCTTGCAGGTGAGCATGGCCAGGGCCTGGCGGAAGGCGCAGATCGTGACGGACTGTTCGTCAAAGGCCGCCGCCCGGCCGGGCAGGCCGGCCCAGGCCAGCGCCGCGATGAGCAAAATGGGGATAAGCCGTTTCATGCGCGCCTCCCGGGCTGGTGTTTGAACCCTTGCCATCCCTTCGGCCACTCTGGCCGCGACTTAAGGCCGCGATCACGGGCCGCCTGCCGTCTTGTCGCGCAATCGCCGGCCGCCGTCTACAGGGGGGCCAGCCCCCAGGCGGCGGCAGCCTGGTCGCCGGCCAACGGCCAAGGCAGCGGGCCTGCCGCCGCCGGGGCGAATTTCCGCTCCGGCCGCAGCAGGCCCGCCCTGCCCCTCTCCCGCGCGGCCAAGTCCGCAGGCAGGGGGCGACGCTATGCCCTGTCCTTGAACAATACCGGCGTATTGCCCGGGGGACGCGTCCCTAGAACTTCTCGAACTCCTCGTCGTGGCCATCGCCGCTGTCCAGGCTGATGCGGGCTCCGGCGCTCGCCCGCCGGCCGGCCTTGGCGGCCAGGGCCTTTTTGGGCGCGGCGGCGGCCAGGGCCCGGCGCTCGTACACGGCCTGGCCGCTCTGCTTGATCTGGAAGAAGGCGATGGTGGCTTGCAGGTTTTCGGCCTGGCTGGACAGCTCCTCGGCCGTGGAGGCCAGTTCCTCGGAGGCGCTGGCGTTTTGCTGGATGGTCTGGTCGAGCTGCTGCAGGGCCTTGTTGACCTGGGAAGCGCCGTTGCTTTGCTCCTGGCAGGCGGCGCTGATCTCCTGGACCAGATCGGCGGTGCGCTGGATGTTGGGCACGAGCTGGGAGAGCAGGCTGCCGGCCTTTTCGGCGATGCCGGTGCTGCCCTGGGCCAGGGAGGTGATTTCCGTGGCCGCGTGCTGGCTGCGTTCGGCCAGCTTGCGCACCTCGGCGGCCACCACGGCGAAGCCGCGCCCGTGGTCGCCGGCCCGGGCCGCTTCCACGGCGGCGTTTAAGGCCAGCAGGTCGGTCTGCCGGGCGATTTCCTCGATGACCGAGATCTTGTGCGCGATTTCCTTCATGGCCGAGACGGTCTGGGTCACGGCGTCGCCGGATTCCTTGGCGTCGCGGGCGGCCTGGACGGCGATGGCTTCGGTTTGCCTGGCGTTGTCGGCGTTTTGCTGGATGCTGGAATTCATCTCTTCCATGGCCGAGGAGGATTCCTCCACGGCCGAGGCCTGTTCGGTGGCTCCCTGGGACAGGGATTCGGCCGAGGCCGAAAGCTCCTCGCTGCCGGCGGCCACGTTGTCCGTGCCGGTCTGCACCTGGGAAACCACGTCGGTCAAGGCCTCGACCATGCGGCCCAGGGAATCGAGCATGACGTCCTGCTGGGAGCGCTTGGCGATGTCCACGCGCAGATCGCCCTCGGACAGGGTCTTGGCGTTCTCGGCCACCTGCTTTTCGGCCTGGGCCACGGTGCGCATGGCGTTGGCCATCTGGCCGAGTTCGTCGCTGGTGTGCACGTCCAGGTCGCCGCTGGTGTCGCCCACGGCCAGCTGGTTGGCGAAGGCCACGCACTTGGCCACGGGCCGCACGATGGAGCGGGGGATGAAGACGGCCAGCAACAGGCCGATCAGCGTGGCGACGCCGAGCAGGGAAAATGACAGGACGCGGGCGCTTTCGTAGACGGCCTGGCCGTTGGCCGCCTCGTTGCCCGCGCTCTTGTCGTTGAGTTCAACGTCGCGGGCCATCAGTTCCGTGGCGGCGGAGATCAACTTGGGCATCTCGTCGTTGGAAATCCGCAATGCCTCGTCGTTCTTCCCCTGCTTGAGGGCGTCGGCCATCTTCTCGGACAATACGAGATAGCCATCCAAATTCTTCTTGAATTCTTCGTAAATGCGGCGTTCCTCGTCGCTGGAAATCAGGGTTTCGTATTTCTTGAGCCGGGTCTGGAGCTTGTCCAGGGTCTCCGCGAAACCGCGCAGGTTTTGCTGCCGCCCGGCATCCGTCGTGGCCGTCAGGGCCAGCAACTGGAGACGCCGGACGTCAAGCAGATGCCGGCTGGCCGCGCCGAGTTCCCGGATGCTCGGCAGCCAGTTGGTGGCCATTTCATTGATGGATTTGCTCATCGTATGCATGGAGTAAATGTTGATCGACCCCAGAATAACGATCAGCAGCACTCCGGCCAGAAATCCGAGCGGGAGCTTTACGGAAACCTTCATACACCCTCCTAGACGTGAAGGACTGAAACAACCCGATGACAAGCCTCAGGATGACCGATTCAGGCCGCTCAGTCTGGCACGACGACGGAGCATGAAGCCCTCAGCCCGGTCCAGGCCCTGTCAGACGACGCAAACGACGGGCCCTCAAAAAAACACAACGCCATGCAGTCAAGAATATACCCGTCGCCATGTTCACCAGATGCGTCATGCCACGGACAGGGAATTACGTTTGATTATTAGGCTATCAGCAAAAAAAAGAAAAGACGAAAACACCTCCCGCAGCATTTTTCTTGGGCTTCGCCCAAATATTTCCCTGGTGTAATGATTGTCCTTTCATTGCTGTCAAACGCAACAAACAGTGCGTGACACCTTCGCGCGCACACCATGTCGCGACCAGACGGCACCACAGGCAATGCAGATATTGGCCGGCGCATCCGCAACCAGGCACAACGTCATGACCGGCTCGCCTTGTCCGGCAAGAAACAACGCGGACGGTCCCAAGCCATGCGCCTTCAACACGCCGTCCAAACAACAGCGTTGCCCATGCGCCAGCCGATTATTCCCCGAGGATTCCCGCCGTTCCCGGCGTGCGTGGCATCCGATGCGGCAACGATAGAGGAACATCCTCCCCAAATGACAAAGGGGCGGCTCCCATGAGCCGCCCCTGACCTGTTTATCTCCGACGCAAAGAACTCGGGCCAAACCCGAACCGCTGCCCTCAATACCGTTCGAACCGGTTGTCGCCCGGGTCCTCCTCGCCCATGTCGATGAGCGAGCCGCCGGTCTGGCCGCCCGTCTGTCGGGGCAGGGCCTTGCCGGCCGAGGGCGGCGGCATGAAGGCGCGCCGGCCCGAGGCGGCGGCCGGACGGGCGCGCTCCTCGTCGTCGCGCTCCACCCGGAAAAAGGCGCTGGTCTGCTGGAGCTGGGCGGCCTGGGCCGAGAGTTCCTCCGAGGTGGAGGCGATCTGCTCGGCGGCGGCGGCGTTTTGCTGGATGACCTGATCGAGCTGCTGCAGGGCCTGGTTGACCTGGCTGGCGCCCTGGCTCTGCTCCTGGCTGGCGGCGTTGATTTCCTGGACCAGCTCGGCCGTGCGCTGGATGTCGGGCACGAGCTTTTCCAGCAGTTGGCCGGCGGTTTCGGCGATGTCGGTGGAGGTGGCGGCCAGATTGGTGATCTCGGCGGCGGCGGCCTGGCTGCGCTCGGCCAGCTTGCGCACCTCCGAGGCCACCACGGCGAAGCCGCGTCCATGCTCGCCGGCCCGGGCCGCTTCCACGGCGGCGTTTAAGGCCAGCAAATCGGTTTGCCGGGCAATCTCCTCGATGATGGAAATCTTGCCGGTGATGGCTTTCATGGCCGTCTTGGTCTGAACTACGGCCTCGCCCGAATCCTTGGCGTCCCGGGCGGCCTTGACCGCGATGGCCTCGGTCTGCTTGGCGTTGTCGGCGGTCTGGCCGATGCTGGCGGCCATCTGCTCCATGGCCGAGGAGGATTCCTCGATGGCCGCGGCCTGTTCGGTGGAGCCCTGGGACAGGGCCGAGGACGAGGCGGAGAGCTGTTCGCTGCCCGAGGCCACGTTCACCGAGCCGTCCTGGACTTCGCGGATGACGGCGCTGACCCGGGTGATCATGCCGCGCAGGGAATGGAGCAGCCGGTCGGCCGGGTCGCGGGGCGTGACGGCCACGGCCAGATAGCCTTGGCTTAAGCGTCCCATGATGGCGGCGATGTCCTTTTCGGCGGCCACCAGCCGTTCGATGGCGGCCAGCAGCCGGTCATTGTCCGAACGCTTGGACACGGCCACGTCCAGGTCGCCCAGGGCCAGCTTGCCGGCCAGATCGGCGATGTCTTTTTCGGCGGCAATGAGCGCGGCCAGGGAGCGCATGAGGCCGTCGGCCTCGCAACGCGGCGCGATGCTCACGTCCAGGTCACCCTGGGCCAGCTTGGCCACGGCCTGGGCCACCTCGGCCGAGGAGGCCACCATGGCCCGCATGGCCGCATAGATGCTTTGCGGATGCGCCCCGTCGTGGAAGGTCAGGGACAGGTCGCCCACGGCCACCTGCCGGGCCATGGCCGCGATCTCCTCGGGCTCGCCGCCCAGGCGTCGCAGGAGGCCCCGGGTGATGAGCAGGCCGGTGATGGCGGCAAACAGGATCATGGCCCCGGTAAGACAGGCGATGATCAGCTCGGTCTTTTCATACAGCGCCTTGGATTCGGCGTTGCGGACCTCGGCGTAGTCGAGGTCAAGATCGGTCAACTTATTGATGAATTCCCGCATGAATTCGAACTGCTCGTCGGCCTGGCCCATGGACAGGGCCATGGCCTCGGCCTTGGACGCCTCGGTGTCGGCCAGCCGGGTCTTGACCACCTTGGCGGAAGTTTCCTCCCACTTGCGAAGGGCCGTATCGAACTGGCTGGCGAACTGCTTCTCTTCCGGCGTGGTCATGAGCGACTTGAAAACGCCGAAGCGGTCCTTGGTCTGCTGCAGATTCTCGTCGTAGGCTTTCTGGAGTTTCTTGAAACGCTCGCTGCCCACGTCTGTAAAGAGCATGGAACGCTCGGCCACAAGGAGCTGATGCAGATCGCGGTCAGCCTCGATGAGCTTGTCGATGCTCGGCAATAGCCGCGTAAAAAGCGTCTCCAGATTGCCGCTGATGACCTTGGCCGCGTAGTAGCCGGTGAATCCCACCGCGACCAGGGCGACGACCAGCACGATGTAGCTGATCGACAACTTGACGCTGACCCGTTGGAAAAATTTCGTGGTGTTCGCCATGACGCTTCTCCCTCCCGCTCTCTGCCGTCGTCACAAAAGTCCCGGCCCTGGCCGATGCGCCCCGCGCGCATCCGCCTGTTGCCGCCGTGGCCATGGTACAAACGTCGGTGCGTGTTGCCCTGCTTGCAACGCCGCGACTGAAAATAATTTCAAGCTAATAAAAACACGATATCCTGAAAAGATCTTTCTGGTTTTCAGGGCATGGCAGAACGGGAGGCCGGCGACATGGCACACAAGCGACGCAAGGCCACGCCGGTGGGGTCGGCAGGGGGAACGCGGGTTGGCGGACGATCCCCGTCGCGGCGGCCCCGCCGACCCGCCGGAGCCAACCGAACGCCCGCCCAGGCGGGACGCATCGGGCGGCCGGACCGTGGACCGGCCGCCCGGCCGGGGCGCTTGAGTCGCGTCCGCGAAAAGCGCCGGGGCTTTTCATGGACAACGGACGAAAACAATGGGGCTTCTTAACAATACGCTCGTCGTTTCAAGGGATGCGGCCTAATCCGGCAACATGCGGTGCAGCGTGTCCCGACCGCCGTAATTGTGCCAGACCGCGCCGTCCTTGACCACGTAGCGGCTGGGGTCCGAGCCGCTGATGAGCTTGTCCCCGTCCACGGTGAAGGCCGACCAGCCCTTGTGCTCCTCGCCGGACTTGCCGTCGCGCCAGTCATAGTACACGGCCCACTTGCCCTGCTTTTCCACCAGACAGTAGCGGTAGCTGTTGGGCCGGTTGTATTCCGAGGGCCGCGAACGCATGAAGCAGCCCACGAGCAAGGGATTGGGCGGCGAGAGCACATCGGCATAGACGGTTGGCGTGCCGGCCAGTTCCGGACGCTGGGTTCCCTTGCCGGCGCAGCCGGCCAAAAGCAGCACGGCCAGGAAAAACGGGATGAGACGGGACATGAACACTCCTTGTCGCACGTATTGCCAGGGCTTGTCGCAAGACCAGGCCAGGCCTTCCCGCCCCGGCCGCGGGAACCGGAGCGGGAAGGCCCAGGCCGGAAACGCGGCCTCAGCGGGGCCGGGCAGGTCCGGGCCCCATGCCCGGGCCCATGCCCGGACCCGGGCCGATGGGACCAATGGGGCCGATGGGGCCTACCGGTCCGGGACGCGGCCCGGGGCCAAACCCCGGTCCGGGCAGGGGGATCGGCGGCGGTCCCACCGGGCGCGGCCCAGGCCCCGGACCATAGCCCGGTCCCGGACCGACGATAAACGGCCAGGGGTTGATGACGATGCCCGGCCCCGGCGCCACAGGGGGCGGCGGCGGATACGGGTAGGGATACGGATAGGGGTAGGCGGGATAGCCTGGATAGGCCGGATAGTAGCCTGGGGGATAGACCACCACCGGCGGCGGCTGGGCCGCCGCGTCACGGACCGCCAGGCCGGCGGACAGGCAACAGCACAGGGCGGCAAGCGCCAGGATGGCTCGATGACCGCGCATGGTTCGCCTCCTTGCCGGACAATGCCGACCATGACACTGTGTCTCATTCCCCGGGCGATGACAAGGGGCGTGATTCATCCTATGGTTTCATGACGGAGGCCCGGCCCATGCCGCATCATCCCCATCCGCCCAGCGCGCCCGCCCGCCGTTTCTCGGCCCTGGTGGCCGAGGCCGACCCGGCCGTGGCCGCGCTTTTGGCCGAGGCCCTTGGCCCACGCTCCGCCCTGGCCACGGCCCGGACCCTGGCCGAGGCCAAAGCCGCCCTGGCCCTTGGCCGACCCGATCTGGCCGTGGTGGCCGCGCGCCTGCCCGACGGCCCCACGGCTCCGCTTCTGGCCTCCCTGGTCGCGGGCGAGAACCCGCCGGCCGTGTTCCTGGCCGGCACGCCCGGGGACATCGCCTCGGTGCTGTCCGCCGTGGCCCTGCCGGGGCTGCGCCTGCTGCCCTTGCCCCTGTCGCCCGGGCTGGCCGAGGCCGCCCTGGACGCGGCCGCCGCCGACATCGCCGCCCGCCGCCACGCCGAGGACGGCTGGCGGCTGGCCAAACGGCTTCTGGATGAAATCCCCCATCTTTCGGCCATCTTCGCCGGTGACGAGCTCCTTGGCCTCAACCGGGCCTTCCTGCGCTTTCTCGGCGCGGGCAGCCTGGGCGAATTCAAGGCCAGGGGGACGCCCCTGGAGCGTTTCCTGGTCGATCCGCCGGCCGAGGGGCTGGCCGCCTGGGCCGGACGGCTGCCCGACGACGCCCTGGACCGCGACCACCGCCTGCATTTCATCCATCCCGACCGGCCCGACGCCGCGCCCCACGTCTATCAGGCGGCCGTCAGCCGCCTGCCGGGACGCGGCCGCTGCCTGCTCATGCTGTCGGACATCACCGAGCTGGAGCTTGAACGCCGGGAACTGCTCGATCTGGCCAACCGCGATCCCCTGACCCGCACCCTCAACCGGCGCAAGCTCGGCGACATCCTGGAAGCCGAAACCGCCCGGGCCGCCCGCTACGCCACGCCTTTCGCCCTGGCCCTGCTGGACATCGACCACTTCAAGAACATAAACGACACCCACGGCCATGACGCCGGTGACGCCGTGCTGGTGGAGCTGGCCCGCCGCATCACGTCCAGCCTGCGCCAGGTGGACCGGCTGGCCCGGTTCGGCGGCGAGGAATTCGTGGTGGCCGCGCCCGGCATCGATCTGGCCGGCGCGGCTGAGCTGGCCGAGCGCCTGCGCCGGGCCGTGGCCGACGCCCCCTTTGCCGGAGTCGGCCGGGTGACGGCCAGCTTCGGCCTGGCCGCCTGGCGGCCGGGCGACAGCCCCGAAGACATGCTCAAACGCGCCGACGCGGCCCTGTACCGGGCCAAGGACGGCGGACGCAACCGGGTGGAGCGCGAAACGCCCCCGCAAACCGAAGTACGGTAACCATGGACGCCACAGACAAGCGCATTCTCGACATCATCCAGACCGGATTCCCCATCGCCCCGCGCCCCTATGCCGCCATCGGCGAGCAGGTGGGCCTGACCGAAGCCGAAACCCTGGCCCGGGTGCGGGCGCTGCGGGCCTCGGGCATCATCCGCCGTATCGGGGCCAACTTCCAGTCGGCGAAAATCGGCTTCAAATCCACCCTGTGCGCCGCCTCCGTGCCCGAGGACAAGTTCGAGGCCTTCACCAAGGCCGTCAACGACCACCCCGGCGTCACCCACAACTACCTGCGCGCCCATGGCTACAACATCTGGTTCACCATGATCGGCACTTCCCGGGAGGCCATCCGCCAGGATCTGGCCGCCATCACCGAACAGACCGGCGTGGCCATCCTCAACCTGCCCGCCGACCGGCTGTTCAAGATCCGCGTGGACTTCGCCATGAGCGATTAGGCCGCCGGCCTCTTGCTTACGCTCTGGGCCGCGTTATTTGTCTGGTTGGACGCGGGCTTGACGAATACCCCAAGCCCCTGCCGGAGGACGCCATGCCTGATGCCGACGCCATTCACGCCGTGTGCCCCGCCTGTCGGGCCGTCAACCGGGTGCAGACCGGCCGCCTGGACAGCGGGCCGGTGTGCGGCAAATGCCGCGCGCCCATCCTGTCGCCCCATCCCGTGACGCTGACTTCCGCCAACTTCGACGTGTTCTTGGCCAAATCCGACCTGCCGGTGGTAGTGGACTTCTGGGCTCCCTGGTGCGGTCCCTGCCGGGGCATGGCCCCGGCCTACGACCAGGCCGCGGCCATGCTCCACCCCCGGGTGATCCTGGCCAAGTGCGACACCGAGGCCGAGCCGGCCATCGCCTCGCGCCTGCGCATCCAGGGCGTGCCGACCCTGGCCCTGTTCCAGGGCGGCCGTGAAAAGGCCCGCATTTCGGGGGCGCGAAGCGCCGCCGACATCGTCGCCTGGGTGCGCCACAACGCCTGAGCCCGCGCGT
>JAEZMB010000030.1 GCA_023435825.1 Pseudomonadota bacterium | reverse complement strand
CCTCCGCGGGGGGCCTGCGGCCCCCAGACCCCCCGCATGAAGACAAAGGGTAAAGGGGGCTTGGCGTTGGGCAGGGAGTCGATGGGTAGGGATTGTGTTGGCTGAGGCGCGACGTCGCGGGTTTTATGGAACGCGATCCGTAGGGCCGAAGCGGCTGAAGCGCCACCATCTCAGGCTGGCAGCCGGTGCAGGGCGGCGGCCAGGGCTAGCCTGCCCACGACGTTGCCGGCCGCGCCCAGCGCTTCCAGCAGGCGCGCTCCGGCGGCGCGCTGGCTGCGGGCGATTTCCCGGCGGACCTTGGCCGGCCGGGCGGCGCGCTCGGCGATGGTCCGCAGATACAGCTCGCGGTAGCGGCCGGCCATGGTCGCCACGTCGCAGGCCCGGCCGCGCGCCGCCGCTTGGCCCCCCAGGCGGGCGCGCAAGGGGGCGTCGGCGATGAGG
This sequence comes from Pseudomonadota bacterium, assembly GCA_023435825.1. Classification (GTDB taxonomy): domain Bacteria; phylum Desulfobacterota; class Desulfovibrionia; order Desulfovibrionales; family Desulfovibrionaceae; genus Solidesulfovibrio. The sequence continues at coordinate 31,763 of JAEZMB010000030.1, read as the reverse complement.
CGGGCCAGGGCCGAGACAAAGCCGTCGTCGTCACCCGGCCGGACCACAAGGGCGGTTTCGCCGTCCTCGACCAGCTCCGTCGGCCCATCTGCGTCCAGGCAGGCCACGGGCAAACCGCAGGCCATGGCCTGGGCCACGGCCTGTCCGAAGGCCTCGATTCGGCCAGGGCAGGCCAACACATCGGCGGCGGCGTAGGCCTCGGCCTGGGTCGCGTCGTCGGCCTGGGGCAGGTTGAACACGGGCAGGCCCGTGCCGGTCAGCTCGCCGCCGATGTTGAGCAGACACAGGTGGGGAAAACCCGGCGCCAGCCGTGACAATGCTGCCAACAGCCGGCCGCTGCCCGCCCGTCCGTCGGCCGGGCCGCTGCCGGCGCGAAAGGCCAGGATGACCCCGTCCCGGGGCAGGCCCAGGCGCTCCCGGGCGGCGGCCCGGTCGCGCGGGGCGAAAACGGCCGTGTCGATGCCGTTGGGGATGACCGTGACGGGCAGATGTCCGAGACAGCTCTTCGCCACGGCGTCGGCCAGCCTCCTGGTGGGCACGGCGATATGGGCGTCGAGCATCTGGCCGGCGGCCTGCCGGTCGCCCCACAGCCGCGCGGCGGCCTCCACGGCCGGTCCGGGGGCGATGGAAAGTTCCGGGCAATCGTCCCAGCCGGTTTGCCGACTGTGGCCGGCGAGGGACTGCCGGTCGTGGAACGTCCAGACCAGCGGCTTGGCCAGGCTCCAGAAGGCGGCGGCGAACGGGTGGGCGTAGTCGGGGCGCAGGTCGTGGGCGTGGAGCAGATCGGCCCGGGCAATGGCCGGGCGCTCGGGCCAGACAAAGGCCCCGGTCAGGTCGTAGCCGGGCAGGCCGGCCCGGGCCGCCGCGCCGGCCGGGGCGCGGCCGTCGGCGTTGGCCGGCACGGTCTCGATCCAATAGTCGTCGCGACGGCTTTGCCAGACCAGGCAACTCGCGTCATCCGGGCCGGCGCTCAGGGCCCGGGCCAGGGAAAAGGCCGTTTGGCCCGCGTCGTCGTCGGCGTCGCGCCGGTTGACCAGGGCCAGGCGCAGCCCGTCGACCTGCTCGCGCACGCGCTTGACGAAAAAAGGGTCGTCCAGGGCCATGCGGCGCTTGCCGGGCTCCCGGCGGGCCAGTTCGTCGAGAATGCGGCGGATGCGGCGTCGGTAGTCGGGGTTTTCGGCCAATCGGGCAAGCTTCTTGCGCCCGGCGGCCGGATAGGGCGCGACGGCCAGCCGGCCGCGCCGGGCGTCGTTCCACAACGCCTGGGCCTGGGAGGGGTGGTCGTCGTGGCAGGGCACAATCCAGCCGGGCTGGTCGGTGACGCTGCAAAGATTGAAGGGGTCGCCAAGGCCCAGATACTGCCGTTCGGCCCAGTCCGACAGGGCCTGGGCGCGCGGGATGTCCTCGGCGGCCCGGGCGGCGGTTTTCTCGAAGACCTGCTTGGGAAACAGCAACGGATAGTGAAACACCCGCACGCCCAGGCGGGCCAGGCTCTCGGCCGGGATGGGCCGGACGGCGAACAGGTCGATCCCGGCGGCGTCGACCACGGTGGTCGGCCGGCGGCTGACGTAGCGGCTGCCCGGGGCGAAGCGGAAAAGGCGGCGGCGTGCGTCGTCGCCGGCCAGGAAATGCGGACTGCCGCTCTCGAAATCCGGAGCGGCGAAGAACTCGCGCCGCCGGAACGCGGCGGCGGTCAGCCCGGGATCGTCGGCCAACAGTTCCAGCACCAGGGCCATGTCGCGGTCACGGTAGAACTCGTCGATGTCCACCTGCCAGAAATAGTCGCCCGTGGTCCGCTGGGCCGCCGCCCGGCCCATGGCCTCCCTGTCCGCCCAGGGGCCGTCCCGGGTGACGATGGCCAGTTTGCCGTCCGGGTCCTCGTCCGCCTGGAAGGCGAGCAAGGTTTCCAGGGTGCCGTCGCGGGAGCGGCCGTCGGGCCGGGCCTGGCCCATGGCCGCCGCCACGGCCCCTTCGACGACCACGATCTGGTGGGCGAAGGGATAGAGCTGGCGCAGGCAGTAACGGGTGAACGGCTCCCCGTTGAACACCATGACGGCAAAGGTGATGCGGGGTTTTTTCATGGCGCGGCTTTGGGGCGGCGTCGGGCGCGGCGGCCGGTCCTGGGCTGGAGGCGCTTAGCCATGGCCGGGCAGGAGGAACTCCGGCCGTCCGTCCGGGCAAAGGATGCTCCACACAGCGGCTTCGGCGCGCGGCACGGCAACGAGCCTGTCCTCGATCAGGGCCACGTCCCGGGCCGAACCCGCGCCCAGGGCGGCCAGCAAGGCGTCGCGGCCGGGCAGGCTTGCCGCCTGGGGCACGACCACCAGGTGGGGCAGGGGGGAGGCGCTCACGGCGGCAAGCTCGGCGGCCAGGGGGCCGCCGTCGCCGTCGTCGGCCCCGGGACGCGAGGCGGCGGCCAGCCAGAAGACGGCCGGCCCGGCCAGGCGCGGCATGAGCTTGGCCAAAAGCTCCCGGCTGTCGCCGGTCAGGGGCAGGATGCCCTTGCGCCCGGAAAGACGTTCGTGGGCGGCGGCGGCGACGTCCGGGTCGGCCTCCATGGTGATGACGGTGTCGAAGCGGTCGCCGGCGGCCAGGGCCGTGTCGCCCTCGGCCGTGCCGGTCTCCACGAAGATCCGGCAGCGTCCGGTTTTCTTGAGCGCATCGAGCAATGGGAGCAGCGTGTCGGCCATGGCGAATCTTCCTATTTGAATTTCAGCTGCAGGTGGATGGTGGCCGTGCCGTCGTCGAAGGAGATGTTTTGGAGCATGGTTTCCCGGATGACGGTGTAGGCGTCGGGCGGGTGGATATCCACCCGGGTGAGGTCCTTGCGGCCAAGCTTGACCGGCACGCGCTTGTTGCCGATTTTAAAGAGGATCTCCTCACCGTTTTGGTACCAGAAATAGTAGGTGCGGTTCTCGGTGAAGTAGTAGGCCGGCTCGTAGGTGGGGACGTTGCGGGCCAGCGGCTTTTCCAGGCTCATGTCCAGGCGGTAGATGTCCGGAGCGACCTTGACCACGTTGAAGGCCGTCATGGCGTAGCGGCCGGCGCTGTCGGGATTGCCGGTGCGCAGCACGGCGTAGCCGGCCATGACCTGGAAATCGATGGGCGCGGCCGGCAGGTCCCGGGACTTGCCCTGGAAAAAGCGGGTCAGGCCCTGGGTGGTCTCCTCGGCGCTCGCCCGGCCGGCCGGCGCGGCAAAAACGGCCGCCCCGAGCAGGCAGCACAGGGCCAGACGGAAAAAATATGACGGCATCATCGGTCTCCACGCCCGCGCCGCCCTGGCGGACGTCGCGGAAAAGGGGTAGAGGGCATATCGCCCCAACAAAATTCTACCGTGCCGCAGCCATGAACGCAATGACACCCATCTCCGGCGACGCCTGCGCCGCCATCCTGGACAAGGCCCACTCCGGCGCGCGAATAAGCGCCGACGAGGCGCTCATCCTGGCGCTGTCCGCGCCGTTGCACGATCTGTGCGCGGCAGCCATGCAAACGCGCCTGCAAAAACACGGCCGAAACGCCTACTACGTTCACAACGTCCACGTGAACTTCACCAACGTGTGCGTCAACGCCTGCCGCTTCTGCGCGTTTTATAAAAAACGCGGCGCACCCGGCGGGCGAACCCTGTCCGTGGACGACATCGTGGCCGACCTGGCCGCCAAGAGCCATCTGCCCATCCGCGAGATCCACATCGTCGGCGGACTCAACCCCGAGCTGCCCCTGGAATATTACCTGGACATGCTGCGGGCCGTGTCGCGCCAGTGCCCGCAAGCCGGCATCAAGGCCTTCACCGCCGTGGAAGTGGCCCATCTGGCCGACACGCGCGGCGTGGCCGAGTTCGAGATCCTGGCGGCGCTGAAAGAAGCCGGCCTCATGATGCTGCCCGGCGGCGGGGCGGAAGTGTTCTCGCCGGCCCTGCGCGAGAAGCTGTGCCCGGAAAAGATTTCCGGCGAACGCTGGCTGCAGATCCACGCCACGGCCCATGGTCAGGGCTTGCCCACCAACGCCACCATGCTTTTTGGCCATATCGAGAGCTGGTCCGACCGGGTGGCCCATCTGTCGGCCCTGCGCGACCTGCAAGACCTCACCGGCGGTTTCACCTGCTTCATCCCCCTGGCCTACCAGCCGGCCAACAATGCGCTCAAGGCTTCAGGCCCCGACGGCCTCACCGTGCTGCGGGTCATGGCCCTGTCGCGCCTTTTCCTCGACAACATTCCGCATCTCAAGGCCTACTGGGCCATGCTCGGCATCAAGGCGGCCCAGATGGCCCTGTGGGCCGGGGCCGACGACTTCGACGGCACCATCATCGAGGAGCGCATCGGCCATGCCGCCGGGGCCGACACGCCCAAGGGCCTGACCCTGACCGAGCTGCGCCAGGCCATCGAGGCCGCCGGCATGGTACCGGTGGAGCGCACCCCGGATTTCCGGCCCGTGCCCCGCTAGGTGCAATGCTGTCGCCAGCTTCAACGGGCCGTTCTCCGACAAGGAGGACGGCCCGTTTCACGTTGGGCGGGCTTCGCCTTGGCCGCGGCGACGAAAAGCGCGGAGGGCATTTCGTCGCCTGCAGGCTAACGCGGTAATTTTTTTCAAAATACTGCCGTATTTTGTCAGGGGCGCGGCACTACGGGATCAGGGACTTGGCCATGAGGCATACGGGCAGGGAAATCTGGGGCGTCAGCTCCCGTCGGGCCGGGCTGACGATGGCGTAGCCGTGGCGCAGGTAAAACGACAGGGCGTTGCGCGAGGCGCACAGCTCCAGGCCGGCCAGTCCCCGTTCCCGGGCTAGGGCCTCCACGGCGGCCAGAAGCGCCCCGCCGGTCCCGGGCGGGGCGTCGGGGGCGGCGTAGAGCAGGCTGACCTCGAAGCCGGTGAGCCCGGCCAGACCGCACAGCCGGCCGCCCTGCCAGGCGGCCAGGATGGTGTTGCGCCCATCGGCCAGCATGGCGGCGAAGCGCTCGGGCGTGCCTCGGGCGGCCCAGGCAGCGCGTTCGCGCGGGCCGTAGCCCTCCCGGGCCTTGGCCTCGATGGCGGCCGCGAAGACCCGGGCCAGGGCCGGGGCGTCGGCCGGCGCGGCGGGCCCGATGGTCAGGACGGGCGGGACGCTCACCGGGCGCGCGGCAGGGAGCAGGCCGCCGGCCTGGTCGGAGTGAAGCGGATCGGGCCGGACAGGATGGGCGCGCCCATGGCCTCGGCCATGCCGCGCAAAAGCCCGGCGAAAACGAGGTTGTGGGGAATGAGCAGGGCGTACCAATAGGCCAGCCCGGCCAGTCCCCGGGGCAGGAATTTGGAGTGCACCACCAGTTCCGTGGCTCCCGGCCCGGCCGGGGTCAGGCGCAGTTCCAGCAGCGCCTCGCCCGGGGTGCGCATTTCGGCCAGAAGCACCAGCCGCCGGCCGGGCTCCAGGGCCACCACGCGCCAGAAATCCAGGGGATCGCCCACGGCCAGCGACTCGCGCCGGATGGTCACGCGCCGCAGGCCCACGCCGCCGGCCAACTGGTCGAGAAAGCCGCGCAGCCGCCACAAGGCGTTGCCCCAGTACCAGCCGGTGTCGCCGCCGATGCCGGCCACGGCCTTCCAGACCCGGTCCGCGTCCGCGCCCAGGGTCGCCCTGTAGCCGCACTCATAGATCGTGCCGCCGGCATAGGGCGCGTCGCCGCAGGCCGTCCATTCCGGCGGCGCGGCGTTGCCGGCGTCGGAACACGTCGTTTCCACGGCGTTCTGGCGGACCTTCTCCAGGGCCAGGCGCACGGCCTGGCGAATGGTCAGGCACTGGCGCGGCACGAGGTCGAGGATGCGGCGGTCGTGGCAGATCACCTCGTTTCGCAGCCCTTCGACCAGGGGCACGATAAGCGAACGGGGCAGTGGCGTCACGAGCTGGAGCCAGTAGGTGGAAAGGCGCGGGGTGAGCAGCGGCACGGGCACGATGAGTCGCCTGGGCAGTCCGGCCTCCTCGGCGTAGATGGCGAAGATGTCGCCGTAGGACAGGACGTCCGGGCCGCCGATGTCGAGGGTCAGCCCGGCGGTGCGCGGCTCGTCCAGACAGCCCGCGAGATAGCCCAGGACGTCGGAGATGGCGATGGGCTGGCACCGGTTTCGCACCCAGCGCGGGGTGATCATGAAGGGGAGCCGGTCCACGAGATAGCGCATGATCTCGAACGAGGCGCTGCCGGACCCGAGGATCATGGCCGCGCGCAGGTGGGTGACGGGCACGGGGCCGGCGGCCAGGACGCGGGCCGTTTCGTGTCGGGACTGCAGGTGGTGGCTCAGCGTGTCGTCGTCGCTGCCCAGGCCGCCGAGGTAGATGATGCGGGAAAGTCCGGCGTCGTGGGCCACGGCGGCCATGGTGCTGGCCGCTTCCCGGTCGGCGGCGGCGAAGTCGCCCTTGGCCGAGTGCATGGAGTGGACGAGGTAGTAGGCGGCGCGGCAGCCGTCGGCGGCGCGCCGCATGGCCGTGGCGTCGCGGATGTCGGCCTGGGCGAGTTCGAGGTTGGGGTGGCCGGCAAAGGGGCGGCAGGCGAGTTTGTCCAGGGATCGGGCCACGGCGCGCACGCGATGTCCGGCGGCGAGCAGGGCAGGCACAAGGCGTCCGCCGACATAGCCGGTGGCTCCGGTGACGAGTATGGGCTGGTCGTTCATGGTCGGTCCTGGTTCTGATTTGGGGCATGATAGCAGGGCAGGCGGGGTGAAGCAACGCGTGGCCGGAAAAGGAATTTTCGCGGGCCGGAAATTTTAGCGTTGACAAAACGCGAAATGGGTTCTAGTTTCCGCTCCTCGCGTCGGGATGTAGCGCAGTCTGGGAGCGCACCTGAATGGGGTTCAGGGGGTCGGAGGTTCAAATCCTCTCATCCCGACCAGTTCTTTCGAGGGCTTGCGGTGAATAACCGTAGGCCCTTTTTTCGTTGGATAACCGGGTGGATAACCTCTTGGCCTGGGATTTCAGGGGAACGGTTATCCGGGGCGACCCCTTTACCTCGAGGTCAGGGGATCGGGGAATATGCTAAAGAAATTGAGTTGTGGCAAAACAATGGTCTTATCTTGAGGTTCGGTACCCATCTTGACCTGCTGACGCGACGGCGATATTTATTAGCTTATTGTTGACGAGTTGGTGCTGCCCCTTTGAAGGGATATCATTAAAAAATATTTATGCTCAAAGGTCAAAGGTACGGGGAGATGCATCCAGTTTTAAAGTCTCACTTAGATTATTTTGTCGACGAATTTGGATTGGCCGGGTTTGACCTCGCAAAAGCATTTGAAGCTTTTGTAAATTATTGCTTAATATCAAAGTATTACTATGGGAAGATAGTCCCTCAAGATCATGTGTACGAGGGAGATGATCCTGGGATTGATGGTGTTATGTTTATTATTGACGGAGAGTTGGTTTCGACTACTGAAGAAGCTGCTGCTATTTTTGGTAAGCCAAAGAGAAATATTGAAGTAAAAATATGTTGCTCTCAGGCAAAAAGCGGGGAAAAGTATTCAAAGTCAGATATTAATGTTTTCCAATCTGGAATCATAGATTTTTTTAAGCCTCAATCAGTTTATCCACAAGATGAATACTTGACCAAAAAAAAGGAAATACTTGATTGTATTTTTTCGAATTTGCGTAAGGTTAAGTCTGGTCGTCCAGAAATATATTGCTATTACGCAACTGGAGGGCAAGTTTCGACTGAGAGAGAGGTTGTGGCGGCCCTAGAGGCGTTTAAGCAATCTTTGATAGACCTGGATTACTTTTCGTTTGTGGATGTTATCCATATTGGTCGAGATGAATTGGTTCATCTTTGGATGAGATCTGTCCAGCCTGTGAGTGTGCAGTTACAGATTATTGCTAACGCCCATTTCCCCGCTACGGAAGGAATAAGTGAAAGTTATGTTGTTACTGTGAAAGCGAAAGAATTTGTTGAAAAAGTGTTGTGTGATGAAACTGGCTACCTAAGGAAAGGTATATTCGACGAAAATATCAGAGATTTTCTTGGTCTTGATAATGCTGTCAATAATGCGATGAATGAAACTTTGCGAAATGACGCTTCCCGTAAACGCTTCGGAATTTTAAATAATGGCATAACGATTATCTCTCCTGATGTATTGTTAAGTACAAATTCTCTTAACATAGAAAATTTTCAAATTGTAAACGGGTGTCAAACATCTAATGTATTGTATGAGAATCGAGATGATTTACTCGATGATGTAAATATAACTGTTAAGGTTATTGAAACTACAGATAGTGAAATAATTGATGAAATAGTTAAGACTACAAACAATCAGACCAAGGTGGAGGATCACCAGTTCTTGGCTACACTTGAAATGGTTAAAAAGATAGAAAGATTTTTTGTTGCTAGGTCTGCAGCAGAAGATCAAAATCAAAAGTTATATTTTGCCCGTAGACAAAATCAGTTTGCGCAAGAAGGGGTTCCAAGTATCAGAATTTTTGATATTCGAGAGCTCTCGAGGTGTTCAGGTGCTATGTTCTTCGAACGGCCCGACTTGGCAACAAGGTACCCAAATCAGCTTATGGGCGAGCTTCGAGATGATTTGTTTGATTGCAGAAATCGTGAAGAGATTTATTACACAGCAGCATATACTTTGTATAGACTTCTGTTGCACTTTAGCAACGGAAGACTGCCAAATGTTTATAGGAAATTTAAGTGGTATATAATGATGATAATAAAGCTAATAGTGTTTGAAGGCAAAGCAATTCAATTCACAGATAAAAAAGTTGATAGTCTTTGTTTAGATATCAAAACTATTATGTCTGGAAACGATGAAAGTCAACTTGATTTTTTGCTAAAGTGCTGTCACTTTATGGATCCTTTTTTAGATGCAACCGAAGACAGGATGAAGAGACAGGCTTTTGTCACAGAAGTAAAAGAGAATTTTTTCAAGACAAGAGCTGGTCTCGTTGACATGTCTAAGTCATAAAAATGAATAGTAAGAAACAATAGGGAGGCCTTTCGGCCCCCCCTCGTGTCTAATATGTTCTCAAGTGCGTCAAAGTAGTTCTCATTCGGTGACTTAGGCATGGTCCTTGATGAACCGCCCGAAAGCGGTCTTCGAGGCCAAGGGCATGGTCTTCTCGGTGCCGGCGCACTGCGTCAGCGCGGTGATGCGCTTGGCGACCGTCTTGGCCTGGAGCCGGTCGCAGTCCATGCCCGCGATTCCCCGGCTATGCCGGGGCGGAGGCCGGGGTGATGGCCGAACCCACCACCCCGCGAAACCAGACCAATCGAGTCTTTGGATTCCTACACGGCGCCTTCTTCATGGGCCAAGGCCAGTTTCTTGGCCGCGTTCACGTCGTTCTTGCCGCTGCCGAGCTTGGGGATGGCCGCGACGCCGATGAAACGGGACGGCACCATGATCGCTTCCACCCCGGCGTCGAGCAGGGACTTGCGCAGCACGCCCGGGTCCTCCATTCCCGCCACCAGGGCCGCCACCAGTTCGCCTTTCTTGGGGTCCGGGACCGCCACGGCGCAGGCCTCCGCGCCTTCGGGCAAGACCCGGGCCAACCGGTCCTCCACCGCCGACAGGCTGATCATCTCGCCGCCGATCTTGGCGAAGCGCGAATAGCGGTCGAGAATGGACAGGAAGCCGTCTTCGTCCAGGCGGCCCTTGTCGCCGGTGACGTACCAGCGAATGCCGTCCCGCTCGAAAAGCACCGCGGCGGTCTTTTCCGGATCGTCCAGATAGCCCTTCATGATCTGCGTGCCGCCGATGACCACCATGCCGGCCTCGCCCCGGGGCAGGTCGTCGAAGCTGACGGGATCGACCACCCGGACGAACGATCCCGGCAGGGGCAGGCCCACGGTGCCGGGCTTGGTCCCTTGCTGCACCGTGTAGTCGCTGGTGTTGAGCACGTCTGGCGTGTTGACGGCGGCCACAGGCGTGGTCTCGGTGGTGCCGTAGCCCTCGAAGACTTCCTTGTTGAACTTGTCCTTGAAGGCCGTCCGGATGGCCTCGGGCAGACGTTCGGCTCCGGCCACCACCAGGCGCAGGGAGGCGAACATCAGGGGGTTGAGTTTGCGGTTGCGGGCGTAGAGCCCCAGGAAGGTCGGGGTGCCGCACAGCAGGGTGGCCTGGTACTGGGCCACGAGCCGGCCGATTTTGACCGCATCGGTGGGGTCGGGATGGCACACCACCGGGATGCCCTCCAGAAGCGGCAGCAGGGTGGTGATGGTCAGGCCGAAGGCGTGGAACAGGGGCAGGCTGCCGACGATGATGTCGTTGTCCCGGGGATTGATCAGGCTGGCCACCTGCTTGGCGTTTCCCACGATGTTCTCGTGGCTGAGCATGACGCCCTTGGGCGTGCCCTCGCTGCCGCTGGAAAAGAGGATGGCGGCGGTGTCGGCCGTGCTGGCGCGCTTGCAATACAGCAGCCGCAGCATCAGGGCGGGCAAAAGCCAGGCCTTGGCCAGGGCAATCAGCCGGGACCGTGAGCTGACGGTTTCGCGCAGGTCTTCCATGTAGAAGATCTGGTCCTCGGGCAAAAGTTCCTTGAGGTCGAAGCCCTTGGCCGCAAGCCGCGTCAGGAACTGGCGCGAGGTGACCAGGGTGCGGATGTCCGCCCGCGCCACAGCCTTGGCCACCAGCTCCCGACCCGAGGTGAAGTTGAGGTTGACCACGGTCTTGCCGCGCATAAGCAGGGCCATGTTGGCCATGATGCCGGCGGCCGAGGGCGGCAGCAGGACGCCGACGTTCTGTTCGCCCCTGGTGCGCCGGCCCAGCAGCCCGGCCGTGAGCAGAACCCCGGCCATAAGCCGCCGGTTGGTGAGCCGCACGCCGGAGGATTCGGCCACGGCCAGCCGGTTCGGGGCGCGCTTGGCGGCCTTGAGCCAGGCCACGGGGATGGTGTCGAAGGTCGTGGCGTAGGCGTGCCAGGCCGCAACGGACAGGCGCAGCACCGCCGCCTTGACCTCGGCCGCCGAAGCGTCCTCGGACAGGGGCGAGCCGAAGCAGATGGTCACGTCGCGCACGGAACGCAGCTTGGACGTCTCGCGCAGCTTGGCCGTGGCGAAGGAAAACAGGCTCCCCCACAGGCCGCGCATGTAAAACGGCACGATGGCGCAGCCCGTGCTCTTGGCCGCCAGTTCGAACCCGCGCTTGAACGTGCCGAGCTGGCCGTTGCGGGTGATGGCCCCCTCGGGGAAGATGGCCACGCATTCGCCGGCGGTCAGGGCGGCGGTCACGGCCTGGATGGCCCCCTTGCTGGCCGTAGGCGAGATGGGGATGACCTCGAAGCGGTCCAGGAGCCATTTCAAGTACCAGCGCTCGTAGATGTCGCGGGCCATGACGAAGCGCACCCGGCGGGGCACGGCCAGATGGAGCACGGCCCAGTCGAGGTAGCTCGTGTGGTTGCCCAGCAGCAGCGTGCCGCCCTGGGAGGGGATGTTGTTCAGGCCAGAGACGGTCAGGTTGTAGCGCTTGGCCACCAGGACGCCGAGGATGTAGCGCAAAAGGGACTGGGGGAGCTTGTAGAGCGTGTAGATCGTGCCGCCCAGGGCCACCACGGCCAGGGCGTGAAACAGGGGGCGGCTGCCCAGGTGGACCGTGGCCGCCAGGGTTTCGGCAGCCAGGAAGAGCAGCATCAGGAGGTTCTGGACGAAGTTGTTGCCGGCCAGGACCTTGCCGAGGTCCTCGCCCCGGGCGTGGAACTGGATGAGGGCGTTGAGCGGCACGATGAGCAGCCCGCCGCAGATGCCGTAGCCGAGCATCAACGCGCCCAGCCAAAAGGGGCTGGACAGGCTTGGCAGGAGGAACAGGCCCGCCGTCATGCCCACCGCGCCGATGGGGATGACGCCGGTTTCGATGTAGTTGCGCGAAACCCGGCCGGCCAGGCCCGAGCCGATGATGATGCCCACGCCCCCAAGAGCCAGCAGCCCCTGGGTCACGACCGTGTTTTCCACCCCGGCCACGTCCTTGAGATGGGCCCCGAAGGCGGCCAGCAGCACCTGGTTGACGGCCCAGAAGATGGCCAGGCCCACGGCCGAGAGCCAGATGGTTTCGGTGCGGGTGAGGGTGCGCAGATTGGACTTGAGGTATTCGCCCTTGAGATACGTTTTCCGGTCGAAACGCAGGCTGGTGTCGGTGGCGGTCCTGGACGGCATGAGCCAGGTCAGGCCGGTTTCCAGGACGGCCCCCACGATCAGGGGCAGGGTGCAGGGCGTGACGGCCATGAGGATGGCTCCCGGCGTCATGCCCTCGCCGCCTATCCCGGCAACGCCCAGGAGATGTTCGAAGAATATGGAGTAGACCAGGGCGCCGGCCAGAATGGCGATGACGGTCACGGCCTGGACCGCCGCGTTGGCCGGGGCAAGCAGCTCCTTGCCGACCAGTTCCTTGATGTAGCCGTACTTGGCCGGGGAATACACGGCGGCCTGGATGCCCAGCAAAAAGGTCAGGCCGAAGGCCGGCCAGAATAGTCCGGCGCTGTAACAGAGGTAAATGCCGATGGTGGCCGGGATGGTTATGGCGGCGCTGATCCGCATGACCCAGTTCTTGGGGTACTTGTCCGAGATGAACCCGGATGGCGTGAAGAACATGATGTAGGGGAGCAAGATAAGCCCGTTGACCAGGGCGGTCAGGGCAATCTGGGCGTCGCCGGAGTAGCATTTGAAAATCGTGTTCTGGATGATGATCTTGTGCCCGAGATCGGTCATCGCATTGAGCAACATGGCGATCAGGTAGGGTGAGAACCCGGGGATGCGCAGCAGGCGGGCCATGGTTGTTCTCCTGTTCGAAAACGTGGTCGAGGACGAAAAAACAACTTTTCGATTACAAAGCCCTTAAAAGAGTTGTTCGTCAAAAGCCAGCGCGAACTATTCTTATGCGACAACAAATGAGCATCGCCCAGGCCGCCAGCCCGGCCGCAAATCCCATGGCATGGGCCAGGGGAACCGGCGGCCAGGCCGTGGCCGTGAAAAGAGCCGTCTGGCGCGTCGCCTCCACGGCGATCTTGGCCAGGGCCAGGACGGCGGTGAGGGGGGCGGTCCAGGAACGGCTTTCCCGCCACAAGACGACCAGGCCGGCGGCGAGCAGGCTGTTGAGCACCCCGGACAGGCCGCAGTAGCGGGCAAGCCCCGAGCCGAGCCACAACCAGGCGTCGATGGCCGCCGTCCCGGCGAGCAGGACCGGAAAGAACAACCGGCCCAGCCGGGCTTCGAACAAAACGCCGAGCACCAGCAACCCGGCCGCGTCCCAGAGGAGGTGGCTGCCGCCGGCATGGACCAGATGGGCGGAGATAAGCCGCCAGACCTCCCCCCGAGCCAGGGCGTCGCGGTCGTAGACGAGGGCCTCGGGAGCCGAGCCCAGGGCCAGGAAGACGGCCACGGCCAGGCCGGCCAGAAGCAGGCTGCGCCAGGGCAGGGGAAGCAGGCGGGCGGCGTTTGTCGCGTGCATGACGGTCTCCCGGCGGCCGCCCGTGTGCCGGGCGGCCGCATGTTCATGGTATGGCTACTTGCCGCGCCGGCGCAGGCGGCACATGCCCGAAGCGGCCAGGGGCAGCAGCGCGGCCAGGGACCAGATGTCCCAGGCCCCGCCGCCCGAACCGCCGTTTCCGCCCAGTGTCGGCCGGGTGGCGGTAGACATGGGCGCGGTCGTGTCGACCCGGGTGGAGCGCGTCGGGGCGGCGTCGCGCCGGGCGCGGGCCGCTGCTTCGTCGGCCAGCCGGGCCGCGTTGGTCCGTTCGATCTTGCGGGCGGCGAACGACTCCTCGCGCATGACCACCATGGCGGTATGGTCGGTGACCAGACCGTACTGCTTGGACAGATCCACGACGGCCTGGCGCAAGTCGGCCTTGTCGCCGAAGCGTTCCATCTCTTGCTGGATTTCCTCGATGCGGCCATACGCCCACAACCGTTCGAGTTCCGGATCGGCGGTGGCGGTTTGCGGGAAGGCGAAGCGGGTCTGGTAGACCTTTTCCTGGCCGCCGACGCGGCCGCGCAGGCGCACCGTGGCCTCGCCATGGCCGTGGTAGCGGCCCAGGAGCACGAGCTGCTGGCCCCGGTACAGGCTGCCGATGGTCTCCGGGGTCAGGTCGGCCACCCGCACGCCGTCGATTTCGACCCGCGCGCCGTGCAAGGCATGGTGGGAGACCTTGGACACGGCCTGGAGCAGGCGGCCGGCAATGTCGTCGGCGTTGCTGACGGTGATGGCAAAGCCGCTGGAAGCCTTGGTCAGGGCCTCCAGAAGCGGCCGGTTGGCGCTGTTGCCCAGGACGCAGGTGAAGATGCGGGCGTCCTTCTTTTCGAGCAGCGACAGCATGGCCCGCAGGGAGGTCTCGCCCACATTGGCCTCGCCGTCGGTGACCAGGACCACGGCGCCGGTGCGGTCCGCGTCCAGGGCGGACAGGCCAAGGGACAGGCCGGCATGGAGGTTGGTGCCGCGCTGCGGCCGGATGGCGGCCACGTTGTCGGCCCACTGGGCCACGTTTTCCTTGGTGACCGGGATAAAGCCCGGCGTCAGCTCCGTTGCGCTGTCGTTAAAGGTCACCAGGCGGAAACGGTCGCCCTGGCGCATGCCGGACAGGGCCTTGCGCACGCCTTCGGCCAGGGTGGCGTACTTGCCGTTCATGGAGCCGGAGATATCCAGGACAAACACCCAGTCGCGGCCCTCGGTGATGGGGGAGAGGTCGTCGCCCGGGGTGATGGTGAGCAGAAACGTCCCCGGGACGGCGGCATCGCGCTTGTAGGCGATCATGTCGACGCTGCCCGGCAGGTTCTGGGCCAGCCGCCAGTAGACCACGATGTCCTTGCCCAGGGTTTGGGGCTGGGCCTGGGGCGTCGGCGTCCAACCGGCCGGCGGGGGAGCCTTGCCTTCGGCCTCGTCCCGGGCCGCGGCGGTCTGGGCGCTTTGGCCGATATGCACCCGCCACAGGCCCGGTTCGGCCTGGGTGATCCCGGCATCGGGGCGATCGGGCACGCGCACGGCCTCGACCGGATAGCCCGAGCGCAGGGTCAGATCGAAGCTCATAGTCCCGGTCACGGTTTCGTTGGCCTTCCAGAAGGCCAGCTTCTTGTCGTCCACTCCGCCTTCCTCCAGCGGGTAGAGGAAGCGGCCGATGCCGGTATCGACATGGGCGGCCTGGATATACCCCAGCCGGATGCGGACATCCTGTCCGGCCCGCACCGGAGTGACCCTGACCTCGAAGACCCGGTGGGCGTCCTTCTCGGCAATGCCCGCCTGGCGTCCGGCGGCCTTTTCCTCGGCATAGGCCTTGCGTCCTTCCTCCTTTTCCAGAATCTCGCCATGCACCGGCTTGCCGTCGATCCAGTAGGTGAACTCCGAGACCGTGGCATGATCGGGCACGGGGAAGGAGTAGACGGCCTCCAGGTCGCGGTCGTGGGGGTTGTGGAAGACCTGGTCCACGCTGACCGTGGCGTAGCCGGCGTCGATGGTCACGCCCACCCGGTGATCGCGGATTTGCAATTCCGGCAGGCTCCCGTCCACGGGCGTCAGCAGGCCGGCGGCCTCGGCCACGGCGGGCTGGCCCATCACGTTGACCAGCAAGGCCCACAGGGCGACAAACAACCAATGCGTGAGTGTCCGAACGGCGTTCATACGGGCTCCTTTGTTAGTAAGTAAATGTTTACATACTTATGTGGGCGCACCATAACGGGCGTCCGCCCAAGGCCACGTCGCTCTCCAGGCGGTCTTCGGGCGGCTCAGGCCGCCGGCTGCAACTCCAGGGCGCGCAGGGCCGCCGCCACGACCTGATCCGCGATCTCCTCCGTCAGGGCGAGGCGACCGTAACGGTGCATGACCAGGGGCTGCAGGGTGAGTCCGATGAGCAGGGCTGCGGGGAGTAGGGGATCGCCCTCGGGCATGGCCCGTGCGGCCATGGCTTCGCGCACGAAACGCACCGCCATGTCGTTGGGGTTGGTGGCTTCGGTGAGCAGGTCTTCCTCGGGGAAACCATGCTGCGTGAGCATGATGAAGGCGAAAACCACCGGTTCCTTGCGGTAATACTCGTACATGAACCGGATGGCCCCATGAAGCCGCCGGGCAAAGGTTTGGCCGGGGGCGAACAGCCTGTCGCCAAGGGGGATAGCGAAGCGTTCCAGTTCCTGGGTGAAAAGAGCCCAGGCCATCTCGTTTTTCCCGGGATAATGCCGGTACAGCGCCCCCTCGGTGACGCCGGCCTCGGCGGCGATATCCTTGATCGTCACGCGGGCCAGGCCCTTGGCGGCAAACAGCCGGATGGCAGCTTGTTCGATGTCGTGCTTCTTGACGAGTGGGCGGGCCATGGGCACCTCATGTATGTGAGCGTTCACTTACTAATAAGGGCTGCCCTTGTTTCCGTCAAGAGAAAATCCACCGAGGCGTGGGTCGCCTTGTTCCGCGCACCTGGACCCTCTGGAGCGGCCAGGCGGCATCGCCAAGCCCGCCGCTTCCTCGTGGCACGTCCCTGCATAAATGCGATAGTATTTTTTAAAACAAATGATTTTAGCGCATTGGCTACAGAACTCCGGAGCCGCTTTTCCGGACAGGACTCTAGTGTCGCGTCCCTTAAAAAATACGATAGTATTTTTTAAGAAAAATAAATGGTTTTAGGTTGTTGGCTACAAAACGCCATATGCGCTTTTCGCGGACGCGACACTAGCGGGCCGAAAAGCCGCCGCCGGCCCGCTCCAATGCCGCCCCGACATAGCCCGCGATCTCACGGGCAAAGGGGTCGAAGAATTGGAACCGTTCAACGTCGATCCGGGTGGAAAGGCGCGTCAGACGCAGCAGGTCCCCGCCGTCTTCCGCTTCATGCGGCCAGATGCCGGCGAAGAAATAGCCCGCCTTTTCGGCTTGTTCGCACAGCCGGGGGGTGTCCGGCTGCCGCAAGGGGAGGTCGAGGCATACCAGATCCGCTCCGGCGATTTCGAGCAGATCAAGGGTGGCGCGCAACATCTCCCGCCACTGCCGGCTGTCGGCTTGCTTGACGGTGATCATGCCCTTGTTGTCGGCCTTGTAGAAGGACACCGCATACCGTCCGGGCAGGTCGGGCCGGTCGGTTGCCCCCGGGATCAAAGGCCGTTGCAGTTTCGCGTAGATGGCCTCGACCATTTCCCGGTGCCGGGCGGGCACATGAACCTCGGCCGGCGGGGGATCGACGAGATACTTGAAGCAGTGCAGGAACGTCTCGCGTTGCGCGGGCTTGTCCTCCAGCCCCAAGGCTTTGAAACCAAACGGGGAAATGGTGGCCAGGTCCAGTCCGCAGGGCTGCGCGCCCAACGCCGCCACCGGCCGTTGGCTGATCGCATGACTGGTGACGGCCCCAAACGACAACCCGAACAGGCGCATTTCCCGGGCCTTGGCCAGCAGCGCGTCGGTCAGGGCGTCTTGCAGCCCGCGTCCCCGGTGGGCGGGCGATACCGCCAGGGCCACCATTTCGGCCATGGCTGTCCGGCCAAAGCGCAACATGCCGGCGTGGCCCGCGATCTCGCCATTTTCCGCCACGGCCACAGAGCTGATGAGGTCTCCAGCCCGCACCAGTTCGAGCAACCCTTCAGGCCGGTAGAATTGCTCAAAGCGGTAGGTGTATCCGTAGACGAGCCAGAAGATCCGCGAGACAGGCAAGGCGTCGTCCGGGCGCAGGGGCCGTATCGCGTAGCGTTGCCCGGGGGCGGGCGGCATGGCTTTGGGTCGAGAGTTCGCGGCCAGGGCGGCGTTGCTGTCGGGCAGGCGCTTGACCAGGCGGAGTTCCTTGCCGTTTTTCCCCTTGTTGATCCATTGCACCGCATCAGCCGCGTGGTGGATGAGCTTGAGCCCAAGGCCGGAGGGTTCGGCGGCCTTTCGGGCCGTTTCAGCCTCGGGCTTGTCGAGCCGGGCTGGGTCGAACGGCAGGCCTTCGTCGCCAAAGACCAGCCGCAGCTCGCCGGCGGCAATTTCGCCGGCCAGGAAGACTCCCCCGTCGCCGCCGTCAGGATAGGCGTGCTCGCGGATATTGAGGAACGCCTCTTCGGCCGCCAGTTCAAGGGCCAGGATGTCCCGCCGGGAAAGACCGCCCATTTGCCCCAATATCCTGACATTGTCTTGAAGCAGGGGCAGAAAGCGGCTGTCCGTCGTGACATGCAAAGTGGTCTTCAGGCAGGGTGTCATGGCGACCTTCCAATGGGGATGGAGAGAGACCTCGCACCCACAGGTGAAAGATCATGCCCGGGGCGTCAAGCCGGGTCTTTGGCCAAGGCTTCCAGCCCGACGACCTTGTCGTTGTTGCGCTCACGTTCCAGCCGGCGAAAGAGCCGCCACGCCGCTGCGGGGCGTTGGCCGCCTGCACCCGGCGGAAGCGGCTCCTGGCGCAGCACATTACTTGCCGGCGCGGCCAGCCATCACCTGTTCGATGGTTTGCAGCATTGTATCCAGGCTGACAGGCTTGGAGAGATAGCCGTCCATGCCGGCCTTGAGGAAAAAATCCTGGTCGCCGCTCATGGCAAAGGCCGTGAGCGCCACGATGGGAATGTTGCAGTCCACCGCGCCGCTGCGGTCGCTTCTGATGCGTTTCGTGGTGGTGACGCCATCGAGCACCGGCATCTGCACGTCCATGAGCACGCAGTCGAATTGCGCCCGGTGCAGGAGGTCCAGCGCCTGGTTGCCGTCGCCGGCGACGGTGACCTGGTATCCGGCCTTCTCCAGGAGACGCTGAATGCTGCGTTGGCTGATGCTGTCGTCTTCCACCAACAGCACCCGGCACGGCGCGGCCGGTGCGGCGGCCACGTCCTGGCCGTCGGCGTCGGCGAGATCCGATGGCGACAGCAAGCCAACGGGCAGCATGACGTAGGCGGTTGTGCCGACTCCGGCCTCGCTTTCCAGGGCCATGGCCCCGTGCATCAGATCGACGAGGCGCTTGGTGATGGTCAGGCCAAGGCCGGCCCCCTGCTGGGAGCGCGTGTAGGAGCCTTCGGCCTGTATGAACGGTTCGCAGACCGAAGCGAGCTTGTCGTCGGCGATGCCGACGCCGTTGTCGGCGACGGAAAAGAGGATTCGGGCGTGCTTTGGCGTGGCGTCGGGCAATCTGGACATGGCCACCACCACATCGCCGGCGGTTGAAAACTTCAGGGCGTTGCCGACCAGGTTGAAGAGGATCTGGCGGATGCGCAGTTCGTCGCCGAGCAGCCATTCCGGCAGGGCCGCATCGGTTTCGAAGACCAGTTGCAGGCGTTTTTCCTTGCAAAATGGCGCAAACGTCTCCCGCAAGGCCTGAACGACGTTTGCCAGCCGAAACGGGGCGACGACGATGGGCAGGCGGCCGGCCTCGATGCGGGAAAGATCCAGGATGTCGGAAAGCAGCCGGGTCAGGCGGTTCCCCGAGCGGATGGCCATCTGGGCGTATTCTTCCTGCTCCGCGTCGAGGGTCGTGGTGTGCAGGAGCTGGAGCATGCCCAGCAGGCCGTTGAGGGGTGTCCGGATTTCGTGGCTCATGTTGGCCAGGAATTCGCTTTTGGCCCGATTGGCGGCCTCGGCGGCGTTTTTGGCTTCCAGCATGGCCGTTTCGGCCTGTTTGCGCAGGGTGACGTCCTCGCTGAAGCAGACAATGCCGCCGATGGCGCCGTCAGGCGTCAGCCAGGGGCGGATTTCCCAGGAGACGAACTGGGTGTTGCCGTCCAGACGCACGAAGGGATCGCTGTCGGCCCGCTCGATGGCTCCGGCCAGGCACTGCTGGTGAATCCGTTTCCAGCGCTGCGGTATTTCTGGGAAAATCTCGTAATGCGACCGGCCAAGGACGTTGCGGTCGTCCAGCTTGTAGTCGTCGATCCAGCGTCGGCTGACGGCGAGATAGACCATGTCGCGGTCGAACATGGCGATGGCCGCCGGCGCGTGTTCCACGAAGAGCCGCAGTTGTTCCTCGCGCTCGGCCAGGTGGGTTTCGAAGCGCTTGCGTTCGGTGATGTCCACGAAACAGGCCAGCAGGCCATGCTCGATGGTCATGCCCGTGATGAGTATGTCGCGGACCTGGCCGTCCTTGCAGGTGACGCGATACTCGGCGCTGGGGATTTCGCGGGCGTCGTCGCGGCGGCTGTCCAGGGCGGCGTCCCATTGGGCGATGACCTCGCGACGGTAGGCCGGATCGGGGTAGGCCTTCTCCCGCCAGTCGTCCAGGGTGGGAATGTCCTCGATGGTGTAACCGAAAAGTTCTGTGAAACGCTTGTTGAGGTCGAGCATGCGCCCTTGCTGGTCCATGTAGCCCATGGGAAGCGGCGAGAAGCCGAACAGTTCCCGGAAACGCAAGGCGCTGCGTTCCTCGGCTTGCCGGGCGACCCAGATGTCGGTGACGTCCTGGAATATTGTCACGAAACATTCGTCGCGCAGGGGGAAGGCGGAGACCCGAAAATGTCTGCCCAGTTCCGGGATGGCGGTTTCGAAGGCGACGGGCTGGCCCGTTTCCAGCAAAGGGACATAGACATCCAGGTTGGGGGCCTGATCCAGGCCGAAGATCGTCCGGACTTCCCGTCCCACGGCAAATTGCCGCTTGACGCCGAGAATGCGTTCATAGGCCGGATTGACCTCCAGCACGCGGTAGTCGACGGGACGTCCAGCGGCGTCGCGGACAAGTTGCAAGACGGATAACCCCTCGCTCATGGATTCGAAGAGCGAACGGTATTTTTCCTCGCTTTGGCGCAGCGTCTCTTGGGCCTCGTGCCGGGCGGTGACCTCAAAGGCCAGGATGAGCACGCGGAAGACCTGGCCGTCGGCGTCCGGCAAGGGGATGTAGTCGGCATCCCACCACGTCGGACGCCCTGCCAAGGGCACCGGAAAGTCACGCAACTTCACGGGTTGGCCCGTGGCCTGAATGGAATCGAAAAGGGGAACGATCTGCCCGGCCACGGAAGGGAACATCTCGGCGACCGTCCGGCCGACCATGGGGCCGGGAATGTCCTTGGGCAGCGACTCATAGATGGTGTTGGCCAGGACGAAGCGGTGTCGCGGGCCTTCCGTCACGCCGATGAGGATGGGCGCGTTGCCGATAAGGCTTTCCAGGAAGGACTTTTGACGCTCGACTTCCAGCAAAGAGGCTGCCCGCTCGCGTTCCAGCCTTTTGCGTTCCGTGATGTCCAGGACCAGGCCCAGATAGCCGAGAGCCTTGCCGTGCAGGTCGCGTTGCAGCTCGCCAAGGGACAACAGCCAGCACTCCCGGCCGTCGCGGGCGTTGAACCGGTATTCCACGGCCAGCGGGGCTTCCTGGCGGGCCATCTCCGCGACGTCATGGGCGGCCCGCTCCCGGTCGTCAGGGTGCACGGTCATGAGCCATGTGGCATAGGAGGCCGGGTGTTTGGCCGGGTCCAGTTCGTACAGGCTGTACGTTTCCGGCGACCAGACGTTCTCGTTGGTGGACAGGTTCCATTCCCAGGTCCCGGCCTTGGCCGCGACGAGGGCCCGATGCAGTTGTTGCTCGACAGCCTTGCGCCGGGTGATGTCCAGGCAATAGGCCAGGCGCGTCTGCGGCCGCCCTGCGTCATCCATGAGCACCGTGATCTCGACCAGGACCGGGAACGTGGAGCCGTCCTTGCGCATATGCAGGGATTCGAACAGTTCGTGCCCGGTCGCGTCGGCGATGGCGATGTGTTCCCGCAGGCCGGGGCGCGCTGCCTCGGGATAAACCGTAAAGAGCGGCTTGCCGGCGAGCTCCTCGGCTTCGTAGCCCCGTTCCCGGGCGAAGGAGGGATTGACGGCCACGAAGGTGTTGTCCCGGACCCTGGCGATGGCCAGCCCGAACTCGGAGCGTTCGAAAAGATGTTGCCAGCGCAGGGCCTCGGCCTGGGCGGACTTGAGCTGGGTGATGTCCAGGAACACGCCGACCGCCCCGTATATCTCGCCCAGGAAATTGCGCAGCGGGGCGGCGTTGCCGAGGATGGTCCTGGACTGGCCGTCGGCGAAAACCAGGTCGATCTCCTGGCCGATGCTCTGCTCGCCCCGGGTGGCGCGCTGCATGGGCAGATCCTGGAGCGGCAGCTCGTGCCCGTTGCGCAGGGCCCGGTAGGGCACGCCTTCGAGGGTCTTGCTCACGTTGCTGCCCGGGGCCATGCGCAGCACATGGTAGCTGGCCTGGTTGCCGATGATGGTGCGGGCCTCGGCGTCCCGGGTGATCCAGACGGCGGCCGGGGCCTGGTCCATGATGGCTTCCAGTTCCACGGCCCGACGCTCCGCCTCCTGACGGGCGGCCACCAGTTCCCGGGTGCGGGCCGCGACCTGCCCTTCCAGGGCTTCGTTGCTGCGGCGCAGCACCTCCTCGGCCTCCTTGAGCTTGGTGATGTCCGAATAGGTCATGACCACGCCTTGGGCCTCGCCCTGGGGGCCAAAGAAGGGAAACACGCGCTTGAGATAGGTGCGGCCGTCGCGGTGCATGACCTCGGCTTCGGTTTCCCTGCCCGTGGCCAGGGTGCTCTCGGCCTGGGCCAGGGCGGCCTCGTCCTGGACCTGGGATTTGACTTCGGCCAGGGGACGCCCCAGGTCGGCCTGGGCCAGATGGAACACCTGGGTGGCCGTGGGCGTGAACCGCAGGATGCGCAGGCGGTTGTCGAGAAAAATCATCGGCAGGGCAGCGCCGCGCAGGAGGTTTTCCACGAAGGCGTGGGCCTGGGCGAGTTCTTCCACCTTGACCGAGAGCTCCTCGTTCAAGGATTGGAGTTCCTCGCGGGAGGCGTCCATCTCCTCGTTGGTGGATTGCAGCTCCTCGTTCATGCTGGTGAGTTCTTCGTTGGAGGCGCGTAGTTCCTCGTTGAGCCTCTCGTATTCCTCCGTCACCGTGCCCACGAGTTCCTGGGCCTGAAACAATTCGCCTTCGTAGCGCTGCACCAGCGCGGATTCGTCAAGGCAGGCCAGTCCCTGGCGGCCGTCCTGTTGCGGCGGAAGAGGGCTTTTTTCGAAGATCACCAGCAAGGATTCCAGCCGCCCCGCGGCGCTTGGCACGGGTTCCACGCGCAGGTTGAGCAGCATGGCCGGCTCTTCCGGCAGCCGAAGCGCCGAAACCACGGCGGGCGTCAGCGTTTCGGCGGCTTGCTGCAACGCCGAACGCAGGTGGCGGCGAAGATCCTGACGGGCCAACTGGGGCAGAAGGAGGCTGGGTTCACCGGCGTTGAGGGCCAGAAAAGGGCGCACGTCTCCGTTGATGTGCAAAACCTTGAAGGACGGATTCACCAGCACGGCCGGTGGGCTGTAGAGACGCTTGAAAATATCGGCGACCACCTCCGCCGCCGGCTTGCCGGCGGCGGCATGGCCGGGAGTCTTTGGGGGCATGGTCAGGCGTATGCTCTGCAACCTGGCGAGCCGGTGGACGCCGGCCCCGTCCGCGTCCGGCCTGGACCGGAAGATGCGCCATTTGCGATCGACCGGCTCCAGGCCAAGGGCTTCGGCCTTGGGCATCTCGGCCGAGCCCAGGAACAGAAATCCCCCGGGATTGAGGCAACCGGCGAGCAAGGCCAGGGCCTTTTCCTGGAGCGGCGGGGTGAGATAGATGAGCAGGTTGCGGCAAACGGCCAGGTCGATGCGGACAAACGGCGGATCCTGCAAAAGGTTGTGGCGAACAAAGACGATGCGCTCGCGCAACAAGGGCCGCACCGCGCAGTGCTCATCGCCCTTGATGAGGTGGCGTTCGAGGCGGGCCGGGGAGAGGCCTTGCAGGGCCTTTTCCGGATAACAGCCCTTGCGGGCGGTTTCCACGGCGTTGGCGTCGATGTCCGTGGCGAAAATCTTGACGCTCAGATTGAGGCGGCGTTCTTCCAGGAATTCGTCCAGCAGCATGGCCACGGAGTAGGCTTCCTCGCCGGTGGAGCAGCCAGCCACCCAAACCCGCAAGGCTTCGCCCTCGGCGCGTCCGGCGACGATTTCCGGGAAGACCTTGTCCCAGAGGTTGTCAAAGGCCTCGGGGTCGCGAAAGAAGGCGGTTACGCCGATGAAGAGGGAGTCAAAGAGTTTGCGCCGTTCCTCGGCGCTGCGCTCCAAGGCGTCGAGGTAGGCATTGAGGTCGGCATATCCGCCAAGCAGCCGCAGTTTCTGGATGCGCCGGGAGATGGTGCTTGGGCGATAGCCGGAAAGATCCTGGCCTGTTTCCTGGCAGAGCAGGTCGAACACCTTGCCCAGCCGGTCGGCGTTGGTCGCCTTGCTGGCATCGGTCTCGGCGTGCAGCCGTGAGAGGCTTGCCCCGAGTTCCTCCAGGGTCAGCACCTTGTCGGCGACCCCCGTGGCGAGGGCGTTTTCCGGCATGTCCGGATGCATGGCCGAGGACGGATCCTGCACCAGGACGAGGCCGTCGGCCCTGGCGACCTGCACGACCCCGGCCGCGCCGTCCGACCCCGCGCCCGAGAGGATGACGGCCACGGCGTTGCAGCCTTGATCGGCGGCCAGGCGGTTCAGGAACCGGTCAAAAACATTGCGATCACGGAGCTCTTGCAGCAGGAGCACCCCATGCTCGATGGTCAGGGCTTTTCCGGGCGGCAGAACGTAAAGCGTTCCGGCCTCGACCGGCGTGGCCTGTCGTATCTCACGCACGGGAAGCGTGGTGAAATCTTGGAGCACTTCAGACAAATGGCTGGCCTTGTCCCTGGCCAGGTGCATGAGCACGATCAGGGCGGCGTGGGGAGGAGCGGACATGCTGTCGAGCAGCGTGTGGAGCGATTGTATGCCGCCGGCGGAAGCGCATATGGCCACCACCGGAAAGGGCAGGGGGGGATGGCAGGATTCTTCGGCATGCCCCGGCAGTAAAGAGGGGGGGGCAGACTGTTTCTGGTCGCCTTCGTCCATTGGGGATATCCCGCACTATTCCAAGTTGAATGGTTTTGCCGTCATGTCGGGGCCAACACCATACAACGCAAGCAGCGGTTCGTCTATCCCGGGGCGCTGTTTTGGACGAACGATCCGGGTCTTGGGCTTCGAATTCTTTATGCTAGAGAATGTATCTTATTTGAATGGAGTGTTGTCCTTGGCGTTCGCCTGCCTGGTGACTGGGGATGGGAAGACGTCGTAGTCGGTCTGGAAATCCGGCTGTGGAGCGTCTGCGATCGCCACCTGACAAGAAATTGTGTTCGTGGCGATGGTCTTGTTCTTTCGCCTTCCGTGTTGCACCTGTGCTGCTGCAGTGCTTTTCGGTTATGGATGCGGCCAAGTCGGCGTTTTGACTTCAGTGTCGAAGCCGGCTTCCTTGAGGGCGGCTTCAAGTTCTTCGCGGCGAAAGCCCACGACAACCTTTTCGCCGATGATGACGGTCGGGAACGTGATGGCCGGGTTGAGCTTGCGCAGGGTGTCCATGGCCTGGGTTCGCTCGTCGCCGGACATGAAGTCCACGTTGACGGGGTCATAGGGGACATTGCGTTCGTCGAGAAACTCTTTGGCCTGTGTGCAGTGCGAGCAGGTTGACAGGGTGTAGATTTTTACTTTGGCAGGCATGGATGCCGTCTCCGGTGTTTGGTGTGTCCAAGGGGTGGATAGGTGTTCGTCTTATCCCTGTCCATGGACTTTTGGTCAAGAGAAATGGGCTGTGATGGGTGTTGTGTCTTGTCCAGGTCGATGATGGTTTGTGGCGGTCCATGACAAAAAACAGTGTGGCGTTTTGTCTCCACCGGTTGCCAGGGCCACGGCTTCCAGGGCGGTCCGGTTCCCAAACGCCGGCGAGTCGGATAGCATTCCCGGAAATTCCATCCCGTTGTTTTCGTGAGGAGAACATGAACTTCAGGGCACTTGCTGATTTGATCGAAAATGGCCTGCCGTTTCAGAAAATGCTCGGCATCCGCGTGGCCGCCGTCGAGGAAGGCCGTGTCCGGCTTTTTATTCCCTTTCGCGAGGACCTCATCGGCGACACGCGGCGGCCCGCCATTCATGGCGGCGTCATCTCCACCCTGGCCGATGTCTGCGCCGGGTTTGCCGTCTGGACCCGGTGCAGTCTCGATGACCGCATCGCCACCATCGACCTGCGGGTGGATTATCTGCGCCCGGCCACGGCCCATGACCTCTATGCCGAGGCCACCGTGCGCCTTATTGGCAACCGGGTCGGCAACGCCCAGGTGGTGCTGTGGTCTGACGGGAGCCCGGACGAACACGTGGCCGAGGGGCGCGGCGTCTACAACATACGGCGCGGCAAGTGAGCTGAGGCCCGGCCGGGGCGCGCCCCACGGCGTCGCGCGCGCCCCGGCCCACCGCCCGCAGGGACAGCCCCGGGCGGGCCAAGCGCCGTCTGGTTCCGGAGGAGCGCGCCAGCCCGGAGCTTGCGGAGGATTGCGCCAGCCGTGACGGCGTGGGGGGGACGGCCAGGCGGGCGTGCAACACGCCTGCCGTCGGGGGCGGCGGGACGTAGCGCGCGTGTTCCGGCCAGATTGCCGTGGGTCCGAAGACAGGGAGGCGTCGGCTTGTCGCGCCGACAGCTTTATTGTAGTTTCTTGCGGCAACCCGAAACGTGTTGGTTGTGCATGGCTTTTTGCGGGCGGTGTTGCCTGCGCCGGGCCAAGCGCTTTGTTCCACGGCATGGAGCCCATCCGCATGACGCGCTTTTGCCTCCCCCGTCTGGCCGGCTATGCGGCACTTGATACGCAGGCGGCCAAGGACATTGAGGAAACACTTGCCGCGAATTTCCATAGCGGCTATGTCGACGTGCCCGATAAAAAGCGGTTCAAGCTTGTCTACAATTATCTCGATCTTGGCGGCGCTTCCATAAATCCCGCCGTGGCGACTTCATCGTACACCATCAAGGCCGAGGAAGAGCATTCCAGCTTTGTCTTTATCTTTCTCTATGACGGCGGGCTTACGGTCCGGGCGCGAAACCTGCACGTCCACTGTCTGCCGGGGGCCGTCGGCGCGGTTTTGGATTTCAACCTGCCCTCGACCATTGCCATCAACGATTTCTACAACAGCATGACCATCCGTTTTGGCCGGTTTGCCATAGAATCGTTGCTGGAAAAAACGGCCGGAAAGCCGCTGCCCCATCCGCTGGCCTTCGCCCCCCAGGTCGCGCTGGCAAGTCCCCTCGCCCAACGCCTGCTGGCCATCATCGAGCATATCGTCAGCCAGTTCGAGCAGGACACGGGCTTGGCCCGGGAGCCGATGCTGACGACCCAGTACGATCAACTCCTCCTGGCCGGACTGCTCGCCTGCCTGGACCACAACGGCCGGCATCTGTTCGAAAACACCGCGCCGCCGGCCGCGCCCAAGGTCGTCACCCTGTCCGAGGCCTACATCGAGGCCAACGCCGACAAGCCCCTGCGCCTGACCGACCTGGCCGACTTGACCGGCCTTGGCGTGCGCTCCATCCAGCTCGCCTTCCGCAGGCATCGGGGCTATTCGCCCTCGGCCTTTTTGCGGGAATGCCGTCTGGCCCGGGCCAGGGACATGCTGCGCCAGGCCGACCCGGGGGTGACGGTGTTGTCCGTGGCCCTGGCCTGCGGCTTTGCCTCCCAGGGGCTTTTCGCCCGTCTCTACCGGAAGCGCTACGGCGAAACGCCGTCGGCGACCGCCGGCAAACGCCAACGGTAAGCAGCGCCGGGACCGCCGCCAAGGCGTTGCGTTGCCGAGCCCACACGTTGCGCCCTACGACCGCGCCTCGGTACAGGGACCATCCGCCCGAGGCCCGAGACTGTCTTGCCCGCGCCTTGCGCCGCACGACTGCACCCTGACCTGCTGCATCCGCCGCCAAGGCCTTTCACTGTCCGGCCCGTTTCGCATTCGAATCAATCGTTTCGTTTTTTCGTGAGACACGGCATTTCGTTTTCTGGTATGGAACAGGCCAGTCGGCTTGGCGCGTTTGGCCGACGTCGCCGTTTTGCCGGGGCGGGCGCGTGTCTGTTGGCGAAAACCGGACCGCGCCGTTGTCCGCCTTTCGGACAGACCGTTACCCACCAACCGGAGATCGTTCATGAATCGTTGCCTTGTCCGCCTTTTCGTCCTGGCCGCCGCCCTTGGTCTGGCCTGGCCGGCCGCCGTGGTTTCGGCCGCTGGCTATGAAACGCCGTCGGCTCCGCCGGCTGCCGCCATCCTGCCGCCGAACATGCTGTCCGGCCCCAATTACGTCGTTGATCCGGTGGTGACCACCGACGGCTATCTCTACATCTATACCTTGCACACCCCATTCGGCGATGTGCGGGCCGCCTCCACGGCCCAGCTCGCCGTGCGCATCGCCGAGACCGCCGCCCTGGCCAAGATGGCGCAGGTGAACGCCTTGCAGGAATTCGGCGGCGGCATCGTGCAGAAAGGCGAACAGACCGTGCAGGGCGCGGTGGATCTCGTCCAGAATCCCCTGGGGACCATCACCGGGGCGTTTACGGGCGTGGGCCGGATGTTTTCCAGCATGAGCCAGGACATTTCCTCGGGCGGCGGTTCGGCCGGGGCCAAGCTGCTCGGCGTGCCGGCCCTGGCCCGGCAGTACGCCAAGCAGTTCGGGGTCGATCCCTACACCACCAATCCCCTGGTCCAGGCGCGCCTGACCGCCCTGGCCCAGGCCGGCGCGGCCGGCAACATCACCGGCGACGCCCTGGCCGCGCTGATTCCGGGCGGGGTGGGCATCGCCGTGTCCGCCGCCGGGACCACGGCCACGCTCAACAACATCGACCTCACCGCCTCGCCGGTGACCATCGCCCAGCAAAACCAGGCCCAGCTCGCCGCCATGGGCGTCTCCGCCGATGCCGCAGCCTATTTCGTGGCCAACCAGGCCTTCACCCCGACCCAGCAAAGCCTCGTCGTGGCCGCCCTGGGCAACCTGCCGACCGTGGGCAACAAGACCGCCTTCGTGAGTTTCCTGGCCGACACCGGCGACCCGGACGTGGCCAACTTCCGCCAGCGCATGGCCCGGATGTACGCCGGGTATCAGGCCAATGTCGCGCCGCTTTCGGGCTTCGTGCCGGTGGGCCGGCACGTGGCGGCGGTAAACGCCGACGGCAAGCTGGTGCTGGTCTTCCCCACGGACTGCTTCTTCTGGACCGAGACCAACGCCGCCATCGCCCAGGCCTTCAACGCCTTGGCCCAGACCATGCCGACGTCCGGCGTGGAGCTCTGGGCCGCCGGCAAGGTCAGCCCGGCCTTTGCCCGCAATCTGCGGGCCATGGGCTGGACGGTGCGGGACAATAGCGCCCAGCGGCTGCTCGGCCAGCCGTACTGACGCCGATTTCGGGGAGGCTCGCCCGGCCGGCGCGAGCCTCCCCGGGCCGGCTGTTGCGCAGGGAAGGCGGTTGCTGGCGTATTCCAGCTGAGCTTGTGGCGACGTAGGCCCTGAGGCCAAGTGCGGAACAAACCCTCGGAGGACGTCATGGGACGCATCTTCGCCATGTTTTTGACCGCGTGTTGCCTGGCCGCCTTGGCCTCGGCCCCGGTCGCCGCCCAGCCGGGAGGGCCGCCCGGCTCGCCGAGCGCCACCGTCGCCATTCCCGGCGACCAGCTCCCGGCCCCGCCGCAGAAATTCGGCGGCGTCATCAAGGACACCGCGCCCCAGTCCAAACCTTACTGGCCGGCGCGCATCGTGCCGCCCAAGGGCGCGCCCAACGTGCTCCTCATCATGACCGACGACTCGGGTTACGGCGTGCCGAGCACCTTTGGCGGCGTCATCCCCACCCCGGCCCTGGACCGCATCGCCGGGCAAGGGCTGCGCTACACCAACTTCCACTCCACGGCCCTGTGTTCGCCCACGCGCGCCGCGCTCATCACCGGCCGCAACCACCACTCCGTGGGCTTTGGCGTCATCGCCGAGCAGGCCACGGGCTATCCCGGCTACGACAGCTTCATCACCAAGGACAAGGCCACCATCGGCCGCATCCTGAAAGACAACGGCTACCGCACCTCCTGGTTCGGCAAGGACCACAACACCCCGGCCTTCCAGGCCAGCCAGGACGGCCCCTTCGATCAGTGGCCCATCGGCATGGGATTTGAGTACTTCTACGGCTTCGTGGGCGGCGACGCCAACCAGTGGGAGCCCAACCTCTTCCGCAACACCACCCAGATCTACCCCTTCCTGGACAAGCCCGGCTGGAACCTGACCACGGCCATGGCCGACGACGCCATCGCCTACATGAACCGCTTGAACGCCCTGTCCCCGGACCAGCCGTTTTTTGTCTACTACGTGCCCGGCGGCACCCACGCGCCGCACCATCCGACCCCGGAATGGATCCAGAAGATCAGCGACATGCATCTGTTCGACAAGGGTTGGAACGCCCTGCGCGAGGAGATCTTCGCCAACCAGAAAAAGCTCGGCGTCATCCCGGCCGACGCCAAGTTGACTCCCTGGCCGGACGATCTCCTGAAGAAGTGGGAGACGCTCACCGACGACGAAAAAAAGATGTTCGTGCGCCAGGCCGACGTCTTCGCCGCCTATGTGGCCTACACCGATCATGAGATCGGTCGCGTCATCCAGGCCGTGGAGGACATGGGCAAGCTCGACAATACGCTCATCATCTACATCAACGGCGACAACGGCACGAGTTCCGAAGGCACCCTTGTCGGCACGCCCAACGAAGTGGCCATGTTCAACGGCGTCACCGTGCCCGTGGAAGACCAGCTCAAGTACTTCTACGACGTCTGGGGCTCCGACAAGACCTACAACCACATGGCCGTGCCCTGGGCCTGGGCTTTTGACACGCCTTTCAGCTGGACCAAGCAGATCGCCTCCCACCTGGGCGGCGTGCGCCAGGGCATGGCTATCTCCTGGCCCGGCCACATCACGGACAAGGGCGGCATCCGCCACCAGTTCCACCACGTCATCGACATCGTGCCCACCATCCTGGAAGCCACGGGCGTCAAGCAGCCCAAGACCGTGGACGGCATCAAGCAAAGCCCCATCGAAGGCGTGAGCATGGCCTATACGTTCGATGCGAAAAACGCCAAGGCGCCCTCGACGCACAAGACACAGTACTTTGAAATGTTCGGCGACCGGGCCCTCTACCATGAGGGCTGGCTGGCCAGCACCAAGGTCATGCGGCCGCCCTGGGACATGATGTCTCCGGCCAAGGATCCCATGACCTTCCCCTGGGAACTCTATGACCTCAACGCCGACTGGACCCAGTCCACGGATCTGGCCGCCAAGCATCCGGACAAGGTCAAGCAGATGCAGGCGCTGTTCATGCAAGAGGCCAAGAAGTACCAGGTGCTGCCGCTGGATACCTCCGTGGCGACGCGCATGATCACCCCGCGGCCGAGCATCACAGCGGGTCGAAACGTTTTTACCTGGACGCTGCCGCTGACCGGCACGCCCAACGGCGATGCGCCGTCGATCCTCGACGCTTCCTACAACTTCAAGGCCGAGGTGGAGATTCCGGCAAGCGGCGGCGAAGGCATGCTCATCACCCAGGGCGGCCGCTTCGCCGGCTATGGCTTCTATGTCCTCAAGGGCAAGCCCGTGTTCCTGTGGAATCTGGTCGACCTCAAGCGCGTGCGCTGGGAAGGCCCGGAACTCACACCCGGCAAGCATGTGCTGGAATTCGACTTTACCTATGACGGCTTAGGCATGGGGACACTGGCGTTCAATAACTTCTCGGGCGTCGGACGCGGCGGAACGGGCGTGCTCAAGGTGGACGGCCAGGCCGTGGACACCCAGAAGATGGAACATACCCTGCCGTTTATCCTGCAATGGGACGAGGCTCTGGACGTGGGCTCGGACACGCTGACCGGCGTCAACGACGCGGACTACAAGCCGCCGTTCGCCTTTACCGGCAAGATCGACAAGATCACCCTGACCATCGACCGGCCCAAGCTCTCGCCGGAAGATGTGAAGAAGCTGGAACAGGCCCAGCGCAACAACAAGGTGAGCGAATAGCGTCGATTCCCAGGGAGCCGGGGGGGGGGGGGGCGCCGCCCCCCCCCCCCCCCCGGGGGGGCGGGGGGGGGGGGGG
>JAEZMB010000021.1 GCA_023435825.1 Pseudomonadota bacterium | reverse complement strand
CGGCCCGGCCGCCCCCCCCCCCCCGCCAAGGTTCACGGGACTTACGTCTACGGGCAGACGGACTTGTAGAAGGCGAACTTGCCGGCGTCGTCGATCTTGACCACCACGGCGCACTTGATGGGGTCGTGGTCGCCGGTGGCGGGATAGGACATGTTGCCGGTGATGCCTTCGAACTTCTTGATGCCGGCCATGGCCTTCATCAGGGACTCGCGGTCCTTGGCCAGGTCGCCGGACAGGGGGCCGGCGGACTGCAGGGCGGCGAGCATCAGGTTGGCGCCGTCCCAGGTCAGGGCGGCGACGTCGTCGGGGGTCTTCTTGTAGAGCTTGGTGTACTCGTCGATGAATTCCTTGGTCTTGCCCTGGGCGCCGGCGGCGGCGTAGTGGGTGACGAAGTAGAAGCCCTTGCAGTTGTCGCCGCAAAGGCCCATCAGGTCGCCGGAACCCCAGGAGTCGGAACCGAGCACGGGCTTGTTGAAGCCGAGCGACTTGGCCTGCTGCACGATCAGCGGCACTTCGTTGTAGTACTGGGGCACGAAGAGCACTTCGGCGCCGGACTTGGCGATATTGGTCAGCTGGGCCGAGAAGTCCACGTCCTTGGTGGTGAAGGTCTCGAAGGCGACAACCGAACCGGGGCCGTTGATCTTTTCAAAGGCGGCCTTGAAGTCCTCGGCCAGGCCCTTGGGGTAGTCGGAGGCGATGTCGTAGAGCACGGCGGCCTTCTTGGCCTTGAACTCTTCGCTGGCGAACTTGGCGGCGGTGGGACCCTGGAAGGTGTCCAGGAAGCAGCCTCGGAAAACGTAGGGGCGGGCCTTGGTGGTGTTGGGGTTGGTGGACCAGGGGGCCATCATGGGGGTCTTCAGCTCATTGGCGGCCTCGCCGGCGGGCACGGCCTGCTTGCTGGACTGAGGGCCGACCATGCCGATGACGCCGTCCTGGGTGATGAGCTTGCGGGTGGCGGACAGGGCGGATTCGGCCTTGGACTCGTTGTCTTCGTAAACGAATTCGACTTTGTAGGTTTTGTCGCCCACTTTCAGGCCGCCGGCGTCGTTGATCTTCTTCTTGAGCATCTCGGCCGCGTTCTTGGACGATTCGCCGACGTCAGGGATGTCGCCGGTCAGCGGGATGTTGAAACCCAGTTTGACGGTGTCGGCCGCCCGGACCGGCGAAGCCAGGCCCAGAACGCAAAAAAGGGCAATCAGCCAGGACCTTTTCATGAACGCCTCCTGTTTGCAGTCGATTTCAAGTACTTACACCTTGACTCCAAGACCCGGTCTATAGCGCAAGTCCAGATTGAAGGGAATCCCCCGGACCTGTGCGTCCAACATTTTTGTGAAACGTCCGATGACGGGACGAATCGCTATCAACATGGAACCATTGAACTTTCTGAAAAATCCCGGCAAAGGCTGCAAACCCGGCTTTGCCCAGACCCGCCCCGGGCCCGGTTTTCCGGGAACTGCCGAAAGACCGCCGGGTTCGGCAAAGCCTCCGGTTGAAGCCGACAACGGCCCGCGGGACCGGGAGTCAGTAAAATAATTTTCAGATTTTGACAATATTGTCCGAACATTCTTTGCCGCCTCCCCGCTGGCGTCGGAAGGCGTTCTGGGCTATGCCCTTTTTCCCGGTTTTTCCGGCAAAGAAACCGCAAAAGGACCACAAACCATGTCCGCCACCGCCCGACTGCGCATCACCTGCCCCGACCGGCCCGGCATCGTCTCCGCCGTGACCACGTTTCTTTACACCCACGGGGCCAACATCATCGACCTCGACCAGCACTCCACCGATCCCGAGGGCGGCACGTTTTTCATGCGCCTGGAATTCTACACGCCCTACATCGACGTGTCCCGGGCCGCCCTGGAGGCCGCGTTTGGCGAGGTGGTGGGCAACCGCTTCGACATGGACTGGCGGCTGTCCTACTCCGACGTGCCCAAGCGCGTGGCCATCCTCGTTTCGCGCCATGACCACTGCCTGATGGAGCTCTTGTGGCGCTACGCCCGCAAGGAGCTGCCCTGCGACATCGCCATGGTCATCGGCAACCACGAGGACCCGCGCGAGGCCGTGGAAGGCTTCGGCGTGCCCTACCACTGCGTGCCGGTGGGCGACGGCGGGATGCCCGAGGCCGAGGCCCGCATGGCCGAACTGCTCGGGGCCGGCGTGGACCTGCTGGTCCTTGCCCGCTACATGCGGGTGGTCTCGGGGGATTTCCTGCGGCCCTACGACAACCGGGTCATCAACATCCACCATTCCTTCCTGCCGGCCTTCGTCGGGGCCGACCCCTACCGCCAGGCCCACGAGAAGGGCGTCAAGCTCATCGGGGCCACGGCCCACTACGTCACGGCCGAGCTCGACGCCGGCCCCATCATCGAACAGGACACGGCGCGGGTGACCCACCGCCACAGCGTGGCCGACCTCAAAGCCATGGGCAGCGAGCTGGAGCGCACCGTGCTGGCCCGGGCCGTGACCTGGCACCTGGAGGACCGGGTGATCGTGTTCGGCAACAAGACCGTGGTCTTCCGCTAGGCCGCCGCCCTTCCCTTCGCCGACAAAGCGCCCCGGACCGACCGTCCGGGGCGCTTTTTTTGCCGGAGCGTTCCGCCTGCCGACGCGGGAGGAGGCAGCCCGGCAAGACGGCGGCGGATCGACCGGAACTCGGACCGAACCGCCCCACGACAGCGAAATGGCTCTCCAGCGGCCTGGGGGCCGCCGGCCGCACATCGCCTGGCTCGCTCCCGCCGTCGAGGGACAAGCCGCGTTCGCTTCCTGGCCGGGCATCCCGGCCCCCGTCCCTTTTCCCCAAAACAAAACGCCCGGAGAGACGCGGCTCTCCGGGCGTTTTGGCGTTGCAAAGGGGCGTCGTCAGACCAGGAACAGCTTGCCGACCTGGTAGATGACCACGGACACGGCGAAGGCGAAGGCCATGGACCCAAAGACCGAGAAGGTCGCCCACTTCCAGTTGGTTTCCCGGGCGATGGTCACCACCGTGACCATGCAGGGCGTGTACAGGAGCATGAAGGCAAAGACGCTCAGGATGGCCGGCAGGGTCCAGGCCGGGTCGGCGGCCAGCTTTTCGCTGAGGGACTCCGACTCCTCGGGATCGACATCGCCCATGGAATAGGCCGTGGCCATGGTGGAGACGAAGACTTCCTTGGCCGCGAACGCGCCGAGCAGGGCCACGTTGGCCTGCCAGGGAAAGCCGGCCAGCTCCGTGGCCGGGCTCAGGAACATGCTCACGCGCCCGCCGATGGAGTTCTTGAGCGCCTCTTCGTTCTGCTCGTCCTCGATGGCCTTGGTGGCATCCTCGGTGAGCGCCGCCAGATCTTCCTCGCTGGCGGCCGGATTGTCGGCCTTGACCTGCTCCACGGCGGCGT
This sequence comes from Pseudomonadota bacterium, assembly GCA_023435825.1. Classification (GTDB taxonomy): domain Bacteria; phylum Desulfobacterota; class Desulfovibrionia; order Desulfovibrionales; family Desulfovibrionaceae; genus Solidesulfovibrio. The sequence continues at coordinate 14,370 of JAEZMB010000021.1, read as the reverse complement.
CGCGCCGGGCGTCGAAAGCGGCCACGGTCTCCTCGGAAAGCTTGGGGAAGGTCATCACGGCCCACATGAGGATGGACACGGCCAGGATCACGGTGCCAGCCTTTTTGACGTACTGCCAGACCCGCTCCAGGGTGTGGTGGGCGACGCCGCGCAGGGTGGGCAACCGGTAGGGCGGGATCTCCATGACAAAGGGCGTGGACTCGCCCCGAACCACGGTGGAGCGCAGAAGACGGGACACGAGGAGCACGAAGCCCCAGGCGGCCAGCACTACCAGGAACATGGCCCGGGTCGGGTTGTCCGGGAAAAAGGCGGCCACGAGCATGAGGTAGGCCGTGGTCTTGGCCCCGCAGACCATGAACGGGGCGGTGAGGATGGTAGCCAGGCGCTCGCGGGGGCTGCGCAGGGTGCGCGCGCTCATGACGCCCGGCACGGCGCAGCCGCCGGGGATGCCGCCGGACATGATCAGCGGCATGACCGACATGCCGTGCAGGCCGAAGATCCGCATGACCTTGTCCATCATGTAGGCCACCCGGGCCATGTAGCCGAGGTCTTCCAGGAAGACGAGCATGGCGAACATGATGAGGATCAGCGGCGTGAAGCTCATGACCGAGCCGACGCCGCCGATGATGCCGGAGACGATCAGCGACTGCAGATCGCCCTCGGGGATGACCTCCGTGCCGACCCCGGCCAGCCACTCGAAACCGGCTTCCAGCCAGCCCTTGGGATACTCGCCCAGGGTAAAGGTGATCTGGAACATGAGCCACAGGACGGCCAGCATGATAAGCGGGCCGAGCACCTTGTGGGTGACGACGCGGTCGATGGAATCCGAAGAGGTGCGGCGCAGTTCGTCGCCGCCGGACACCACGCCCTGCTTGAGCAGGCCGTTGATGAAGCCGTAGCGCCAGTCGGCGATGATGGCGTCGGGGGTGGCCCCCATGTGCTGGCGGGTGTGGACCTCGGTTTCCTGGCACAGGGCTTCGAGCTTGGCCGAAAGGGGGCCGGCGGCCCGGCCTTTCTCGATGACCTGCTCGTCGTTTTCCAGGTACTTGATGGCCACCCAGCGGGGATCGTGGCGGTCGGCCAGGAAGCCGGCCTCGGTGATCATCGCGGTCATGCGCTCGATGACCGGGTCGAGTTCCGGGCCGTAGGACAGCTGGATGGGCTTCCATTGGCCGTTTGAGGCCTTGTAGGCGGCGGCCACGGCCTTCATGAGTTCCTCGCGGCCCTCGCCCACCCGGGCCACGCAGGGCACCACGGGCACGCCAAGCAGCGTGGAAAGCTTTTTCACGTCGATGGTCACGCCGTTGCGCTTGACCTCGTCCATCATGTTGAGGCCAAGGACCATGGGCGCGCCGATCTCCATGAACTGCACGGCCAGATACAGGCTGCGCTCCAGGGCCGTGGCGTCGACCATGTTGATGACGACGTCAGGGTGCTCGTCCACGATGACGTTTCTGGCGACCAGCTCCTCCATGGAATAGGAGGTCAGGGAATAGGTGCCGGGCAGGTCCACCAGATGCATCCTGTCGCCGTTTTGCTGGTAGACGCCTTCCAGGCGGTCCACGGTGATGCCGGGATAGTTGCCGACCCGGGCCGAGCCGCCGGTCAGGGCGTTGAACATGGTGCTTTTGCCGCAGTTGGGCTGGCCGGAGACGGCCACTTTGATGGTCGGCATGGCCTAGAGCGCCTCCACGGTGATGCAGTCGGCCTCGCTGTTGCGAAGCGACAACGTAAAACCGCGCATGCGCAGGGCCACCGGATCGGCCAGGGGCGCGTGGCCGACCACCATGATCGGCGTCCCGGGCACCAGCCCCATGTCGCGAATGCGCCGGCCCATTTCGCCGCTGGCCGTGACGGCCTTGATGCAACCCTTCTGATTGACGGCCAGTTTTCTCAAAGACACTACCATGCCGTTCCTCCTTATGCAGCCTCGACGGTCGGTCCATCCGCCGGTCCGGCAAAAATTCTTCCACATCCCGGCCTGCCGGAAAGCCCTGCTTCAGGCCCTGACAAGCGCGGTCGCCGGGCGGCAGGCTGGGCTTGCTCCCGTGGGAATGGCTTGTAAATGAAATTCAATATCAATGTCAATCAATTTTGAAAATCGTTTTCCACAAAAAGGGACCCCGCCGGACCAGACGAGCCGGACCGCTGGACGCCAGAAACGAAACGCCCCCGAAGCGGGCGTCTGGAAAAACGGAAAGCAGGGAGGGGAAAGCGGCTAGACCAGAGGGCAAAAAGGGCCGAGAGCCACATGCTCGGCCAGGGAAGGCCCGTCAGCGACCGGCGCTTCGACGCCGCGCCCGAGTTGGCGCAACCGGTCGCGCAGCAGACCGGCGTGGGAACGGACAATGCTTTGGGCGGTCATCATATCGGCCAGCCCGTGCCGCCGGGAAAAGCCCAGCCGCACGTTGCCGCCGCCGTCCAGATAGACGTTGCAACAAAGCCTATCCACCAGAAACAGCAGCGGATCTTGACACGTTTCCGTCATGACTGCCGTCCACCCGGGTTGAGGTTCAAGACAGAGCCAACGCCTGATTGAGAGTCACGAATCTATGTCAAATCGAACATCCCCGCAAATGAAACTTTGGTTATGCGCCACCGGCCCGGCGGGCGAGATCGGCCAGCAAACCCTCGATATCGCGGTGGATCGTCTGACAGGCGCATTCGATCATGCAGTTGACCAGGGATTGCCCGGTGTCGCCGGCGTTGCGAAAATCCGTGCGCAACCCCCAGGACGGCAGCCCCCGGGCATAGGCGTAGCCCACCTCCCAGGCCGTGCCGTCGTCCACGGCCGGGCCGTCCAGGACGGCCACGACCAGATCGCAGCCGTCCAGGGCCTCGACGCAGCCGTTGAAAATATGGTGCTTGGCCGCCTCGCCCAGGTCGGCCAGCTCCTGGGCCGGAAACAAGTCGCCCGGCCAGACCGGCTCGACCCCGGGCAGTGCCCCGGCCAGGTCGCGCAGGTGGGCCATGAAGCGGCGCTCGGCCAGGGTGAAAAGCGGACCGGCGAGATAGACGCGCATACGTCCTCCTTGGGCGATGTGCCCGGTGGACGTCCCCTATACCCGAGCCGCGGCCGGCCGGACAACTCCCGTCTTGACCCCAAGCGCGGTATGGACTAATGAGAAAACCGTCCTTGTCCGCATGACTATTTCCATGATCTTTCGGCGGCCGCGCCCTTTCTCGGGGCGGGGCCGCTCTCGTTAATGCCCAGACACTCCAACATCACCCGATTGCAAGGTATTGCCGATGGAAAGCATCCCTATTTCCGTTGAGGGCTTCAGACGGCTGGAACGCGAGCTGGAACGGCTCAAGAAAGAGCGCCCCGGCGTCATTTTGGCCATCAAGGAAGCGCGCGAGGAAGGCGACCTGCGCGAAAACGCCGGCTATGAAGCCGCGCGTGAACGCCAGGGCATGCTTGAAGCCCGCATCAACTACATCGAATCCCGCATGTCGCGCTTCAACGTCATCGACCTGGCCACCCTGGGCGGCGAACAGGTCATTTTCGGGGCCACCGTCGAAATCGAGGACGTGGATACCGGCGACGTGAAAAAGTACACCCTGCTCGGCCCGGACGAAGCCGAACCCAGCAAGGGCTCCATCTCGCTGCTGTCTCCGGTGGGTCTGGCCCTGCTGGGCAAGTTCGTGGGCGACGAGATCGTCGTCGACGCACCGCGCGGCAAGATCAACTACGAGATCGTCTCCATCGCCTTTCACGGCCCCGTCGCCGCCGCCGACGACTAGTGTCGCGTCCGCGAAAAACGCACATGGTGTTTTGTCGTCAACGAGCGAAAACCATGTATTGTTCTTAACAAATACCAGCGTATTTTTTAAGGGACGCGACACGAGCCGCTCCCCTGCCCGACACGATCAAAGGCCCTGCCGCATTGCGACAGGGCCTTTTTCGCCGTGACGGCGCTTGGCCGGCGGCCAGCCGCTAGCCGCCGCCGGCCGTGCGAGCAGGCCAGCGCCGGCCGTCTGGCCCCGGGAATCAGGCCTCGGGCCGACGGCGGGTGAAGAAGCAGCCGTTGCCGGCCTCGTCGTAGCACTTGCCGCAGGACACGCAGGCCGCCCCCCGCCGGTCCCCGGCCGCCCAGCGGGCCGGCAGATCGGGTTCGCGCAAAAGCGGCCGCGACAGGGCAAAAAGCGCCACGTCCGTTTCCGCCAGGATTTCTTCCATGACCTCGGGCGAACGGTTGGCCCCGACCAGGGCCACCGCCGCGCCAACAGCCCCGGCCACCTCCCCGGCTTCCCGGCGAAAGACCGACTGCGGCTGTTTCTTGCCGCCGCAAATCCCCTGGTTGCCGCCCAGGCCGCTGACCTCGACCAGGTCGATGCCGGCCTCGTCCAGGGCCTTGGCCGTCTCCAGGCAGATCCGGTCCAGGCCGGGCGTGCCGGCCGTGTCCCGGCAATCGAGCTTGACGGCCAGGAGGAAGTCCTCGCCGGCTTCGCCGGCCATGGCCGCCCAGATGTCCATGAGCAGCCGCCGGGCGTTTGCCGGCGAACCGCCGTAGGCGTCGGTGCGGGCGTTGGTGGCCGGATTGAGGAACTGGCTCAGGAAATAGCCGTGGGCGCTGTGGATTTGCGCCCCGTCGTAGCCGGCCTGGCGGGCCAGGACCGTGGCCCGGCCGAACAGTTCGGGCAGACCGGCCAGGGTCGCCGTATTGGGGTCGCCCGCCGACCAGAGCGCCCCGTCCCGACCGGCGAAGGCGAACTGGGCCAGGGCCAGACAGCCTTGGGCGTGGAGCGTGTCCACGATGCGCCGGTGCCCGTCCACGTGTTCGGGCCGGGCCAGGCCGAGCTGGCCGGGGATCGAGCCGCCTTCGGGATCGACGGAGGTGGCGCTGACGATGACGGTTCCCACCCCGCCCTGGGCCAAGGCCTCGTAGACGGCCAGCAGTTCGGGTGTGGCCCGGCCCTCGGCGTCGGCCAGGCGTTCCCAGGTGGCCGAGCGCACCAGGCGGTTTTTGGCCTGCCGTCCCCCGACGGCGACCGGATCGAACAGGGTCTTCATGGACAAGCCTCCCATGGGACGTTTGCCCAAGCCTATGCGCCCTGAAACGCGGCGGCGCAAGCAGGCACGCGCAGGTACGCCGGTACCCATTACCATACCGCCCCACGCAAAAAGGCCCTGCCGCATCGCGACAGGGCCTTGAAACAACGCCGCCGGGTTGCGCTAGGCCGAAGCCTTGGCCGCGTCCAGGGCAATTTGAAGCTTGGTCTCGTCCTCGTGGGACAGGGAGGTCTGGAGCACCTTGCCGCCGGTGCCGGACAGCTCGTCAAGGACCTTGTCGGCGGTCATCTTGCGGATGAGCACAAACAGCACCGAGGTGCCGGGCTGGAGCTGGTCGGCCAGTTTTTTCATGAAGTCGTCGTCGATGCCGACGTCGGACAGCGCCCCGGCCGCCGCGCCGGCCCCGGCCCCGACAACGGCTCCGAGGATGGGATTGAGGAAGATCAGGCCGATGAGCATGCCCCAGAATCCGCCGCCCACCGCGCCCGAGGCGGCCAGGTGGTACATCTGGTTGAGCTTCACCTTGCCGTCTTCCTTTTTCACGGCCACCACGGCGTCTTCCAGGTCGACGAGGTATTCCTTCTGCATCTTAAGCAGTTTGAGCCGCACTTCCTCGGCCTTGAACATGTCGTCATAGCCAACGACGATCAGATCGCTCATGGGGGATGCTCCTTTGGCGTCTTGGGGTTGAAACGGCCCGCGCGGGCCATCCTACCCTTACCTATGGCCCATTGCCCGAAGCGTTGCAACCGGGAATGCGGCCGGGCCGCTCAAATCGGCCGGGGAATGGAGAGAAACAGCGTGGTGCCCTGGTCCTCGTCGCTTAAAAAGTCGATGTCGCCGCCGAGGTTGTGGACGATGAGCCGGGCCGAATAGGCCCCAAGGCCGGTGCCGCCGGCTTTGCCGGCCGTGGCGTATTTCTCGAAAAACCGGTCGCGCACGGCCCTGGGCACGGCCCCGGCGTTGTGGATGCTGATCCAGACCCGGTCGCGCCCGGACAGGGCCAGGCGCACCTCGCCGCCTTCGGGCGAGGCCTCGGCCGCGTTCTTGAGCAGATTGGCAAAAAGCGACACCAAGAGCAGCTTCTCGCCCAGCACCGTCACCGGGCCGGCCAGTCCGGGCGCGCCATCGGTCTCAAAAGCCAGGGTCAGTTCCTTGGCCGAGAACAGCGGCTCCAGATCCCGGGCCACGCCGCGCAGCACGCCGGCCAGATCCACCGGCCGGGGATCGAGGGCGTAGGTCCCGGTTTCCATCTTGTAGAGGTCCAGCGACAGGTTGATCATGCCGAGCATCTTGAGCCCGGCTTCCTTGATCAGGCCGATCAATTCCTTGACATGGGGCGGCAAATCCGGGTCGCCGAGCAGCATCTCGGGCAGGCCGATGATGCCGGTCAAGGGCGATTTGAGGTCGTGGCGGGTCATGCGTTCCACGTCCTCGCGCAGCTCGGCCAGTTTTTTCTGTTCCGAGATGTCGATGAAGCTCTCCACCACGCACGGCCGGCCGCCAAGGGTGGCCCGCACCGCCGTCTTGAGGATGGGGACCATGCGCCCGGCGGCGCACCGCACCACCCGCTCCACGCTGACCAGCTCCTGGCCGAGGTCCACGATGGGGCAGGCCCCGCGCTGGGCCGGGCAGAAGCAGTCGAAACAGGTGCGCCCCACCACGTCCCCCCGGGTCTGCCCCAGCATGGCCAGACCGGCCGGGTTGATGTCCAGGATGCGGTGATCCCCGGCGTCGATGACCACCACCCCGGCCGGCATGGCGTCGATGACCAGGCGCACCTGCTCGTAGGCCTGGCGCAGTTCGGCCGTGCGCGCGGCCACGGTCTCTTCCAGGGCGGCGTTGACGCCGCGCATGCGGCGGTACAGGGCGAAACTTTCCAGGGCCTGAGCCCCGGCGTTGAGGACCACGGAGAGCAGGGCCAGGGCCGTGTCCGTGGCCTCGCCGGCCGGGCCGTGGACCAGGCCCACGAACATGCCGCGCACCCGCGACGGCGTGGCCAGGGGATGCAGCAGCAGCCGTCCCCGGGTCGTGGCGGCCTCGAAAAAGGTCGGGCCCCGCCGGCCCAGGGCAAAGGCGAAGGAGTGGTCGTTAATGAGGGCGTCGATCTCGGCTTCGGGATCAAACCCGTCGGCCGCGCCGCGCCGGTGGGCCAGGGCCACGTCCTGGCTGGCCTCGTCGATGAGGTAGACCGCCGCCGCCGGCATGGGCAGCAGTTCGGCCGCCCGGGCGGCGATCTCTTCCAGGATGGGTTCCGGTCCGTCCAGGGCGGCGTAGCTGGTATCGAAATGCCCCAGGCGCGAGGCCGACTCCAGGGCGGTCAGGGCGGCTTCCTTCTCGCGCACGAGGCTCTGCACCCGGGCGCTTAAAAATTCCAGACGGGCGTCGTTTTCCATGGCCGTCAGTTGGGCAGCAGGGTGGACACGATGTCGCCCACCTGCCGCCGGGCTTGGGAGAGGGCCACGGACAGGGCCGAGACCGGCAAGGACAGGCGCTGCCAGACCGCGTCCGTGACCGGCGGCACCAACGGCGAGCCGTTGGAGCCAAATCCCGCCGCCACCGCCGCCGCGTCGGCCACCTGGACAATGGCCGCGTCCAGCCCCATCTCCGGGCCGCCGTGATGGCCGCCGGCCGCCTCGGCCAGCCCGGCCGGCAACTGCCAATGGGCGAGCAGGGTCCGGCCCACGGCCGCGTGGTCAAAACCCAGCACCTCGCGCTCGGCCAGCCACAGGGGCGTGCGCGCCTCCCGGGCCAGGGCCATGGCCCGGGCCGTGTGCCGGGGCAGCCGGCGCAGCAGGACCAGCCGTCCCAGGTCATGGAGCAGGCCGGCCACGAACAGCCGCTCGTCCTCCCGGCCGCCCATCTGGGCGGCCAGCGCCCGGGCCAACACCCCGCAGCCCACGGCATGTTCCCAGGCCTGGCGCATGGTGATCGCGCCCTCGGGCAGATCGCCGAACCGCGACACCACGGCCACGCCCAGGGCGAGCTGGCCGAGTTCCCCGGCCCCGATGACCATGACCGCGCGCATAAGCGAATCCACGGGCCGGCCCAGGGCGTAGAACGGGCTGTTGGCTAGGCGCAGCAGACAGGCGGCCAGCCCCGGGTCGCTGCCGATGATGCCGGCGATACGGCCGGCCGAGGAGGCCGGGTCGCGGATGGCTTCCTGCAGCCGGAAATAGATGTCGGGAAAGCTCGCCAGGGAGGGGTCACCCTCGATGAGCGCCTCCGGGGTCGCGGGGGCGGGGGGCAGGGGCGCGGCCGACGCCTTCACGTTTGGCCGGACCGAAGGCGGCAGAGGACACCGGTCCGGCGCGGCCAGATCCTTGAGGCACAGCCGAAACAGTTCGGCCCCGACGCCGTGCGCGGTTCCGGCGAGGGCGAACCGGGCCGCCACCGCCGCCTCGGCTTGGGCGTCGACGGGCGGCGCGGCGGGCGAAACCCCGGCCGGTTCCGTTCCGGCCACGATCTCGATCTCGGGCACGCCCCAGATGCGCAGCACCCGCAGGTGCCCGGCGGTCAACACCGTGCCGCCCGGCACGAGCATCCGGCCGTTGCGGCCGACCACGTCGCCCGCCAGTTCCATGCCCGACGCCACCGCGTCGATGGGGACCTTCGCCATGCCACCGCCTTCAATCTGTCTTCGAAAGGCCCGTGCTAGCGCCGGGTTATCTCTTACTCCACCAGCCTGCCGGCCCGCAAGGGCCGCCTTGGCCCGGACGCCCGGACCGGGCCTTCCGGCCTTGACGCCGGAGGTCCGAATTCCCATAGTAGCCTGACAACCCAAGCGAGGTGCGCATGAAACCCGTCGATCTCCTCTCCATGGGCCTGGGCGCGGCCTTTCTGGCCAAGGACAAGCTGGGCGAAGTGCTCGGCGAACTGGAAAAACGCGGCGAAGTCTCCCGCGACGAGGCCAAGCAGTTCCTTGAGGACGCCAAGGCCCGGGCCAAGAAGGAAGAAGAAGCCCTGGCCGGACGCGTGCGCGAGGAAGTGAAAAAAGTCCTGGAGGAAATGGGCCTGGCCACCAAGGACGACATCGCCGAACTCAAGGCGCTGCTCAAGAAAAAGTCGTCTTGATGCCCCGCCCGCCGTCCCCGGGCCGCCTCTGGCTGACGTTCCGCTTTCTCCATACCGTCTTCGTGCTGGTGCGGCGCAGGGAACGCTTCCTGTTTCTGGCTCCCCTGCCGCCGCGCCGGCTGAAAGACGCCGTCCTGACCCTGGGCGTGTGCTTCGTCAAACTGGCGCAAGTGCTGGCCACCCGGGCCGATTTTTTCCCCGAGGACTACCTGGCCGAACTGCGCGGCGTCCACGACGAAGTCGATCCCATGCCCCAGGCCGATTTCCAGGCCGCCTTCCGCCTGGCCTTCGGCGACGCCCCGCCCTTTGCCACCTTTGACGACACGCCCCTGGCCAGCGCCTCCATCGGCCAGGTCCATGCCGCAACGCTCCCGGACGGCAGCCTCGTCGCCGTCAAGCTGCGACGCCTGGGCGTCGAAAAGCAGGTGCGCGCCGACATCGCCGCCATCCGGGCCATGCTCGGGGCCTTCACCCCGTTTTTCGCCAGCGCCACGAAAAATTCCGTCGAGGCCGTGCTCACGGAATTTTCCGCCATGATCGTGCGCGAAGCCGACTTGTCCGTGGAGCTGGCCAACCTGCGCAAGTTCACCGACGCCTACGGCCAAGGCCCCGTGCGCCTGCCCAGGCCCTATCCCGAGCTTTCGAGCGTCCACGCCCTGGTCATGAGCTACGAAACCGGCTGGCGCATCGACGACCTGGCCAGCCTGCGCGCCGCCGGCATCCCCTTTTCCACGGTCCTGGACGCGCTGATTGACTTCTACATCGAACAAATGCTCGTGCGCGGCTACTTCCACGCCGACCCGCACCCCGGCAACATCCTCGTGCGGCCCGGCGGCGCGCTCACCCTGCTCGACTTTGGCATGGTCAAACGCCTGCCCGCCGACACCCGGGTGGCCATGATCGAAGTCGCCAAATCCGCCCATGACCGCGACTACGAAACCTTCATCGCCGCCTGCAAACGCCTGGGCATCGTCGCCGCCGGAGCCGATCCCTCCGAAATGATGGAATTCGCCGAACGCATGTTCGACATCTTCGGCGACGCCAGCCTGTCCGCCGCCTCCATGCAGGCGCTCGCCTTCTCGGTCCTCGACTCCATGAAGGACCTGCCCTTCAAGGTGCCCCAGGACATCGTCTACGTCATGCGCGCCAGCGCCCTCATCGAGGGACTGGGAGCCACGGCCATCGACAACTTCAACGGCGTCAAGGACATCCTGCCGCGCCTGCGCCATAACCTCACCCGGGCGCTGGGAGCCGAGGCCGGACTCTTCCCCACCCTGCGCGGCGAACTCCAAAGCCTGCCGCTCACCCTGCGCCGGGCCAAGACCGTGCTCACCGACCTCAGCGAATCCAACCTGCGGGTCAAGGTCTCCCCGGAAACCCTCGAATTTATCACCGACCGCCTGCGCCTGGGCCTGCGCCCCCTGGCCGTGGGCGCGACCCTCATGGCCGCCGGCTTCCTGGCCGCCCTGACTCTCGGGGACAACGGCGTCTGGCCGGCTTGGGGACTGTTCGGGCTGGGCGCGCTGCGGGTCTGGACGGGGCTGAAGTAAGGTGTAGAAAAGAAAAGAGAAGAGGAAGAATGCCTCCGGCGGCCAAAGGGGCTGAGCCCCTTTGGAAACCCCGAATGGCCGCGGCTGGGAGGCTACGCGTCGGCGGGCGGCAGCTTGGCTGCAGCGCCCCAGTGCGCCAGGGACGAGGGTTAGCGGCGGACCACCACGAGGTTGTCGGCCCACCAGCCGAACATGGAGCGCAGCACCCAGGGGATGGGAATGATGAAGACCATGCCGATGGTCCAGACAAAGCCGCGCCATAAAAGGGCTAACCCCTTGCCGTGAAATTCCACGGAAAAGGCGTCGGCTTCGATGTGGCGGCAAAACCAACGCATCATGGCGGTCATGGCCCAGGCCCAGCCGATGATGGTCAGCACCGACACGGCAACCAACGCCGCCCAGCCCAGGTACGGGCCGTAGGTTCCGGTGAAACGGGCCGAACCGCCCGGTTCCAGGCGGATATTTTCAATAAACCAGCGGTAGACCGGCAGCTTCACGGCCGCGTCCAGAGGGAAAAGCGCCAGCCCCATGAGCACCTGGATGAGCTGGGTCTTGCCGCTGTCCTTGGGCAGCCCCATGGTGGCCAGGCTCGGCAGATAGGTCAAAACCGCCAGCACCGCGAACAGCACCCAGACGTCCTTGGCCCGGCCGGTGAACTCCGCCCGGCCGCCGTCCTCGAAAGCCAGATGCGACGTCCACCAGATGGCGAACGGCACGGCTCCCCAGGCCCCGGGAATGATAAAGAGGAAAAGGATGAGGAATAAAAACGCATAGCCAAAGGCCCACAGCGCCCCGCCGGTAAACCGCACGCCCGTCTGTCTTACGTCCATGGTTCGCCTCCCGGATATGGATAAACCAGTCTGTGACCGAGACTGGCCCAAAGGGCAAGCCCCTTTTGACCGCGCCGCGCCGGCCGGGTAGACGTTTTCCCCATGACGCAGGCTCCCCTTCCCCCCATCCATGTCCTGGGTTGCGGCATCGGCCGGCCGACCCTGCCCCCCGAAGCCGCCGCCGCCCTGGACGCGGCCGACGTGCTGGTCGGCGGCCGTCGGCTCCTGGCCGCCTTTCCCGACCATCCCGGCCGCCGCCTGCCCATCGCCGGGCCGCTTCACGCCGTGTGCGACGCCGTGGCCGCCGCCCGACAGGCCGGCGAAAACGTGGCCGTGCTGGCCGACGGCGACGGGCTCTATTTCGGCATCGGCAAGACGCTGCTGGCCCGTTTCGGTCCCCAGGCCTTGCGCTTTTACCCCAACGTCACCACCGTGGCCGTGGCTTGTTCCCGCCTCGGCCGGCCCTGGGACAACCTGCCCGTGGTATCGCTGCATGGCCGCAGCGACGTGACCCCCCTTTTCGCCGCCCTGGCCCGCCACGGCGCGGCCGCCGTCTACACCGACGCGGCCAACAGCCCGGCCGCCATCGCCTCGGCCCTGCTGGCGCGCGGCGGCAACACCTTCGCCATGACCATTGGCGAAAACCTCGGCCTGCCCGGCGAGCGCCTCCGTCGGCTGCCCCTTGCCGAGGCCGCCGCGACGGAAACCGCCCCCCTGTCCCTGGCGCTCATTGAACGCACGGCCCCGCCCGCCGCGCCGCTGCACCTCGGCCTGGCCGACGACGCGCTTTTCCGCGACGACGCCGTGTTCACCAAGATCCCGGCCCGGGCCGTGTCCCTGGCCGTCCTGGCCGCCCGGCCCGGCCAGGTGGTCTGGGACATCGGGGCCGGCACCGGGGCCGTGGCCCTGGAAGCGTCGCTGTTATGCGCCCCCGGGCCGGTCTTTGCCGTGGAGCGCGACCCGGCCCGCCACGCCCACCTTGTCGCCAACATCCAGCGCACCGGCGCGCTCACCGTCTGCCCGGTCCTGGCCGCCGCGCCCGAAGGGCTCGAAGCCCTTCCCGACCCGGAGCGCGTCTTTGTCGGCGGCGGACTGTCCGGCAACCCGGGCCTGCTCCCCGAGCTGTGCCGCCGACTGGCCCCGGGTGGACGGCTGGTGGTCAACGCCGTGCTGCTGGGGTCGCTCACAAACGCCCTGGACGTCCTGGCCGCACACGGCCTGGAAACCGCCGTCACCCAGATCCAGGCCGCCAAGGGACTGCCCATCGCCCAGGATCTGCGGCTGGCCGCCGACAATCCCGTTTTCATCATTGCAGCCGCCAAGGAGGCCGCCCATGGCTGACCCGTCCGATCCCCGCGTCTATTTTATCGGGGCCGGCCCAGGCGACCCGGAGCTGCTCACCGTCAAGGCCAGCCGCATCATCGCCGCCGCCGATCTCGTGCTCTATGCCGGCTCCCTGGTCTCGCCGGCCATCGTCGCCCTGGCCCGGCCCGGGGCAAAGGTCGTCGATTCCGCCCCCCTGGCCCTGGACGAAACCCATGCGCTCCTGCGCGACTGCGCCGCCGCCGGCGGCCTGGCCGCCCGGGTCCACACCGGCGATCCCGCCCTGTACGGGGCCATCGCCGAACAGATGGCGCTGCTGGCCGCAGAAAACATCCCCTACGCCGTCATCCCGGGCGTCACCTCGGCCTCGGCCGCCGCCGCCGCCTTTGCCACCTCGTTCACCGCCCCGGAAGTCACCCAGACGCTCATCCTCACCCGGCTGGCCGGCCGCACGCCCATGCCGCCAGGCGAGGATCTGGCCGATCTGGCCCGCCACCAATCCGCCATGGCCGTCTACCTCTCGGCCGGCGACCCCGAAGGCGTGGCCGAAGGTCTGCTCGCCGGCGGCTATCCGCCCGAAACGCCGGTGGCCCTGGCCCACCGCCTGGGCTGGCCCGGCGAAAAACGCCTCTGGACCACCATCGCCGAACTGGCGGCCACGGTGCGGGCCGCAGGCATCGACCGCCAGACCGTGTTCCTTGTCCTGCCCGGCCAGGGCAGCACCACGGCCTCGAAACTCTACGATCCCGACTTCAGCCACGGTTGCCGCCCGGCCCGAAGCGACCCTTAAAAAGCGAAGGTTTTACAAAAATAGTCGGTTTTGAAGCCTTCGGCGACCAAAGGGCTGAGCCCTTTGGAAACCCATAACAAATACAGTCTGTTATGACGCGAGCTGGTTTCGGGTCGTCGTCGAAATCGTTTTTTGCACAAACCTCAAGCGATAATTTTTTAAGAAGAATAATGATTTTAGACTGTTGCCCACGAAACGCCTAGCCGCGAACGCGGACGCGACACAAAAGGAGCCGCCCCATGGAAACCCTGGAACTGCGCACCCCGCGCCGCGAAGCGCTGGTGCGCATCACCCCGGAGCTCACCGACCTCATCGCCGCCAAAGGCTGGCAGGACGGGGCTGTGGTGGTCTTTTGCCCCCACACCACGGCCGGCCTGACCGTCAACGAAGACGCCGATCCCGACGTGGCCACGGACATGGTCATGGCGATGAACCGACTCATCCCCCGCGACGCCGGCTACCGCCACGCTGAAGGCAACAGCGACGCCCACGTCAAAACCACGCTGGTCGGGCCGTCGCTGACGCTCATCGTCTCGGGCGGCCGCCTGCAACTGGGCACCTGGCAAGGCGTCTACCTCTGCGAATGGGACGGGCCCCGAACGCGTAAAGTGTGGGTGCAATGGTTAAGAGGGTAAGAGTGGAAAGGATAAGAGGCCTCCGGCGGGGGGGGGGGGGGGGGGGGGGGGGGGGGGGGGGGGGGGGGGGGGGGGGGGGGGGGGGGGGGGGGGGGGGGGGGGGGGGGGGGGGGGGGGGGGGGGGGGGGGGGGGGGGGGGGGCGGGGGGGGGGGG
>JAEZMB010000326.1 GCA_023435825.1 Pseudomonadota bacterium | reverse complement strand
GTTGGTGTGCCCTTATACGGGCGGCGGCCCGGGGGGGGGCCGCCCGTAACTGCAGCTATTTCTTGAGCCAGCTCATCATGCCGCGCAGCTTGGCCCCGACCTTCTCGATGGGGTGCTCGGCGTTGATGCGGCGCATGGACAGGAAGTGGGCCCGTCCGGACATGTTCTCCATGATGAAGTCGCGGGCGAAGGTGCCGTCCTGGATCTCCTTGAGGATCTGGCGCATTTCGGCCCGGGTTTCGTCGGTGACGACCCGGGGGCCGCTGACGTAGTCGCCGTACTCGGCGGTGTCGCTGATGGAGTAGCGCATACGCGACAGGCCGCCCTCGTACATGAGGTCCACGATGAGCTTAAGCTCATGCAGGCACTCGAAGTAGGCGATCTCGGGCTGGTAGCCAGCCTCGCACAGGGTCTCGAAACCGGCCTTGACCAGCTCGGCCGCGCCGCCGCACAGGACGGCCTGCTCGCCGAACAGGTCGGTCTCAGTCTCTTCCTTGAAGGTGGTGGTCAACACGCCGCCGCGCGTGCCGCCCACGCCCTTGGCGTAAGCCAGGCCGGTCTCCATGGCCTTGCCGGTGGCGTTCTGGTGGATGGCGATGAGGCAGGGAACGCCGGCCCCTTCGGTGTAGACCCGGCGCACCAGATGGCCCGGGCCCTTGGGCGCGACCATGGCCACGTCCACGTCGGCCGGGGGCACGATCTGCTGGAAGTGGATGTTGAAGCCGTGGGCGAAAAGCAGCATCTTGCCGGGCTTGAGATTGGGCAGGACGTCCTTTTCGTAGACGGCCTTCTGGTGCTGGTCCGGGACCAGGATCATGATGAGGTCGGCGGCGGCGGCGGCTTCGGCGGCGCTCATGGGCGTGAAGCCGTTTTCCTTGGCAAGCTCCCAGTTGGGGCCGCCGGGGCGCTGGCCGATGACTACCTTGACGCCGGAATCCCGCAGGTTCTGGGCATGGGCATGGCCCTGGCTGCCGTAGCCGATGATGGCCACGGTCTTGTCAGCCAAGAGGGAAAGATCGGCGTCCTGGTCGTAATAGATTTTCATCCTTGCTCCTTTCTCGTGCCGCTTGGGGCACGCTCGATTTCTAGTCCAGGCAAGGCGCGTTGGCGCCCTACTCCTGCATCCCGCGCTTCATGGCCACGGCCCCGGTGCGGGCGACTTCCTTGATGCCGATGCGTTGCAGGAGGTTAATAAGCGCCGTGAGCTTCTCCTGGTTGCCGGTGACTTCGAGCACCAGTTCGTCCGGGCTCACGTCCACCACCTTGCAGCGGAAGATGTCCACGATGCGCAGCACTTCGACGCGCTTCTGGCCTTCGGCGTCCACCCGCAGCAGCATCATTTCACGCTGCACGGACTTGACCTCGGTGAGGTCCACGACCTTGAGGGTGGTGACGAGCTTGCGCAGCTGCTTGACGATCTGTTCGATGATGGCCTCATCGCCGGTGGTGGTGATGGTCATCATGGACAGCCCCTCGGTCAGGGTGGGGGCGACGTTTAAGGTTTCGATGTTGTAGCCCCGGCCGCTGAACAGGCCGGCCACCCTGGCAAGCACCCCAGGTTCGTTCTCGACGAGGATGGATAAGATGTGGCGCATGGGGGTGCTCTCCTAGACGAGGATCATCTCGGTTATGGACTTGCCGGCCGGCACCATGGGGGCCACGTTCTCCTCGCGGTCCACCACCACGTCCACGATGACCGGACGGGGCAGGGCGAAGGCCTCGGCCAGGGTGGACTCCACCTTGGCCGGGTCGGTGACCCTGAATCCGGCCGCGCCGTAGGCCTCGGCCAACTTGACGAAGTCCGGGGCCACGTCCAGGCAGGTGGCGCAGTAGTTCTTCTTGTAGAAAAGCTCCTGCCACTGCCGGACCATGCCGAGATAGCCGTTGTTTAAAATGACGATCTTGACCGGCAGGCCGTAGCACACGGCCGTGGCCAGCTCCTGGATGCACATCTGGATGGAGCCGTCGCCGGCCACGTCGATGACGAGCCGGTCCGGGAAGGCCATCTGGGCCCCGATGGCCGCCGGGAAGCCAAAGCCCATGGTGCCAAGGCCGCCGGAGCTGATAAACGACCGGGGCTTGGTGAAGGCGTAGAACTGGGCCGCCCACATCTGGTTCTGGCCCACTTCCGTGGTGATGATCGCCTCGCCCTTGGTCAGCTTGGAGATGGTCTCCACCACGAACTGGGGCTTGATGGTCGTCTCGTCCTGGGCGTAACTCAGCGGCTTCTCGACTTTCCAGTCCATGACCTTGGACGTCCAGGCCTCATGGGGCGCGGACGGCTCGGCCGCCAAGGCCGGTTCCAGGATGCCGCGCAGAGCGGTCAAAAAGCTTTTGCAGTCGGCCACCACCGGAATGTGGACGGCCACATTCTTTTGGATGGAGGTGGGGTCGATGTCGATATGCACGATCTTGGCGTTCTTGGCGAACTCGCTGATCTTGCCGGTGACCCGGTCGTCGAAGCGGCTGCCGATGGCCAGGATAAGGTCGGCGTGGCTGATGGCCATGTTGGCGGCGTAGGTGCCGTGCATGCCAAGCATCCCGAGCCAGCGCGGATCATCGGCCGGGAAACAGCCCAGGGCCATGAGCGTGGCCGTGACCGGAATGTCCAGGGCCCGGGCCAGCCAGGCCAGGTCTTCGCTGGCCTCGGAGGCGATGACCCCGCCGCCGGCGTAGATGATGGGCTTTTTGGCCTTGCGCAACACGTCCGCCACCTTGGCCACCTGCTTTGGGTTGGGGGCGTAGGTGGGGTTGTAGCTGCGCATCTTGATGGTCTTGGGATACTTGTATTCCGTCAGCTGATTCTGCACGTCCTTGGGCAGGTCGATGAGCACCGGCCCCGGCCGGCCGGTGGAGGCCAGGTAGAAGGCCTCCTTGATGACCCGGGCCAGGTCGCGAACGTCCTTGACCAGATAATTGTGCTTGGTGCAGGAGCGCGTGATGCCGACGATGTCGACTTCCTGGAAGGCGTCGTTGCCGATGAGCGGCGTCGGCACCTGTCCGGTGATGATGACGACCGGCACCGAGTCCATGTAGGCCGTCGCGATGCCGGTCACGGTATTGGTGGCTCCGGGGCCCGAGGTCACCAGGCATACGCCTACCTTGCCCGTGGCGCGGGCATAACCGTCGGCCGCGTGGATGGCGCCCTGTTCGTGGCGCACCAGCACGTGGCGCAGGGGGTAGTGCGGCAACTGGTCGTAAATGTCGATGACCGCACCGCCCGGAAAGCCGAACACGACTTCCACGCCTTCACGGCGCAGGGATTCCAGGAGGATCTGGGCCCCGGTAAGTTCCATGCTATTGGACCTCCGCCTTACGGTACTTGGCCAAAAGCGCTTCGATGCGAGTCTTGCCGGAGAGCTTCTTCTTCTTGATCTCCTTGAGTTCCGTCTCTTCCGCCGGAGTCAGATACGGCTTGGACTCCATCTTCTCCAGAATCTTTTCAAACGCGACGTGCTCTTCATAGAGGCTCTTGAGTTCCGGGTCCGCTTCACCGTACTTGGCGACGAGATCCAGATCGCGTTGATCCATGGCACAGACTCCTTGTTGACGGTTCTAGTCGCATCCCGTCCCGGCCGCCCTGGGCCAGTCGGGCTCGGACTCTGTCTCGATACGTAAGGTCTTTTTCCGGGATTTCTCGCCGGAAACAATGCGCACTTGCCGGGGCTTGAGCCCCAGGCAGCGCGCCACGAAATCTGTCAAGGCGGCGTTGGCCTGCCCTTCCACGGCCTTGGCCCGCAGCCGCACCCGCAAACGGTCTTCGGCCAGCCCGGCCAGGGCGTCCTTGGCCCCGCCAGGGGTCACGGCCACCCGCAACGTCCAGGCCCCATCGCCGGCCGGCGCGACAAACACCGGCCGCTCGCCGTCGCCGGGAGCAACCCCGACCGCCGGGGAAACTCGTCGGGCAGAAGCTTGGCGGGCCATGCCTAGCCCCCCTGCCCTGGCAGCGACAAGGAAACAGCCGTGTCGGCCGCCTCGCCGCCAAGATATACGCCGCTTCCGGCAGCATGCAGAGGCCTTTCGACCATTCGGGCCTTTTCGACCAGCACGCCCAGGGTTTCCTCCCCGGCCGCCTCCTGATCGCCTTCCCGAGCAGACCCGTTTCGGGCTTCGTCCGTGGCCGCCTCGGCGTCCAACAGGCCCAAAGCCGCCGTCAGCATGTCGCGAAGCCGGCCGGTCATGGCCGCCTTGCGGGCCGCCAGGGCCTCGATCTCCCCGGCCAGGGCGTCGGCCTGGCAGCGCGCCTCGGCCACGATGGCGGCCGCCTCGCCCTTGGCCGCCTCGACGATGCGCCGGGCTTCCTCGCGGGCCTTGCCCTTGAGCTCTTCCACGATGCGCTGGGTGGTCAGCAACGTGTCGCGCAGCGTCGCTTCCCGGGCACGGTATTCGGCGATTTCCCGGACAAGCCCGTCGTTGGTCCGGGCAAGGGCCATCTTTTCTTCGGCCAAACGGCCGAGGGACTCCGCCGCCTCGGCCACAAGGCGGTCCACTTCGTCGCGGCGGTAGCCGACGAAACTGTGGGAAAACGTGCAGTCCAGCAGATCGATCTTATCCAGGGTCACGGCTACGCTTCCAGTCCGGCGGCGGCGCAAGAAGCCGTCCCGAGGCGGTTTGCGGCACAGGCCGGACCAGCCGTCGCCATGCGGCCGCCCTACATGCGCCCCATCCCCACGCCGCCAAGGCGCATGAGGGTGGGCACAAGGAACCATTGCAGGAACTGCAGCCCCAGGATCACCACGATGGGCGAAAGATCGATGCCGCCAATGGTGAGAAACGGCAGCCAGCGCCGTACCCGGTAGAAGACCGGATCGGTGACGGCGCGCAGAAAACGGACCACGGGATTGTACGGATCGGGGCGCACCCAGGAAAGCAGCGCGGCAATCAGGATGATCCAGAAATAGAGGCTAAAGACAATATCGAGCACCCTGGCCAGGGCGACAAAAAAATAGCCAATGATATCCATGCGAATTCCTTTCGAGCGCGTATCAAAAGCAGACGCGCTTTACCTGAAAAATGGCACAGCGCCGGCCATTAATCAAGACAAATCCGGTTCCTTGCCAAGGCCGCCCGCCGGCGACGTCCCACACGACAGGCGCAGGCCCTGCCAAGCGGCGACAAGGTCTTGCCCCAGGCCTATTTTGCCGCCCGCCCCGACAGGCAGGCACGCAGGCTGTCGAAGTCCGGCAGATGCATGGCCGCAGCCAGGCCGGGATTCTTGTAGGACCAAAAGGCGATGCCGGCGGCGGCGGCCGAACGCTCGTCCAGGGCCGAGTCGCCGATATAGGCCACGGCGTCCTTGGGGAATTGCCAGTCGGCCAGGATGCGGTGGACGCCCTCGGGGTCGGGCTTGGGCCGCTTGAGCGCTCCGGCGGCGATGACCGGCGAAAAGAACCGGTCGATCTCGAAATGGGCCAGGAGCAACTCCACCGTGTTTGTCCGGTTGGTGTGCACGGCCATGCGCACGCCAAGGCCGTCCAGGGTTTCGAGCAGCTCGACCAGGCCATCCTCCAGGAAAATATACGGAAAAATGTCCCGGTAATCGAGGTTGCGCCGGACTTCCTCGGCTTCCTCCCGGCGCTCGGCCGGGATGATGCGGTCAAGGCACTCGCCCACGGCGTGCATGTGGACGTAGTCCTCCTCATCGGGGGTGATGGGCAACATGCCGATGCCCTCGCGGATGAGGTTGTAATACATGCGGTTGGCGTCCCGGGAATCGACCAGCACACCGTCGCAGTCGAAGATGACGCCGGAGAGCCGGGCCAGGAATTCGGGCGGGGAAGCGGGGTTGCAAACGTACATCGGGCGGCCTTCTTGTCCGTCTTAGGGTTTGACGGCCACGACCAGCCGCGTCATGTCGAGCCACGGGGCCTCGGGGTCGGGGCGGGTCCGGCCAGCCAGCCGGTAACCGGCCGGACGGGCCGCGATCAACGGCGCATCGGGAGCTCCGCCGGGGAACCATGTCGGGAACGCCTCGGGCGCGACGTCGTCAAAGCCGAGGCCGGCCTCCACGAGGGTGGCGGCAATTTCCGGATCATCAATGAAGAGGCCCGTTTCCACAGGGGCTATGGCCCAAAACGGCGACACCAATTGCCGCCAGGACGGGCGGAATTCATCGGCCAGGGAGGCCGGGGTAGGCAGGCCGCCGTCGCTGGAAAAGGCCGCCGCCAGCACCATGGCCGTGTCGTCGTCATCGTCGCCGTCTTCAATGCCCAGGCTCTCGGCCAAGCCTTTGCGGAAGTCCTCGTCCAGGGAACCGGCCTCGGCCAGTTCCAGCACGCTCTGTTCGATCATGGCCGCCAGACACAAGGCCAGCTGGGCCTGCTTGGCCCGACGCAGGGCCACCCGGCCCGGATTGAGCTGGTCTTCCAAAGCCTCGCGCACGGCAAAGGTGGTCTCGCTGAAGAAGTGGCCTCCACTGGCTCCTGCCAACAGCGCCAGATCCTTCGGGTTTTTCGTCTCGCGGCGCAGGCGTTCGAATTCGCGCAAAAATCCCGCCAATTCCTCCTGGGAAAGCGGCAGGTCCGCGGGACGCAGCAACTCCGGGTCGCCGGGCTCGCCCAGGCCTGGATCAAGAAAACGCACGCCCGGCGCGCCGTCTAGGGACACGGCCGGAGTCAGACAAGGAAAATGCAGCAACGTCTGGGCGTTGCCGGAAGCGTCAGTCATGGGAACCATCCTTTGGCGCGACGCCTCGCGCCCGGCCTTCCAGGCAGCGTGGACAACGCCCCGGGCACAGGGGGAAGGCGAGCAAGCACAAATCGGCAGCGGCATGGGCGCAATCCGGGAAGGAAGTCGTATCACCGGGCAGGTAATCCTGACAATTCCCTTCTTTGGCCAGGGTGGCCGGAAAACGGGCCTCCCAAAGCGCCCGGGCCTGCTCGTCCGGCAGTCCCATGACATCGGCGCGCAGCACGAAGTCGTCGAAGGCCCGGCACAACCGGTTGACCACGGCGCAACGATGGGCCTCGTGCAAGCCCGGATTGAGGTGCTCCTCGTAAAGACAGCGCCCTGTCCGGCAATGGGGGCACCCCTGGCCGGGCAGGCGAAGCACTTGCGCCGTCATGACGGAATGTCCATAAAACCGTGCCTTCCTTGACCTGCCCCAAGGCCGCGTGTATAGCCACGGCCAATCCACCAGCGGAGGCGCAGCATGTTTGGAATCGGATTTCCGGAGCTTATTATCATCCTGGTCATCGTGCTCATCATTTTCGGAGCCAACAAGCTTCCCGAGATCGGCGCCGGCATGGGCAAGGCCATCAAGAACTTCAAGAAGGCCACCAACGAACCTGACGAGATCGACGTGACCCCGGGCAAGCCCAAGGACGACTCCACGGACCACAAAGCCTAGAGCAACATCCCCCCGCCGTCAAAGCCCCGAGGAGCCGTCTCCCCGGGGCTTTTTTGCGTGGGAGAAGAGGCCTCCGGCGGCCGGGGGCCTGAGGCCCCCGGACCCCCCAATGGGTTTGCGGTCTACGCCACACTCCCACCTTGCTCTTCCAGTTTGTGGAGCGTTTTATCC
>JAEZMB010000303.1 GCA_023435825.1 Pseudomonadota bacterium | reverse complement strand
GCGCAAAGGCGGGCCGGGCGCGATGTCCAAAAGGCGCTGGCGTGCATTCCTCAAGAATGCCGGGTCTACGAAACGCTATCGACGCTTTGGTGGAAGCGACACTAGCGTTCCAGAGCGATCAGGTCGTCGTAGCTCTCGCGGCGGCGGGCCACAATGACTTCGTCGCCGTCAACCAGGATCTCGGCCGCCCGGGGCCGGGAGTTGTAGTTGGAGGACATGGTGAAGCCGTAGGCGCCGGCCGAGAACACGGCCAGGTGTTCGCCCGGAGCCACGGCCGGCATGGTCCTGTCCCGGGCCAGGAAGTCGCCGGATTCGCAGATGGGGCCGACCACGTCCACATTGAGTTCAGGCCGGCCGGCCGGGCGCACTTCGCGGATGGCGTGGTAGGAGTCGTAGAGCGAGGGCCGGATGAGGTCGTTCATGGCCGCGTCCACGATGATGAAGTCCTTGCTCGGGGTCTTTTTGGTGTAGACCGCCTCGGTGACCAGGATGCCGGCGTTGCCGACAATGACCCGGCCGGGTTCGAGGATGAGCGTAATGGGCAGGTCGCCCAGGGCCTTGGTCAGGGCCTGGCCGAATTCGCTGGGGTGCGGCGGCTCTTCCTCGTTGTACTGGATGCCGAGACCGCCGCCGAGGTCGAGGTAGCGGGTCTCGATGCCCATGGCCGTGAGCTTGTCGCGGAAGGCCAGGATCTTGTCCAGGGCCTCCAAAAACGGCGAAATGGAGGTGAGCTGGGAGCCGATGTGGCAGTCGATACCCACGGGCGTGACCCCGGGCAGTTCCATGGCCTTGGCGTAGGCGGCCAGGGAATGGTCGATGTCCAGGCCGAACTTGTTCTTTTTCAGCCCCGTGGAAATGTAGGGATGGGTCTTGGGGTCCACGTTGGGGTTGATGCGAAGGCTCACTTGCGCCGTCTTGCCCAAGCGCGAGGCAATGGCGCTTAAGCGCTCCAGTTCGCCCGTGGATTCCACGTTGAACATGAGGATGCCGGCCTTGAGCGCTTCCTCGATCTCGCTGGCCCGCTTGCCCACGCCCGAATAGACGATCTTTTGGGGATCAACGCCGGCGGCCAGGGCCCGATAGAGCTCGCCGCCCGAGACGATGTCCATGCCCGCGCCCATGGCGGCCAGGGTTTTTAAGACCGACAGGTTGGAATTGGCCTTGACGGAATAGCAGGTGAGGTGCGGCAGGGCGGAAAAAGCCGAGTCAAAGGCCGTGAAATGCCGGCGCAGGGTGGCGGCGCTGTAGACGTACAGCGGCGTGCCATAGGCGGCGACAAGGGTAGAAACCGGAACGTCCTCGGCGTACAGCTCACCGCCGCGGTACTCGAAATGATGCATGGGCTGGTCTCCTTAGCGGGCGTTGCCGCCAAATCGCCCTTTCCAGTCGCAAAGCAGCGTCAGGGCTTCAAGCGGCGTCATTCGGTCTAGTTCGAGGCGCGACAGTTCGTCAAGAAGCAGGGCAGGCAGATCGGGCCGGGCCTCGGCCTCGTCGGGAGCGGCCTGGGGCGGCTGCACGGCGAACAGCCCGGGCAGGGACGGCTGGCCACGCTCGCGGTTGCCCCGGGCGGCCTGGCCGGGATCGCGGCAGCTTTCGAGCTCGCCCAGGATCTCCCGGGCGCGCTTGACCACGTTTCGCGGCACGCCGGCCAATTTGGCCACTTCCACGCCGTAGCTGCGGTCGGCCGGGCCGGGCAGCAGGCGGCGCAGGAAAATGATGTCGCCCTTCCATTCCTTGACCGCGATGTTGGCGTTTTTGAGCCCCGGGATGCGGCCTTCCAGGGCGGTCAGCTCGTGGTAGTGGGTGGCGAAAAGGGTGCGCACGCCGTGGCCGTCATCGCGGCCGCACAGTTCCTCGACCACGGCCCAGGCCAGGGCCAGGCCGTCGAAGGTGGCCGTGCCGCGCCCGATTTCATCAAGAATGACCAGGCTTTTCTTGCCGGCCTGGCGCAGGATGCGGGCCGTTTCCATCATTTCCACCATGAAGGTGGACTGGCCCTGGGCCAGGTTGTCCGAGGCCCCGACCCGGCAAAAGACCCGGTCCACCAGCCCCACGCTGGCCTTGGTCGCCGGCACGAAGGAGCCGATCTGGGCCAGGATGGCAATGAGCGCGGTCTGGCGCAGCACCGTGGATTTGCCGGCCATGTTGGGGCCGGTGATGAGCAGCATCCGGGTCGATTCGTCCAGGCTCACGTCGTTGGGGATGTAGTTGCCAACGCCGGTGACGGCCTCGACCACGGGATGGCGGCCGCCCCGGATGGTGATGGCTTGGCCGGCGTGGAGTTCGGGGCGGGTCCAGTCGCCGGCCACGGCGGCCTCGGCCAGGCCCTGCCAGACGTCCAGGCGGGCCACCCGGGCGGCGGTTTCCATGACCCGCTCGCGCAGTCCGGCCACGTGGTCGCGCAGTTCCCGGAAAAGATTGTATTCCAGCGTCTTGCGCTTTTCGCCGGAAGCCAGGAGCTTGTCTTCGAGTTCCTTGAGGGCCGGGGTGACGTAGCGTTCGCAGTTGGCCAGGGTCTGGCGGCGTTCGAAATGGGCCGGGGCGTAGCCGGCCGACTTGGACAGCTCGAAATAGTAGCCGAAGACTCGGTTGAAGCCGAGCTTGAGCTTGGGCAGGTTGCCGGCTTCCTGTTCCCGGGCCAGCAGTTCCTGGAGCTTTTGTTCGCCGTGCTCGGCCAGATCGAGCAGCTCGTCGAGGTCGGGATGGTAGCCGGCCCGGAACAGCCCCCCCTCGGTGACAAGCACTGGCGGGGCATCGACCAGGGCCCGGGACAGGAGCTCGAAGAGGTCGTCGAGGTCGTCCCAGCCCGACAGCAGGGCGCTGGCGGCCTTGGCCGAGGCGGCCCCGGACAGGCGCTGGCGCAACGCGGGCAGGGCGGCCAGGGACTGGCGCAGGGCGGTGAAATCGCGCGGCACGGCCCGGCCGAGGAAAATGCGGGTGATGAGCCGCTCCAGGTCGTAGACCCCGGCCAGGTCTTCCCGGACCAGGCGGCGAAGGCTCTCGTCCTCGACGAAAAGGGCCACCGCTTCCTGGGTCTCGTGGATGGGGCCAAGATCGAGCCAGGGCTGGCGCAGCATGGTTTCGAGCAGCCGCCCGCCCATAGGCGTCTGGGTGCGGTCCAGCACGTGCCACAGCGTGCCCCGGCCCTTGCGGCCGTCCAGGCGTCGGAAAATTTCCAGATTGCGCTCGGTGACCTCGTCCAGGAGCATGTGCCGGCCGAGGTTGACCGGCTTAAAGGGTCCCAGATGGCCGAGATCGCGCATGTAGGTGGCGCTTAGATAGGTCAAAAGCGCGCCCATGGCCCGCACGAGCTGGGGCTTGTCGGTGCAGTCAAGCGCGGCCAGATCGGCCACGGACTGGGCGGAAAGCACCTTGTCGCGGCCGGCGGCGAAATCGAAATGGGGCCGTGGCGGCACGGTGGTGACGTGGACGCCGGCCAGGGGGATGTCGCGGGGCGGGGTAACGCCTTCGGGCAGGAGCAGTTCGCGAGGGCCGATCTTCACCATCCACTGCCACAGGCGGGCGGCGTCGCGGGAATGCAGGCCGGACCATTCGCCGGTGGAGCAGTCGACCCAGGCCAGGCCGCCGGCCCGTTCGTCGGCATCGTAATAGAGGGCGGCCAGGAAGTTGTGTTCCTTGGCCCGCAGGTTGCCGTCTTCCACGGCCGTGCCCGGGGTGAGCACCCGGGTGACGGCCCGTTTGACCAGGCCCTTTGCCTGCCGCGGGTCCTCGATCTGGTCGCAAACGGCGACCGAAAACCCTTTTTCGAGCAGTTCGGCCAGATACCCCTCGGCGGCGTGATGCGGCACGCCGCACATGGGGATGGGCGAATCCGCTCCGGGATTGCGCGTGGTGAGGGTGATTTGCAGTTCGCGGGCCGCGGTGATGGCGTCCTCGAAAAACAATTCGTAGAAATCCCCCATGCGGTAGAACAGCAGCGCGTCAGGGTGCTCGGCCTTGGCGCGCAGATACTGTTCGAGCATGGGGGTCATCTTGAAATCCCCCACGGCAGGCAAGGACGCTCCGGGCTAGGCTTCGGCCTTTTGAGGTTCGCTGGTCGCGGCCGGGGCGGCGGCCGGAGCCGGGGCAACGGCGGCGAAGCTCGGGGGCGTGGCCACGGTGGACTTCTTCTGCTGGGCCATCTGCTTTTCCAGGGCGTTGACCTTGTTTTGCAGGCTGCGCATGCCCGAGGCCAAGCGGACCTTCTCGGCCAGGAAGTACAGGGTGGCGAACAGGCCGCCGGCCACGAAGCTCAGGAGCAGCACGACGTAGAAGGGCACGCCGGGAGTCTGGACCTGATAGCCGAAGGCGCCGAGCTTGAGCAGCAGGGCGGTTTCGAGGATGGCGGTGTTCTGCACGAAAAAGAGCATGCAGACGAAGAAGAAAACCAGCAGGAAAAGCACTTTGATCACGCGCATCGAGGCCTCCTTGTCACGACGTGACGGTTGCGTGGTAATCCGAAAAAAACGGTTTGAGCCGATCAAAGGTGGACAGCAGCAATTCCGGCATCACCCGGGTTTCGCCAAAAACGGCCATGAACGAGGAGTCGCCGTTCCAGCGGGGAACGAGCTGGTAGTGGATATGGGCGGCGATGCCCGAACCGGCGGCCTCGCCCAGGTTGAGGCCGATGTTTATGC
The DNA here is from genome assembly GCA_023435825.1 of Pseudomonadota bacterium. Classification (GTDB taxonomy): domain Bacteria; phylum Desulfobacterota; class Desulfovibrionia; order Desulfovibrionales; family Desulfovibrionaceae; genus Solidesulfovibrio. The sequence goes on along the minus strand of JAEZMB010000303.1, from coordinate 5,613 downwards.
CCTGGGGCCGCATGCACTCGCCGATGACCCGCGTGCAATAGGCGATGCCCCGGGTCAATTCCCCATTTTCTTCGTCGGTGAGCTGGGTGATGCAGCTGACGTGGCGAAAAGGCGTGACCATGAGATGGCCGGAATTGTAGGGAAATTTATTCATGATGACGAAGCCGTGCCGCCCTCGGGCCAAAACCAGGCGATCCCGGTCGCTATCGGTTTCCTCGGGCAGGCAGAACACGCAGCCGTCGGGTTTGGGTCCCAGGATATAGTCCATGCGCCAAGGCGCCCACAACACTTCCATCAAGACGACTCCGCGCGATCCTTGTTTCTTACGAGATGGGACGCCACGAACACCAGCGCTTCCTCGGGACTCGACACGGCGCGCACGCCCTCGATGCCGCCGAAGCGTCCCAGGGCCGCCACCGGCCGGCCCAGCTTGAGCGCCACGCCGATTTCCGAAAGGGTGCCGGCTCCCCCGGCCACGGCGATGACGGCGTCGCCGTTTTGGATCACCAGCACGTTGCGGGCGATGCCCAGGCCCGTGGCCACCGGCACGTCCACGTAAGGGTTGGCCGCTCGGGCGTCGTCGCCCGGCAGGATGCCGATGGTGCGACCGCCGGCTTCCCTGGCTCCCTGGCAGACGGCGGTCATCACCCCGCCCAGGCCGCCGCACACGATTTCGTACCCGGCCCTGGCCGCGAGTTCACCCACCCGTCGAGCCGTCTCGTACTGGGCGGCGTCGCACTGACCCGAGCCGATGACCGAAACCCGTCCGGGGCGCGTCGTGTCCATGTCCGTTCTGCTTACACGCGTCTTTGTCCAAGAGCAAGGGAGCCTTAGCAGGCAGGCGACAACTTGACGCCAAAGGGCTTGAGGCAACGGGGACGGCAGGCTACCATGGGCAGCCATGTTCACCTTTGAACCGAAAAATTTTCCCATGTCTCCGGGCGTTTACCTAATGAAGGGGGCGCGCGGCAAAATTCTCTACGTCGGCAAGGCGAAAAACCTGCGTTCCCGCCTTTCCTCCTACTTTCGCAACGACGCCGGGCTGACCGTCAAGACCGCCGCCCTGGTGGCCAAGGTCGAGGGCGTGGACGTGCTCTTGACCGCCTCGGAAAAAGAGGCCCTGCTCCTCGAATCGAGCCTGATCAAAAAGCACCGCCCGCGCTACAACATCGTCCTCAAGGACGATAAAAACTACATTCTTTTCAAGCTCGACAAGCGCTCGCCCTTTCCCCGGCTGGCCTTCACCCGCCGGGTGGAGCGCGACGGCGCGGCCTATTTCGGACCCTTCACCTCGGCCGCCGCCGCCAGGGCCACCTGGAAGGAGCTTGGCCGGGCCTTTCCCCTGCGCAAATGCGGCGACCGGGCCATGGCCAACCGGGTGCGGCCCTGCCTGTACCACGCCATCGGCCAGTGCCTGGCCCCGTGCGTGCTGGCCGTGGACCCCGGGGAATACGCCGCCCTGGTGCGGCGGGTGGAAGCCTTTTTGACCGGCCGCTCGGCCGAGGTGCTGCGCGCTGTCGAACGCGAGATGGAGCAGGCGGCCGAGGAACTGGCCTTCGAGAAGGCGGCCGGACTGCGCGATCTGCTGCGGGCCATGAAAAAAACCGTGGAAGGGCAGGCCACGGTCTTGACCCGCCTGATCGACATCGACGTGGTGGGGTTGGCCGCCGTGCCGACCGGGGTCGGGCTTTGCGTGCTGTTCGTGCGCCAGGGCCGGCTGCTGGACCGCAAGACATTCTTCTTTCCGGGTGTAACGGCCGAGGAGGCCCGGGGCGCGGCCGTCACGGCCATGCTCCAGTTTTACCGGCCCGAGAGCTTCATTCCGCCGCGCATCGTCGTGCCCGACGTCCTGGCGACAGCCGAAGCCGCCGGGAGCGGAGCGTTGGCCGAGACGGCCGATCCGGCTTCGGCCGGGGCGGAAAGGACCGGCCCCGCGCCGGCCGACGGGCGGGAGCCGTCGGGCGATTCCCCGGCCATCGGTCTTGCCGAGGCGAGTCCGGCCGAAGACGACGCAAGCGCCCTGACGGCGATACTCCTGGCCGATGGCCGGCAGGATAACGGCGCGGACCCGGCGGAGAGCCTGAACGCGCCCCCCAATGTCGACGAGGCCGGCGACGCCGTGGCCGACAGCCTGGCTCTGGCCGAAATCCTGGAAGAGCGCCGGGGCGGGGCGCTGCGCCTGGGGCCGCCGCGTGGCCGCGAGGAGCGCAAGCTCCTGGTCATGGCCGAGGCCAACGCCGCCCGGGCCGCCGAGGAAGCGGCCAAGGCAGCCGAACGCGACGTGCTGCCGGCCCTGGCCAAGGCCTTTGGCCTGCCGCGCCTTTCCCGCATCGAGGCCGTGGACGTGTCGCACCTGGGCGGCAAGGGCGTGCGCGTGGGGCTGGTGGTCTTCGAGGAGGGCGCACCCAAGAAAAGCGACTACCGCAGTTACGGCTTTGCCGAGGCCGAGGGGTCCTCCGACGACTATCTGGCCCTGGCCGCCTTTGCCGCCAAACGGGCCGAGGCCGGGCCGCCCTGGCCGGATTTGCTCCTCATCGACGGCGGCAAGGGGCAACTCGCGGCCGTGGAACGCGCCCTTGGCCAAGCCGGCGCCGGCGGGGCCTTTGCCCTGGCCTCCATCGCCAAAGGGGACCGGCGCTCCCAGAACGAAATGGAAGACGTCATTTTCGTGCCGGGCCGCAAGAATCCACTCGGGCTGCGGCCGGGGTCGCCGGAACTGCTGTTCCTGCAACGGGTGCGGGATACGGTGCACGACTATTCCATCGGCCGGCAACGGCTGGCCCGCAAGAAGACGGGCCTTCGAAGCGATCTGCTGGCCCTGCCGGGCATCGGCCCCAAGACGGCCAGGTTGTTGTGGGAGGCCTTTGGCTCCACGGCGGCCATGCGGGCGGCCTCGGTGGAAGCCGTGCGGGAGCGCACGGGCCTTGGGGCGGCCCGGGCCGGCCAGGTGGTTGCGGCCCTGCAAGCGCTTTCGGATTGATCATTGCCCCGGCATCTGGCAAAATAGTCAATCCATTTTATCCGGAGACGCCATGCCCCTTGCCCAATTCCTGTCCCTGGCCCAGGCCATCGAGCCCCAGCATCGTTACCGCACGGTCTATGACGCGGATTTCTCCGTCCTCGTGCCGGGCAAGGAACATATCGACCAGGACATTCTTGACGACTTCGGCCGCATCGATTTTGCCGGCCGCTCCGTGGTCGATCTCGGCTGCAACTTCGGTTTCTTCACCTTCCAGGCCAGAAGGCAAGGCGCGGCGGCCGTGACCGGCGTGGACCGCGAACCCAAGGTGCTGGAAGGCTGCCGGCTGCTGCAACGGCATTTCGGTCTCGATGGCGTGGACTTTGCCTGCCATGACATCGACGACCCGGCCTGCGCGCTGCTTGGCCGCAAGTTCGACATCGCCATGCTGGTGGAATTTATCGGCAAGACGTTTATCGTGGAAAACCGGGTGGCCCCGGCCCTGGCCTTCTTGGAAAGGCTCTCGGACCGGGAACTCATCGTGTCGGTGCAGAAAATCTACTGGATTCGCAAGGAGCTGGGGACCACGCCCGAGGCCCTGGGCCGGCTCTATCCCGAGCGCTACATTCGTGGCGGCGATTTTCTGCTGCTCGACTACGTGCGCGATTTCCTGGCCCCGCGCTGGCGCATGGAACCCATCTCGCCCATGGCCGAGGGCTATGAAAAGCCGCGCAAGTTCCTGCGCTTCGTGCCGGCGGAGGGGTTGTGAGCGACCCCACCCGCCGCGAGAACATCCGGCCCGGGCAGCGCGTGGCCATCGTGCTCAAGAAGGATCAGCGCACCGGGACGCTGACCGAAGGCGTGGTGCGCGACCTGCTCACCAAGGCTCCGGTCCACACCCGGGGCATCAAGGTGCGGCTGACCGACGGCCAGGTCGGCCGGGTGCATCATATCCTCGACTGACCGATCGCGATTCGACCGCCCGAGCAGGGCGGGCATCGCCGGTCGGCCGGAAGCCGCGACTGACCGACCTCGATTGGGTCGCCGAGGCAGGGCGGGCGTCACTTGTCGGCCTTGGGCATCGTCGGCGTGACTGACCGGCTGACTGGCCGGCCTACTCCGCCCGCCACAGGGTCTGCACCGGGGTGAAGGCCGCGTCGAGTTCGGGGCTGATTTCCACCGCCACCTCGCCGTCCTGGCGCGACAGGCGCACATGGGCCTTGGGATCAAGGCCGGCGCCTTGGGCTTCTTCGTGCCAGCGGGCCACATCGGCCGCCACAATGGCGTCAAAGCCTGCCTCGGGCTGCGGCGGGGCCACAAAACTCGATACCGTCACCCACTCCTGCGACACGTTTTTTCTCCTTGTTTATGACCGGCGTTGTCCATGGGCCGATCTATTGGCAATCCCTGTCGTGCAGGGGACAGGCCAGGGCAAAATCGTTCCAGGCCGGCGTATGCGGTTCCAGGCGGCCGTCGCCCCGGATGTGGACCACGCGCGCGCCCCGGGCCAACAGTTCCGGGGCGATGCGACCGGCCCGACAGCAGCGCCTGGGGTCTTCCTCGGCGCACAGCAGGGTCAAGCGCCAGGCCTGCCGCCAGTACTGCATGATCCGCTCGATGCCGCGCACAAAGGACACCGCCGCCTCGATGGGCGTTCCAACCGGCCGGCTGCCGAGTTCCCGGCCCATATACACGTAGGACACTCCCCAGAGCCCCAGCGACGGCTCCAGGAGCTCCCTGGAAAACTGCGGCATATAGCGCGACGTCGGAGAACTGCGCACGTCGATGACCATGTTGACGCCCTGGCGGGCCAGCAGGCTTAAAAACACGACCCGCTCCAGACCGCCATGCCCGATGGTATGGATGGGCGGACGGGCCAGCGGCTTGGCGGCCATCCCTTAGACCTCCCCGGTCAGCTCCCGGAAACGGAAGCAGCCGCGCAGGTGGTCGTTGACCAGTCCGGCGGCCTGGAGAAAGGCGTAGACGATGGTGGGGCCGACAAAGCCGAAGCCGCGCTTCTTGAGATCGCGGCTCAGGGTTTCGGCCAGGGGCGTCACGGCCGGAACCTGCTTGATGTCGTCCCAGCCGCCGATGACCGGTTTGCCGTCCGTAAAGCCCCAGAGGTAGGCGTCGAAAGAGCCAAAGGCCTCCTGCACGGCCAGAAACGCCTGGGCGTTTTTCACGGACGCCGCCACCTTGGCCTTGTTGCGGATGATGCCGGCATCGGCCAGGAGCCGGGCCTGATCGGCCGGGCCGTAGGCGGCGATGCGGGCCGGATCGAAGCCCTGGTAGGCCGCGCGGTAGCCTTCCCGGCGTTTGAGCACCGTGAGCCACGACAGACCGGCCTGGGCCCCTTCGAGGATGAGCAGTTCAAACAGCGCCCGGTCGTCATGGAGCGGCGCGCCCCATTCCTCGTCATGGTAGCGCACGTACAGCGGCAGCTCCCCGCACCAGGGACACCGAGGCTTGTCGGCAACGTCCACATGCATCCTCATTGTCCTTTGTCGGGAACAGGGCGAAAAGCAAACAATGCTCGCGCCCCGCACGCGCCCATGATTTTCTAGTAGCCCATGGGCATGACTGCCCCCTCAAACCATTTGGGGGGGCTGGGGGGCTCAGGCCCCCCGCGGAGGGGGGCCGGCGGGGGCGCGCCG
>JAEZMB010000338.1 GCA_023435825.1 Pseudomonadota bacterium | reverse complement strand
GGATCTCTCGACGCCCCGGTCAAGGCCCAGCGGGGCCATGGCCTGGGCAAAGCTCGTCTGCATCTTGGCCAGGCGCTCCCGGCCGTCCATCCACCTGGCAGCGTTGAGCCGGATCTGTGGCCCCTTCTTCCTGGGCGACTCATCGAGGGGCAAGACGAAGACCGAAAGGTGGGGGGTGCTCTCGTCCTCGTGAGCAATGACACTGGCGAGATTCTTTTCGCCAAAATATGACTTCAGCCAGCCAACGGACTGCGAATAGAATGCTTCCTTCCGCTCCGGGTATTTGCTGAAAAACTCCGGCGAAGCGGAGAGCACTAACTCAATCGCCCGGACTCCGTTTTTCCTGATCTTCACGCCCCGGGCCTGAAGCTCCGCGATCCGTCTTTCGATCTCGGCCGCCGGATCGGCGGCGCCATGAATCACCCGGTTGAGGTGCAGACGCGAGGGGTCAGCGTTCGGTGTTTCTCGCTCCCGGGTCGCGTGCTGACTCGCAGCACCGAGCGACCCCGAGTCGCTGTGTTTTGCTGATCGACAGACCGCGTACATTTCCCTCTTCCTCCCCCGGCCACCTGGGGCCGGATCTCCTCCCCCGAAGGGGGCGAACAGAGGACATTTGCGCAAGCAAATTCCGTCGTGAGTACGGTATTCGACTTTCGGATACCTGTCAAGACACGAATACAAAGAAAAATACAAGTACAAATACCTACAAAAACAAGATACAAAAACATGGACAAGACAAAGAATTAGCGGTAGGTACTTTTTTGAAAATGGAGGCAGAAATGGCGAAGAAAACAGCCGAAGAAATCCTCAAGCTCTACGAAAAATCCCTGGAGATGGGCCGAAAAAAATCAGCAGCTCTGCGCGAGAAAAAAAAGGCCGAAGGCCTGAAGCAGTGCACAATCTGGGCGAGCGAAGAAGAAGCCAAATTTCTGAAGGAAATAGCTGAGGTCATGCGCAAGAATCCGGGGGGACCGTTTGCGTTTTGCACGAGCGAGGGAGGGAAGTTCATGATCAAGCTACAGACGCCGCCATGGACCACGAAGACGCCTTAGAAGGCATCGATGGGTGGGAAGTCACCGACCGTCAGGATCTGCGGCTGGAAGACTTCGAGGGCTGGGACACGCCCGAGGTCCAGCAACTCTTTCTTGAGCTTTGGGACGAGACTGACCAGGCCCGGCAATAATCCCGAGTTATACTTACTTTGGCCAAAGTAAGTATAACTCGGGGGCAAGAGGCCGAAAGGCAGTTCGCCATGGGGCATGCCCTCGGGTGCCAAATCGGTCTGATTTTGGCTTTTCCGGTCGTGCGCTGGGGCAAGTGCGGATTCGGAACCGGGAGCCGCGAAAACGGCGGCTACGGACCCTGGCGAAGGCTGTTCGGCTGTTGGGGGGCTGGGGGTTCCCCCCAGTGAGGCCGAAGGCCGTGGCCTCTTGGCCGGCTTCCGGCCCTCTTCGGAGCGAAGCTCCGCCCCTCACGGACTGCTTTTTGCCTTTTATTTCGGTTCTTTAGCGCCGCGAAGCGGCACCTTTATGCCCCTCCGGGGCATATCTGGATCATATTCTTACGCGCGCGCGCGAAATCTAGTTTCTTCTATTTAAATCTAAGAGCACGATTTTCGCTAGTTATTTTAATTGGTTACAATGGCAATACCGATCACCCATGATCGGTATTTTTTCAACACCGCTCACCCATGATCGGTATCAAGTCCCCCCCCCTCGAATACCGCTCACCTATGATCGGTATTCGAGGGCTGCCCCCCACCTGCCCGCTGCTCTGCCCTCTTTTTAATAATTCTTTCAAGCTGTTGCCGTAATTTTGGATCTTGTATTTCTGATGTATTAAAGTTGTAGTTATTTTGTGTGATTTCAGAGCTTTCGTTATTATTCTGTATATTAAGGGTTATGTTCAATGTATCAATCTTGACATACTTCAAACCATCAGCATCTCCACCAGAAAGCAAAAAATTCTTAAGCTCTGCCTGGGCATCTGTTACAATAGATGGCAAATAGTCAAATGTAGCTGTAGCACATGGCCTACCGTCCCCATCCGTTATATCAAATTTCTCTCTTAATATATATTGATTCGTTCTACCAACCTTTTGCCTTGTAACGTATCCATTCTCTTCAAGGACTCTAAGGCATCTATTAACTTTAGCGACCGAATATCCAGTCTTCTCCATGAGCACTTTATGCTCTGGCCATGATTTACCAGTAGACCAATTTGTATAAGACTTAATGACAAGGTACAGCATTACCGCTGCTTCTCCCATTTTTGCACAGTCACCACAATCAATCATAGATCTAAAAACATGAAACCATGATGTTTTAGCTTCCAAAAGTTGTCCCTGCTGCTGACTCATAATGACATACCTCCCATGGTAGGCCCTTTTATATCCTTCTTCTCTGGCTTTTGTATCTCTTGCTTTTCTATGACTTTATGCAGAGTTAATTCCCTAAATGAAAGTTTGTCATTAACGCATGACACTTCCATATCTTTCCCTACAAGAGTTTCAGTTCCTTTCATTGCCCAAACATATGTTATATTCCCATCAGGCTGTACTACACCATGGTAGTGTGCGCCTCTAAAGCTAACAACAGGCCCTATTCTTCCTGCTATTTTTTGTCCTTCAGCTATTATTTGGCGACTAAAGTCCGCAAGAATGCTTTTTTCTACATCGATACTGATTTGTTTTCTCTTCTTATTGTCAATGTCTATCTGCATTATCAGCCTTTCTAGATCTTTTTGTTTCTGTCTTAAATGCTCCAATTCCCCTTTTTTATTGGCTATTACAACCTCTACCGCCTTTATATCATCGTCTATTCCTGTCAATGCTTTGCAGCGCTGTAATACTCCATAAAATCGACTCACGTCCTGGTGCCTGGCCCTGGATCTCTCGACGCCCCGGTCAAGGCCCAGCGGGGCCATGGCCTGGGCAAAGCTCGTCTGCATCTTGGCCAGGCGCTCCCGGCCGTCCATCCACCTGGCAGCGTTGAGCCGGATCTGTGGCCCCTTC
>JAEZMB010000321.1 GCA_023435825.1 Pseudomonadota bacterium | reverse complement strand
GCCGGGGGGATGATCCCCCCGGACCCCTGCAATAAAAAAAGCCGCCCGGCGTTTGCCAGGGCGGCTTTTTCGCGTCCGGGGGCGCGGCAAGCTACAAAATCTGCTCCAGGAACTTCTGGGTGCGCGGGTGCTGCGGGTTGTTGTAAAACTGCTCGGGCGTGGCGATTTCCAGAATCTGGCCGCCGTCCATGAAGACGATGCGGTCGGCCACTTCCCGGGCGAAACCCATTTCGTGGGTCACGCAGACCATGGTCATGCCTTCCCGGGCCAGCTTCACCATGACATCAAGCACCTCGCCGATCATCTCCGGGTCCAGGGCCGAGGTCGGCTCGTCAAAGAGCATGATCTTCGGGCTCATGGCCAGGGCCCGGGCGATGGCCACGCGCTGCTGCTGGCCGCCCGAGAGCTTGGCCGGATACACGTCGGCCTTCTCCAGGATGCCGACCTTTTCCAGCAACCGGCTGGCCATGGCGTCGGCCTCGGCCTTCTCCATGCCCTTGAGCTTGATGGGAGCCAGGGTGATGTTTTCCAGAACCGTCTTGTGCGGGAAAAGGTTGAAGCTCTGGAACACCATGCCCACTTCCATGCGCACCTTGTTGATGTCCACGGACTTGTCGTCGAGGTCGTGTCCGTCCACCACGATCTTGCCCGAGCTGATGTCTTCCAGGCGGTTGATGGTGCGCAGCAACGTGGACTTGCCCGAGCCGCTGGGGCCGATGATGACGACCTTTTCACCAGGGGCGATGTCCAGGCTCACGCGGGACAGCGCGGCCACGTCGTCGAAGTACTTGCTGACGTCCGATATGCGGATGATGGGGCTATCGTTTGACATGGTGCGACAGACGCTCCTCCATGAAACTCACCAGCTTGGAGAGAATCAGGGTGATGATCAGGTAGACCACGGCCACCATGGTGAACGTCTCGAAATAGAGAAACGATTCCGAGGCGAACTCGCGGCCCCGGCGCAGCAGGTCGGCCACGCCCAGGATGGAGACCAGGGAGGTGTCCTTTAACAGCGCGATGAATTCGTTGCCTACCGGCGGCAGGATGGTGCGCCAAGCCTGGGGCAGGATCACGTAGTACATGGTCTGGGACCGGGTGAAGCCAAGCGACCGGGCGGCCTCGGTCTGGCCCACGGCGATGGCCGTGATGCCGGCCCGGAACACCTCGCCCATGTAGGCCCCGTAACACACGCTCATGGAGATGACCGCGGCCAGAAGGTCCGGCACGTGCACCACGCGCCCCAGGGCGTAGTAGATGTAGAAAAGCTGCACCAGAAGCGGCACCCCGCGCACCACCTCGACGTAGGTGGAGGCCACGAGGTTGATGTACTTGTTGCGCGAGATGCGCCCCAGTCCGGTGATGAGTCCGATGACCAGGGCCAGCGCGATGGCGCTGACGGTGACCTGGAAGGTGACCAGGATGCCGTCCGGGATGAATTTGAAAATCCGCAAATACGGATTGGGCTTGAAATAGAGCAGGCAGCCCAGGGTTATGAGGGCGCCGATGAACGACAGCCACCAGGCCGAGACCAGCCCTTTGTCGGATGGTTTGGGGATGGCGGCCCCGTCGCCGACGTCAATGACGATGGGCTGGGTTTCTTCGACGACGCACTTGCCTTGGTGTTTCATGCGGCACTTCCACGCGGCGCGGCCGCCGGCCCCGCGGGGGCGGCGGGCGGACGGAGACGGTTAACCGGTCGGGCCTACTCGGCCGTGCCGAGCCATTTCTTGAGGATTTCCTTGTCCAGACCCTTGGCGGTGACGGCGGCCAGACCCTTGTTGATGAGCTCCAGGGTCTCGGTGTTGCCCTTCTGCACGGCCACGCCGTACAGTTCGTCGTCGGCCGGGATGATGCAGGCGATCTTCAGCGCGTCCTTGTAGTTGTCCTTCTTCAGGGCATACAGCTTGGCGACGGGATCATCGCACACCACGCCGTCGATGCGGCCGTTGTACAGGTCTTCGAAGGCCAGGCCGACTTCGTCGTAGGACTTGTCCTTCACGCCTTCGGTCTTTTTCACGGCAAAGTGGCCGGTGGTGCTGATCTGGGCGCCCAGGGTCTTGCCCTTGAGGTCCTCGATGCACTTGGCGGCGGACTTCTTGGGGATCACCAGGGCCTGACGCACCTTCATGTACGGGGTGGAGAAGTCCATGGTGTTCTTGCGCTCGTCGGTGATGGTGACCGAGGAGCAGATGGCGTCGTACTTGCCAGCGGCCAGACCGGCGAAGATGCCGTCCCAGGCCACGGCCTTGAATTCCGGGGTGAACCCGGCTTCCTTGCCGGCGGCGGTCATGAGATCAACGGCCAGGCCGGTGATCTTCTTGTCGGCGTCCACGAACTCCATGGGCGGCCAGGTGGCGTCGGTGGCGAAGACGATGGTTTTGGCCAGGGTCGGGGAGGCCGTCATGGCGACGAGCGCGAGGGTCAGAACGAGTTTTTTGACCATGGAACACTCCTGTGGCTACGGTTAAAAGGGAAAAGGGAACGTACCCTTAACGCCGCGGAACTTTGTCACGCTCTTGTGGCCGAATCTTCAACAAAATTCAAGACTCGGCCACTGGAAAACCGGGAGCTTGGCCCCTCTTCAGGAGCCTTGGCCGGGGTTCCATTTTTGGCAAAACCCGGCCAGACGTTCGCAATTTTGCCGGAAATCGACCCGGCCAAAGCCGATGCGAAAATGTTTGGCCCAGGTTTCGCCGTAGAGGCTGCCGGGCAGGAGCAACACGCCGGTCGCTTCGAGCAGCGCCTGGCAGAAGGCGTCGGCCGAACCCTGGCGCAGGGCCGGGAAAGCGGTCAGGCCGCCGCGCGGGGGCGCGAAATCGAACAGATCGGCCCGGGAGGTGAAGAACTCGGTCAGGGCGCGCCGATTCGGCTCCAGGATGCCGGCCATGCGGGAAAGCAGCTTGTCCCCGGCGGCCAGGGCGCAGGTGGCCAGGTATTCCGACGGGGCCGAACCGCAGATGGACAGGTAGTCCTTGACCGAGGCCATGCGGGCCAAGAGCTCCCGGTCGCGGCAGGCCGCCCAGCCCAGCCGAAGCCCGGCCAGGCCGTAGGATTTGGACAGCACCCCCAGCGACACGGCCCGGGGATCGAGGTCGCAGGCGGCGGGCAAGGGGGCGACGCCCTCGGCCTCGGAGCAGCGGTAGACCTCGTCGGAAAAAACGCGCACCCCGCGCGCGGCGGCCGCCGCCAGGATGGTGGCGAAATCCTCGGGCGCGGGCATATAACCGGTGGGGTTGTGGGGGAAATTGACCACCAAGGCCTTGACCGCCGGCTCGGCCAGCAGGGTCTGCAGTTCGCCCAGGTCCGGAGCGAAGCCCCGGGCCGGGTCCAGCCGCCAGGCCAGGACGCGCGCGCCAAGGCTTTGGGCCACGTCGGAAAGCGACTGGTAGCGGGGATCGACCACCACCACCGCGTCGCCCGGGGCCAGCGTCGCGGCCATGAAGGTGAAAATGGCTTCCTCGGCCCCGACGTGGACCAGCACGTCGTCCGGGGAAAGGGACTCGTAGAGGCCGGCCACGGCCTGGCGCAGGGCCGGCGCGCCCTTGGATTCGGTGTAGCCCAGGTGGACCCGGGACAGCCCGTCGGCCGCGCCGGGCACGAGATCGAGCAATTCCCCGACGGACAGGGACTCGCCGTCGGAACAGCACAGCAGATGCGGGGCGGTGAACTCGTGGCGGGCGAAAAAACGCTCCAGGCGAAAGGGAGGGAGTTGCACGGCGTTGCGATCCTTTTGCGGCGAGGATAGGGTCCCTGGGAAAAAAGGGACAAGGGGTCATACGCATGTTCGGAGCAGCCGGCAAGATGCTTGCGGTGTCCGGTCCGGCGCGTGTTTGCCGCGTCGCCGACGCCCGTCCGCGATTGTCGCCGGCTTCCGATTATGCTACCGGGACGAACCTATGGCATTCGACATTGCCCAGATCCTGCGCACCAACAAGACCCTGGCCATTTGGGCGGCCTTTTTCGGTCTGGTGTGGCTGACGAGTTACTACGGCCTGTTCGGGCTGGTTTTCACCACCTACATCCTGTGCTTCCTGTTCAGCGGCCCCATCGAACGGCTGGCCGCCAGGACGCGCTGGCCAAGGGCCCTGTGGACCACGGCGATCTATCTCGTCTTCCTGGCCGTGGTGCTGACCATCATCAGTTCGGTGGTGCCCAAGATCGGGACCGAATCCGCCGCCTTCCTCAAAAAGCTCCCCGACACCCTGGACACCCTGCGCAAGCACCTCGACCAGTGGGCTTGGCTGGCCCCGGACATGGCCGCGCCCATCTCCAAGGTCAAGGACTACCTGGCCCTGGAAGCCCTGGTCGGGGTCAAGGCCGAGACGCTTTTCGCCCTGGCCGTCAATTCGCTCAACCAGGTCACGACCTACGTCTCGACCTTTCTCATCGGCACGCTGTTCAGCTTCCTCATCATGCTCGATTTTCCCAAGCTGCGGGCCAAGACCATCTCGCTTCGCGATTCCCGGCTGCGCGACATCTACGACGTCACGGCCCGCAGCGTGGTGCGTTTCGCCATCGTCGTGGGCATGGGCTTTCGGGCCCAGATGATGATCGCCGGGGTCAACACGGTGCTGACCGCCATGGGCATGTATCTGCTCGGCATCCAGCCTGTGGGGCTGCTCTCCACGGTGGTCTTTTTCTGCGGCCTCATCCCGGTGCTCGGGACATTTATCTCCTCGGCCCCCATCGTGCTCGTGGCCGTCAACACCGTAGGCCCCAGCCATGCCTTGTGGGCCATCGTCATGATCATCATCGTGCACACCATCGAGACCTATATCCTCAATCCCCGCATCGTGGCCGCCATGTTCAAGATCAGCCCCCTGGTCACGCTGATCATCCTCTATGTGGGCCACAAGCTGTTCGGGCTGTGGGGCATGGTGCTTGGCGTGCCGGTGTCGGTGTTCATTTTCCGCTACGTCATCCTCGGACTCGACCTGGAAACCGGCAAGGCCGAGCCGTGTCCGTCGTGCCCGCCGTGCCCTGTGGAGGCAGTCAAGGAGGACGGGCGTGGCTGAGCGTTTACGCACGCTGGCTTTGGTGCTGGGCTGCATCGTTTGGGGAACCCTGGGACAGGCCGCCGTGGCCCGGGCCGGACTGGAGGAAGGGCGCGCCGCTTGGCGCGACGGCGATTACGCCCGGGCTTTCGAGGAGTTCATGCCCCTGGCCACGGCCGGCGACGTGACCCTGCAAAACCAGATCGCGGCCATGTACTACACCGGCCAGGGCGTGGCCCAGGATTACACCAAGGCGGCAGAGTGGTTCCGCAAGGCGGCCGCCGCCGGCAGCCCCGAGGCCCAGTACTGCCTGGGCAAGCTCTATTATTACGGCCAGGGCGTGCCCCAGAATTTCGAGGAAGCGGTCAAGCAGCTCACCGAGGCGGCCCAGGGCGGCAAGGGCGGAGCGCAATATCTGCTGGCCACCTTGCAGCTCTACGGCAAGGGTGTGGAGGCCAATCCGGTCAAGGCCTACTTCTGGACGCTGTTGGCCGTGGCCTCGCCGGACACGCCGGCCGAAGACAAGAGTGCGGCCCTGGCCCTTCGCGACCAGATCGGGGCCACGCTCAACAAGCGCCAGATGGATTCCATGCAGGCCATGGCCAGCGCCTGGACGCCGCGCAAGACCCCGCCCGCGCCCGTGCCGGCCGCCGCCCCGCGCCGCTCCGAGGACGCGAACATGCAGGCGGCCAAGGTGCTCGGCCTCGCCCAGGAGATGGCGGACCGGCTCACCGGCGACGCCAAGGAAGAAGCCGAGCAGCTGCTCAGCGACGCGCGCACCAACTCCGAGCCCCTGGTCACCGAGGCACGGACGAAGTCGGAGACCATGGTCGCCGATGCCAAGCAGAAGTCCGAGACGATGGTCGCGGACGCGAAGCAGAAGTCCGAGGCCCTGCTCTCCGACGCGCAGACCCGCTCGGAGACCCAGCTGCGCCAGGCCAAGGAGAAGGCCGACGCGTTGCAGGCGGATGCCGAGAAGAAGCACACCGAGATCATGGCCACCATCAACCAGCAGCGGACCGTGCTGGAGGGCCGGATCGAGCAGCTCAAGACCTTCGAGCGCGAGTACCGGGTGCGGCTCAAGTCGTACCTGGAGTCGCAGCTCGAGGAACTGGAGCAGCGCGGTTCGGCGGTGCCGGTCGCCGGCGGCCAGGACACCTTCGGTCAGTCCGGGTTCAACCAGTCGTTCGCCAAGGGAAACAACTGACCGAGCCGACACCGGCCGGCTCTCGGGTAGAGGGGGAATCGTGCTGGTCTTGACTCTGCTTCTCGCGGCCGTGGGGTTCGCCCTACTGGTGATCTCCCTGATGACGGGTTCCGTCCTCTGGGCGTGGGGATGCATCGTGGTCTGTGTCGTGGGAGCCGGTCTCCTGCTCGTCAGCGCATTGGCGAGCAGGAGGGCGGCAACCCCCGACAGCGGCACTGAGTCCGATCAGGGTGATTCCGGCGACGAATCGTCGGCGGGCTAGACTTGGACGACACACACGGCGACGATCCGGCCATCACCGGGGAGCCTTTCGGAAGAACGGTTCGATACCGGTCCTGACCGGTATCCGACTCACTAGACCCGAACGGGTGGGCCCGTCACAGCCCTGATCGAGTGGCTCGGCGCGGTAGCGCGGCGGGCAAGCGGGGTGGTACCGCGGTTGCGGCGCACAGGGCGCCGTCGTCGTCCCCGTGCCGGGTAGCAGGGCACGAGGAGCAGTGAGCAACCTGTGGTGACCAGTAA
>JAEZMB010000232.1 GCA_023435825.1 Pseudomonadota bacterium | reverse complement strand
CCCCTCTTTCCCCAAAAACTTTTCACGGGGGTGGGTAGATGTCGCGCCCCGTGTCGATACATGGCGGGGGTCCGGGGGGATCATCCCCCCGGCGGGGCTCGGGGCAGCGCCCCGATCTTCTCCTGTCCTCTTCGTCCTGCCTACTCGCCGTACAACTTGCCCAGGCCGCCGTAGGCGTCGATGCGGCGGTCGCGCAGAAACGGCCAGTGGCGGCGGGTGGTTTCGATGGTCTTGGGGTCGATCTCGGCCAGCAGGATGTCTTCGGTGACGATGCCGGCCTGGGCGATAATTTGCCCCGAGGGATCGGCCACGAAGGACGAACCCCAGAATTCCAGGGTTTCGCCGTAGCCCTCGCCCGAGCCTTCGATGCCGACCCGGTTGACGGCGGCCACGTACAGCCCGTTGGCGATGGCGTGGCTGCGCTGGATGGTGATCCAGCTGTCGCGCTGGCGATCGCCGTATTCGGCCTTTTCCGACGGGTGCCAGCCGATGGCCGTGGGGTAGAAGATGACCGACGCGCCGAGAAGCGCCGTGGCCCGGGCCGCCTCGGGGAACCACTGGTCCCAGCAGATCAGCGTGCCGATGGGGCCAAAGGGCGTTTGAAAGGTCTTAAAGCCCAGGTCGCCGGGGGCGAAGTAGAATTTCTCCTCGAAGCCCGGATCGTGGGGGATGTGCATTTTGCGGTAGACGCCGAGGTGGTCGCCGTCCGGGCCGAGCACGGCCAGGGAATTCTGGTAGCAGCCCGGTCCGCGCCGTTCGTAGAGCGGGGCCACCACCACGACGTTATGGGCCTTGGCCGCCTCGGCCATGGCGTTGGTGGTCGGGCCGGGGATGGGTTCGGCCAGATCAAAGGCGTCGTGGTCCTGGTTGCGGCAAAAATACGGCGTGGCAAAGAGTTCGGGCAGGCAGATCACCTGCGCGCCGGCCTTGGCCGCCGCCTCGATGCGTTCGGCGGCTTTTTCGAGGGAAGCGGCCACGGTGGTAGCCGGGGCCATCTGGATAAGGCCGATGGTGAAGGGCGCGGCCATGGAGGCTCCTTTATGGTCGATAATGGGGAAGGCGGCATGATACGGACGATTGCCGCAAAGGACAATGTCCCGCCCGGCCGTTTAGCCGGCCAGGCCCAGCAGGGAAAGGCCCTGCCCGGCGAATCCCCAGGCGAAATAGAGCAGCGAGGCCCCAAGCCCGGCCATGAGCAGCCGGTAGGCCTGGCTGGACAAAAACCGCCGGAAGCGGCCGGCCAGCCCGGCCGCCGCCGCCTTGGCCCCGACGATGCAGACGTAGAAGGCGGTCAGGTAAGCGATGGGGCCGGCCGGGCCGGAGCGGGCCGTTTCCAGGAGGTAGGGCACGCCCACGGTGGCCCAGAAAAGGTAGGGGTGGGGATTGGAAAAATTGGCGGCCACGCCGCGCAGCACCGAGCGCGGGGCCTTGGCCGGATCGCCGGCGTCCGGGGGCGGGGCCTGGAAGCAGTCGTAGGCGTAGCGGCACAGCAGCGCCGCACCGGCCAGGGCGACAAGGCCAAGGACGGCCGGCGTGTCTGTGAGGCGCGAGAGCAGCAGCCAGGTGGCCAGGATAATAGGCGTGTCGGTGAGGATCGGGGCCAGGGCCACCTTGACGCCCTCGCGTGGGCCATGGGCCAGGGTCTGGGACAGCACCAGGGAGAGCAAAGGCCCCGGGGCGAACCCGGCGGACAGCCCCATGGCCGCCCCGGCCAGGGCGGCGCTTACGACGTCGGCCATGCTTGCGTTTCCTCGGGCGCCCCGGCTACATTGCCGTCGGCGCGGGCCTTTTCCTGCCGCAAACGCCCACCGCTTGCAAGGAGACCGACATGGCCGACGCCGCCGTCCCCGCCGCCAAACACCTGCTGGCCGCCGACATCGGCGGCACTTCCAGCCGTTTCGGGCATTTCCTCCTGGCCCCGGGCGGCGGGCTGACCCTTGTTTCCCAGGTGCGCCTGTCCACCCAGGCGGCGGCCTCTTTCGACGACCTGCTGGCCGCCCTGCCGGCGGCCGGGTTTGATCTTTTGCCGGCCCAGGCGGCGGCCGCCGCCTTTGCCGTGCCCGGGGCGGTGGTCGGGCGCACGGTGCGGTTCGCCAATATCGGCTGGAATCTTGACCTCGACGCCCTGGGCACGGTCCACGGCATCGTCCAAGGGACCTGCGTCAACGATTTCCTGGCCCAGGCCCACGGTTGCCGGCTGCTTGGCGACACGGCCGAAGTGGTGCTGCCCGGCGACATGAACCCGGCCAAGGTCCAGGCTGTGATCGGGGCCGGCACCGGCCTTGGCCATGCCTGCCTGGCTCCGCTGCCCGGCGGCGGCGTGATGGCCCTGGCTTCCGAGGCCGGCCAGACGGCCATGCCCTTTGTCTGCCCCGAGGAGACCGCCTTTGCCGCCTATCTTTTCGAGGCCACCGGAGAGGCCTACGCCCGCCGCGACACCGTGGTGACGGGCTCGGGGCTGGCCCATCTGCACTGCTTTTTGACCGGCGACGCCCTTTCCCCGGGCGAGGTCGGCCGGCTTCTCACCCCGGACAGCCCGACGACGGCCTGGTTCGCCCGTTTCTACGGCCGGGCCGTGCGCGACTACGCCCTGACCGTGGTGGCTGCCGGCGGCGTCTACTTGAGCGGCGGCGTGGCCGCCAAGAACCCCTTGCTGGTGCGGCATCCCGAATTCGTCCGGGAATTTTACGCCTCGCCCACGTACGGCGATTTTTTGCGCACCGTGGCCGTGCGGCTGGTGCGCGACGAGGACGTGGGCCTGTATGGGGCCGCCGCCATGGCGCGTGATCTGCTCCAAGCCTGACAGAATATAAGGACGTTATCCATGCGCGACGGTTTTTTCCGGGCCGTGTCCACGGCCGAGTTTCGTGACCTGCTCCGCTCTTTTCCCCCCCTTGGCGTCGAAACCGTGCCCCTGGGCGCGGCCTGCCGCCGGTTTTTGGCCGCCGACGTCGTCTCCGGCGAGGATCTGCCCCTGGCCAGCCGGGCTTCCATGGACGGCTACGCCGTGCGGGCGGCCGAGGTTTTCGGGGCCGGCGAGTCCAACCCCGGCTATCTTGACTTGGCCATGGACATCCCCATCGGCGTCATCCCGGAGGCGGCCCTGCCGCCCGGGCACTGCGCCCGCATCGTCACCGGGGCGTTTTTGCCGGCCGGGGCCGACGCCGTGGTCATGGTGGAATACGCCGAGGACCTGGGGGCCGGGGCCATCGAGATCCGCCGTCCCGTGGCTCCGGGCGACAACGTGATGCTGGCCGGCGAGGACGCCCGGCGCGGCGAGACGGCCCTTGGGGCCGGCACGCGCCTGCGCCCCCAGGAGATCGGGCTTTTGGCCGCCCTGGGCGTGGTCAACGTGCCCGTGGGCAGGATTCCCTCGGTGGCCCTGCTCTCCACCGGCGACGAACTGGTGCCGGCCGAGGCCACGCCGCAACCAGGCCAGATCCGCGACGTCAACAGCCACGCCCTGGCCGCCATGCTGGCCCAGGCCGGAGCCGCGCCCACGACCTTTCCCCTGGTGCCCGACGACCTCGATTCCATCCGGGAGGCGCTCAAAAATGCGGCCGAGAGCCACGACCTGACCCTGCTTTCGGGCGGCAGCTCGGTTGGCGCGCGCGATTTCACCCTGGAGGCCTTAAAAAGCCTCGGCGCGGAGGTCCTGGCCCACGGCGTGGCCCTCAGCCCGGGCAAGCCGACCATCCTGGCCAGCCTTTACGGCAAGCCGGTCATCGGCCTGCCCGGCCAGGTGACCTCGGCCCAAGTGGTGCTGGACGTCTTCGGGCTGCCGCTTGTCGCCCATCTGGCCGGCGACCGGGCCGCCTTCGACCGCGCCCCGCGCACCTTCCCGGCGCTGCTGTCGCGCAACGTGGCCTCCAAGCAAGGGCGCGAGGACCATGTCCGGGTGCGCCTGGAGGCGCGCGCGGGCGAGCTGCCCCTGGCCCATCCGGTGCTCGGCAAGTCCGGGCTGCTCAAAACCCTGCTGATAGCCGACGGCCTCATCGTCATCCCGGCCGACCTCGAAGGCCTGGCCGGCCAGGCCGTGGTGGCGGTGCGGCCCATCTAAGCCTTGCCACCCGATACGCCCGACCGTTGAAAGCTGCCGGGGGTTGTTGACCGGGCCGCTGCCGGTGTAGAGTAAGGGGACATTGGACTTTCGTCCCGACGCAGCGTGAAGCGCGTTGCATCGGGACGTTGCTTCCAAGGTCCGGAGTTTGCCTTATGAACAAGCTGGCGGTCCGCACCATACGCCTTTTGTATTACGCCTTCGGGCTGCTGGTCATGCTGGCGGCGGCCCTGGCCGTGGCCGTGCCCTACTTCACGGCCGAACGGGCCAACTTCAGGCTGCTGGTCGGCGAAATCGAACAGACGATCCTGGCCGAGCGCAGAAAAAACCTCGCCAACATCGTGGAGCGGACCATCCGGGAAATCGCGGTGGTGCGCGCGGAAACCGCCAAGGAATTCCAGGTCCTGGTCACCGGCCAGGCGGCCATGCTGGCCGTGCTCGACTTGCCGTCCATCCAGGCCGCGACGGGCGTCGCGGATGCGGACGATGCCGGCGAGACCGCCGCCGCCGCCTTGACCGGCCCCGAGTGCGGGGTGGCGATTCTGGACCCGGCCCAACACCGAGGCGTCTGGGACAACGGCCGGGAGAACGCCGCCGCTTTTGTCCGGGATTTCGAGCAGGGGCGCACGGACGCCGAAGCCTTTCCGGCCCTGGCCCGGGTTCGCCTTCCCGACGGGCGGGAACTGGCCGTGTTCGTTGGCCCCCAGACCCTGGACCGGGCGGCCAAGGCCCGGGCCAAGCCGCTTATCCGCAGCGTGCTTTTCGACGCCAACCGCTATGTCTGGGTCAACGAAGTCCGCGACTACGCCGGCGGCGAAGGCTACGCCGTGCGGGTCGTGCATCCCAACCTGCCCGAGACCGAAGGCAGCGTCCTGTCCACACAGACGCCGGACATCGCCGGCAACTTCCCCTACAAGGTCGAGCTGGAAGGGGTCAAACGCGACGGGAAGCTCTTTTTCGAATATTATTTCAAGAAGATGGATAGCGACGAGGTGACCCGCAAACTGGCCTACGCCCAACTCTACAAGCCCTTTGACTGGATCGTGGCCACCGGCACCCACTTCGACGACATCGACGCCGTCGTGGAACGCCGCAAGCAGGACTTCAAGGCGGTCTACGACGGCCAGATCGCCAACTTCATCAAGCTGATCGGCCTGATCTGCCTGCTTTACGTGATCCTTTTGTGCGTCTTCGAGCGCAAGCTCAACCGGATGATCGAACTGTTTTTCAGCAGGCTGCAAGCGGACGAAGCCGCGCTTCGCCGCGAAAAAAACAAGCTCGACGTGGCTTATCAGGAGCTTGAGCAGGTGGCCTACATCGATTTTCTGACCGGACTGCTCAACCGGCGAGCCATGTACGAGCGCATCAAGGCCGAGGCCGCCGCCAATCCGCAGGCTGTTATCTGTCTGGTTCTGGCCGACATCGACCATTTCAAGGCCATCAACGACGACTACGGCCATGACGCCGGCGACGCGGTGCTGACGGCCCTGGCCGGCGTGCTGCGGGACAACGTGCGCAAGGACGATTTCGTGTCGCGCTGGGGCGGCGAGGAGTTCTTGATCCTGGCCCGGGGCTGCGACAACGCCGGGGCCGTGGCCCTGGCCGAAAAGCTGCGGGCGGCGGTGGCGGCCACGGCCATCCCCTTTGGCGGGATCACGATCAAGGCCACCATGACCCTGGGCGTGGTGGAGCATGGCCCCGGGCGCGCTCTGGACGAGGCGCTCAAGGAAGTCGACCGCTACCTCTACGCCGGCAAGCGGGCCAGCCGCGACTGCGTCATCTCCAAAAGCTGTCCCCTTTCGTGAGCGTCGGCGTCAAAAGCGACGGGCGGCCCTGAGGCCGCCCGTTGACCGTTCACGCGCCGGGCCGGTCCAACCGTCCAGACAGTTCATTGACGCCGCCCCCCTTAACCCCTTTTCCCATTCGGGGGGTCCGGGGGCCGCCGGCCCCCGGCGGCGAGGGGCCCGCGGGGGCCCCCGGG
>JAEZMB010000192.1 GCA_023435825.1 Pseudomonadota bacterium | reverse complement strand
GGGCGGCCCCGCCCCGCCCCCCTCTTCGTCTTAATATACTCCCGCGACTACAGGCGCTGGCGCTTGAAGTAGTGGGTGTGCAGCAGGTGGTGCGACTTCTCGGACAGCGGCTTGCCCAGGAACTTTTCGTACAGCTCGATGATGTACGGGTTCTGGTGCGACTTGCGCAGCGGCTTGCCGGCGTCCTCGGCGTACAGCACCTGGGTGCGCAGCTTGAGCAGCTCGATGTCGCCGTGGTGGTAGGGCTGTCCGCCGCCGCCGATACAGCCGCCGGGGCAGGCCATGACTTCGATGGCGTGGAAGGTCTCGCCCTCGCGCACACGGTTTAAGAGCTTGCGGGCGTTGCCCAGGCCATGGGCGATGCCGATGCGCAGCTCGTGGGGGCCGACCTTGACCGTGGCCACCTTGACGCCGTCCATGCCGCGCACGTCCTCGAAGTCGACCTTCTGGAGCGTTTCGCCGGTGGCCAGCTCGTAGGCGGTGCGCAGGGCGGCTTCGATGACGCCGCCGGTGACGCCGAAGATCGGAGCCGCGCCGGTGGACTCGCCCAGGGGCGCGTCGAAGTCCTCGTCGGGCAGGCTTCCGAAGTCGATGTTCATGCGCTTGATGAGCCTTGCCAGCTCACGGGTGGAGATGACGATGTCCACGTCCGGGTTGCCGTCCACGGAGAACTCCGGCCGGGCGCGTTCGTACTTCTTGGCCAGGCAGGGCATGACCGAGACCACGACCAGCTTCTCGCGGGGAATGCCCAGCATGTCGGCGTAGTAGGTCTTGGCGATGGCCCCGAACATCTGCTGGGGCGACTTGGCGGTCGAAGGCACGTCGAGCATGTCCTGGAAGTTGTGCTCGAAGAACTTGACCCAGCCGGGGCAGCAGGAGGTCAGGATGGGCAGCTTGGCCGTCTGGTCGCCATTGAGGTAACGGGTCAGGCGGTCCAGGAACTCCGAGCCTTCCTCCATGATGGTGAGGTCGGCGGCGAAGTCGGTGTCGAAGATGTGGTCAAAGCCCAGGCGGCGCAGGGCGGCGGCCATCTTGCCGGTGACCGAGGTGCCCGGGGCGATGCCCAGGTCTTCGCCCAGGGCGGCGCGCACGGCCGGAGCGGTCTGGACGATGACCACCTTGTCCGGGTCGGCCAGGGCGTCGACGACGTCCCAGCTGTTGTCGTTTTCCACCAGCGCCCCGACGGGGCACACGGCCACGCACTGGCCGCAGTTGGTGCACACGGTGTCGGACAGGTTCATCTCGAAGGCCGGGGCGACCACGGCGGTGAAGCCGCGGTTGACGCCCGACAGCACGCCGCAGGTCTGGACGTCGTTGCACATGGTCTCGCAGCGGCGGCACATGATGCACTTGTCCATGTCGCGGATGATGGAGGGCGAGACGTCCTTGCGGTAGTGGGACATTTCGCCGCCGTCATAGGGCGACTCGCGGATGCCGAACTTCTCGGCCAGATCCTGCAGTTCGCATTCGCCGGACTTGGCGCACACGAGGCAGTCCTTGGGGTGGTCGGAGAGCAGCAGCTCCAGCACGGTCTTGCGGGCATTGAGGACGCGCAGGGTGTTGGTCTTGATCACCATGCCGTCGGTGGCCGGGGTGGCGCAGGCCGGAGCCAGGTTGCGCCGGCCCTCGACCTCCACCACGCAGATGCGGCAGGAGGCGGCCTTGTTGTTGACCTTGAGATCCTCAAGATTGAGGTAGCACAGGGTCGGGATGTCGATATCCAGTTTGCGGGCGGCGTCCAGGATGGTGCCGCCGGCCGGGATGGTGGTGGTCTTACCGTCTATGTGCACTGTCAGCATGGACATGTGGGGCCTCCTTGATCCTTACATCTTGATGATGGAGTCAAACTTGCACTTGTCGTAGCAGGCCCCGCACTTGATGCACTTGGAGGCGTCGATGACGTGGGGCTGCTTCTTCGTGCCGGAGATGCACTCCACCGGGCAGACCTTGGTGCACAGCGTGCAGCCGGTGCACTTGGCCGGATTGATGGTGTAGGTCAGCATGGCCGTGCAGACATGGGCCGGACACTTCTTCTGGGTGACGTGGGCCTCGTATTCGTGCCCGAAGGTGTCCATGGTGGACAGGATCGGGTTGGGCATGGTCTGTCCCAGGCCGCACAGCGCGGTGTCCTTGATGCTGTCGGACAGCGACTTGAGCCGGGCCATGTCAGCCTTGGTGCCGTGGCCCTTGGTGATCTTGTCGAGGATCTCGTAGAGGCGCTTGGAGCCGATGCGGCAGGGCGTGCACTTGCCGCAGGTCTCGTCCATGGTGAAGTCGAGGAAGAACTTGGCCACCGAGACCATGCAGTCGTCCTCGTCCATGACCACCATGCCGCCGGAGCCCATCATGGACTTGCGGGCGATGAGCGACTCGTAGTCGATGGCCACGTCGAGGTCCTTGTTGGCCAGGGCGCCGCCGGAGGGGCCGCCGGTCTGGACGGCCTTGAATTCCTTGCCGTCCGGGCAGCCGCCGCCGATGTCGAAGATGACTTCGCGCAGGGTGGTGCCCATGGGCACTTCGATAAGGCCCACGTTGACGATCTTGCCGGCCAGGGCGAACACCTTGGTGCCCTTGGAGGTGGCGGTGCCGATGGAGGAAAACCAGTCCGCGCCCTTGATGATGATGGCCGGGACGTTGGCGAAGGTTTCGACGTTGTTGACGATGGTGGGCTTTGCCCAATAGCCGGACTGGGCCGGGAAGGGCGGCTTGCTCACCGGTTCGCCGCGATGGCCTTCCATGGACTTGATCAGCGCGGTTTCCTCGCCGCACACGAACGCGCCGGCCCCGTACTTGATCTCGATGTCGAAATCGAAGCCCGAACCGAAGATGTTCTTGCCCAGAAGGCCCATGGCCCGGGCGTCGTCGATGGCCTTGCGCAGGCGCTTAATGGCCAGGGGATATTCGGCCCGGATGTAGACCGCGCCCAGGGTGGCCCCGATGGCGTAGCCGCCAATGGCCATGGCCTCGACCACGGAATGGGGGTCGCCTTCCAGCACGGCGCGGTCCATGAACGCGCCCGGATCGCCTTCGTCGGCGTTGCACACGATGTATTTTTGGTCGGCCGCGTTGGACAGGGCGATGCCCCATTTCACGCCGGTGGGGAAGCCGCCGCCGCCGCGTCCGCGCAGGCCGGCGGTCTTGATGACTTCCACGACTTCGGCCGGGGTCATGGTCAGGGCCTTGGCCAGGGCCTCGTAGCCGCGCACGGCGATGTAGTCGTCGAGGCTCTCGGGGTCGATGAACCCGCAGTTGCGGGTGGCTATCCGAAGCTGCTTGATGTCGGTTGTGGCTGCCATATCTGCGTCTCCTGGCGTCTTAAAGGACCACGCGTTCGTAGGTCACGGGAATGATGCCTTCCACCGGTTCGCCCTTCATGACGTACTCGGTGACGAGCTCGCGGGCCTTGGCCTCGTCCACGCCGCCGAAGACCACCGGGGCCTTGCCGGGCAGGGTGATCTCCACGGTGGGTTCGGCGTAGCAGAAGGTCATGCAGCCGGACTGCACGAATTCGACGTTGGCGATGCCGTTTAAAGCGACTTCGTCCTGCATGGCCTCCATGGCGACCTTGCCGCCGGCGGCGATGGAGCAGGTGGCCAGGGAAACGTTGATGACGATCTTGCCGTTGCGCGCCTTTTGGCGGGCGAGGATTTCCTCGCGCCGGGCCCGCAGGGCGTCGATACTGGCGATGGTGCTCATATGGGGCGCTCCTTGCGTGTGTGGGTGAGGATCGGGGCTAGAAGTCGGCCAGGATCTTTTTCACCTGTCCCGGGGTGACGTTGCCGTAGACCTTCTCGCCGACCATGACGATGGGGGCCAGGGCGCAGCCGCCGACGCAACGCAGGGTGTCGATGGAGAACTTGCCGTCCGGGGTGACGTCGCCGATGTCGATCTTGAGCTGTTCCTTGAAGGCGTGGACCACCTTGTCGGCCCCCTTCACGAAGCAGGCCGTGCCCATGCACACGGAAATGGGATGCTTGCCCTTGGGGACCATGGTGAAGAAGGTGTAGAAGCTCACCACGCCGTAGACCTGGGCCAGGGGCACTTCCATGTGGTCGGCCACGAACTGCTGCACCTCGATGGGCAGATAACCGAACACGCTCTGGGCCTTGTGCAGCACGGTGACGAGATGTCCCTCTTTCTGGGGCAGCGCGTCGATGAACTGGACGACTTCCCGGTAGAGCGGCTGGGGCAACACGGCGTGCTCCGGCATCCGGCATTCGCCAATCGCCTGACATGTTGAAGTTTGCATACGCGAGCACCTCTCCTTAACGGGTTTTGCGGGTCGAGTGCCTGTGGGCCTGCATGCGGCGCCGGGACGTCGGCCGGCTGCCGGGGCGGCCCCCTTGTGTGCTGTTGCCCTTAATTTGTGATTATTTTCACAAATTAAGGGGGGTTGCGACAGCCGGCCATGCTCCTGGGGCGTCCCCCCGCGAAGGTCGGCTGCACGCGCAATCGGCCTGCTTTGAGCAAAAAGCAGGCCATTTTAAAATACACTGAAATTCCAGGGTGTTGATAAAATCTGAAACGAAACGGGCTGGCAAGGGTGGGAAGCCCTGGGGGAACCTGGGGAGGAGGAAATACGGGATGGGCGTTGTGGAATTTGTCGAAAGCCAAACAAACCAGGGCGTTATGCCTGGAAAGACAAAGTGCGCTAGCCTTCGGCGAAAAATGGGTCAAAATGCCACCCCTTGCACGCCTGCCGCTGGCCCACCTCGTCCACGGGCCAATCCTCGGGAGATTGCAACAACCGTAGCACGTTTTCAAAGAGAGTGCATCCCCTTTTCCGCCCTGGCGGTCTGGGCGGCCGGGGGGGGTGGGGGGGGGACGGG
>JAEZMB010000181.1 GCA_023435825.1 Pseudomonadota bacterium | reverse complement strand
GGGCGGCCGGCGGCGCCGGCCCCGCCCCCCCGCCCCTGGGAGGCGCTGGCCTTCCCGGACGCGGTGCTGGCCTACTGAGCCGGCTTCCCGGCCTTGCCGGCGGCACCGCCGCGAATGGTGTCGGCCTCCGCGGATTCCTGGCTTCGTGTCCGTCTCGTACAAGCGTCGCAGCCCGGATGGCCTGTCCTGGGTCGTGGCCGCTTTGGCGGCGGTACGTTGGGGGGCAGGGCAAGGAGCGACGCGGTTTCGCGCTTGACCGGCTGGGGCTGCCCCGCCCAACGGTCCGGGCTAGCCGGCCATTCGCCCCCTCCAGACCTCCCAAAAATGAGGCCCCTCTCCCGGCAGGGAGAGGGGCCTTCGGTAAAAAAGCGTATCGGGGTCGGGCCGTTGTTGTCCCGGGACCGGCAACCAGCGCGCTCCCGGTGGGAAACCGTCCCTATTTGGCGCTGGCCAGGAAGGCGATGAGCCGCTTGACCACGTCGGCCGGGTAGCGCTTGGCGTCTTCGTACAGCTTTTTGGCGGCGGCCAACTGCTCCATGGCCGGGGCATAGGGCCGCTTGGCGATCATGGCGCAAAACGAGTCCACCACTCCGGTCAACAGCCCCAGTTCCGAAATCGTTCCCACCCCGATCTTTTGCGGATAACCCGAGCAGTCCAGCCGCTCGTGGTGTTCCGACACGCACCGCTCCATTTCCGCGAACTTGATGTCGATGCGGGTCAGCATCTCGTAGCCGGCCATGGTGTGGCCTTTAATCTTTTGCATTTCGTCAGGCAAAAGCGGCTTGGTCTTGTCGCGGATCATGGCCGGCACCCGGGTCATGCCCAGGTCGTGGAGAAAGATGCCGAGCATGGAGCGGTCAAGGATGTTGCGGGCGTTTTTCATGTCCCGAAAGCTGTCCGGCTGGCCGGCCAGGAAGAGATGCAGGCCGAGCAGCCCGCAGTTGACGGCGTGGTTGGCCAGGGAGTGGGTGGTGTGCAGCCGTTTGGCCAGGGCGCGGGTGCGGTGGAAGTCCTCCCAGACGTACTCGGTGAGCACCAGCACGTCCTCGCGGACCTTGTCGTAGACCAGCCGCACCGGCTGGTCGAAAAAGGCTTCCATGCGCCGGGTCAGAGCGATCTGGAAGATGTCGGCGATCTCCGATTCGGTCAGATGCTTGTCGAGCAGCACCAGATCAAGCTGGTAGCTGATGTGCTTGACGTAGACCGCGTGGTCGGCCCGGGACACGAAGATGACGCCCTCGGCCACGAGGTCGGCCAGCTCCTGGGCCTGTTCCTTGGAGAGACGGTCGCCGACCTTGTAATAGGGCGCAATGCGGGCCACGTTTTCCAGGAATCGATAAATGTTCAGCGGCGGCCGCAGCTTGTTGAAGCTTTGCAGAATGTCGGGATTGATCTGGTAATACTCTTCTTCAAGTCCCGCCGGTATTTCCAAGGTCGCCCTGTCGCGCATGTTGCCCTTCCATGGGTCAAAGGCCGTGGCCGATATCCCCCGATGCGGCCAGGGGGAAGAATATGCCGTGACTTGCGTCCCTTAACGGGTTCCGGCGCATTCTGGCAAGGCTTGCTTCGCAAAACGTCGCGACGTCTTGTCGCCTCGTTGCCTGGGCCCTGGATCGGGTTTTTCCGAAATACTCATATATCCCACATCGTTTTCGCAATCCGGCCGATATCATAAAACATTTCCCACCAAAGGCCGGAAAATGGCCTGGCGTCCGGGCTTAGACGTGTCAAAGGGTGGTTTGTCCTTGACACAGGGGGGTGATTGGTGGATGGAATGTGGGAAATGGTGGTAAGAAGTGGTGAGCCACCCCAGTGAGGGGCCGTGTTCAGGGGACATTCCAATCGCAGCCTCGACCCGAAGGGTCGCCTGATGCTCCCGCCCGAATTCCGGGAGGAGATCTTTCGTCTTGTCCCCGACGGCCGCGTGATGCTCACCAACAATTTCGACGGCGCCGTCTCCGGCTACCCCATGCCCGAGTGGGAGGCCGTGGAAGCGAGCTTTCGGGCCGGCAACACGCTGATGCCCGGATTTCGGGACATTGAGCGGTTTTTCATCGCCGGGGCCACGGAAGTGACCGTGGACAAGCAGGGGCGCATCCTCATTCCGCCCTACCTGCGGACCTACGCGGGGCTGGACAAGGAGATGGTGCTGGCCGGGGTGGGAACGAAGTTCGAAATCTGGGACCAGGGCCGTTTCGAGGAGCGCCTGCGCCAGACCGCCGCCAACTTCAACGCGCATATGGAAGCCATGGCCGCTTCCGGCGTTTCGTTGCGGTTCTAGGAGGCGGCAATGGAAGGGCAGCCGATTCACAAGCCGGTCCTGTTGCGGGAAGTCATCGAACTCCTCGGCATCCGGCCGGGGATGAAAATTTTGGACGCCACGGTCGGGCTTGGTGGGCATTCTAGGGGGATGCTCGAAGCCGCCGGGGGAGAGGGGCAGGTGCTCGGCCTCGACAGGGACAGGGAGGCCCTGTCGGAAGCCGGGCGACGGCTTGCCCCCTACGGCGACCGGGTGCGCCGCGTGCGCCCCCGGTCCCGCCGGTTCCCGGCCGGGCTGGCCGGGGCGGGGGGGGGGAA
>JAEZMB010000264.1 GCA_023435825.1 Pseudomonadota bacterium | reverse complement strand
GGGCGCGCCGGCGGGGAGGTGCGCGCCCCGGGGGGCGGTAATCCGCCCTACGCCAGACCGCCGACGGTTCCCCGCCCTCAACGCCCGTGACAAGGTTTCCCTGGGGCTGGCCAACGCGACAAAAAAGGCGGACCGCCCCAGGGGCGATCCGCCTTCGTCTTCGGCAAGTGGAACCGGCGTTCTACCGGTTCATGAGGTCGAGGAACTCGCGGTTGCTTTTGGTGCCGCGCATCTTGCCCAGGAGAAACTCCATGGAGTCGATGGGACTCATGGGGGCGAGGAGCTTGCGCAGGATCCAGACGCGGTTGAGCACGTCGGGGTCCAGGAGCAGCTCTTCCTTGCGGGTGCCGGACCGGTTGATGTCGATGGCCGGGAAGACGCGCTTCTCGGACAGATGGCGGTCCAGGTAGATTTCCATGTTGCCGGTGCCCTTGAACTCTTCGAAAATGACTTCGTCCATGCGGGAGCCGGTGTCGATGAGCGCCGTGGAGATGATGGTCAGCGAGCCGCCGCCTTCGATGTTGCGGGCCGCGCCGAAAAAGCGCTTGGGCCGCTGGAGGGCGTTGGCGTCGAGGCCGCCGGAAAGCACGCGTCCCGAGGACGGGGTGACGGCGTTGTAGGCGCGGCCCAGGCGGGTGATGGAGTCGAGCAGGATCACCACGTCGATCTTGCGCTCGACCAGGCGCTTGGCCTTTTCGATGACCATTTCCGCGACCTGGACATGGCGCTGGGGCGGTTCGTCGAAGGTGGAGGAAACGACCTCGGCCTTGACCGTGCGCTCCATGTCCGTGACTTCCTCGGGGCGCTCGTCGATGAGCAGCACGATGAGAAAGACGTCGGGGCGGTTGGCGCTGATGGAGTTGGCCAGGGTCTGGAGCAGCATGGTCTTGCCGGTGCGGGGCGGGGCGACGATGATGCCGCGCTGGCCGTGGCCGATGGGGGCGAGGAGATCGATGACGCGGGAGGAATAATTTTCGGCGCCGTTTTCGATGACGAAGCGCTTGTCGGGATACAGCGGCGTGAGGTTATCGAAGAGCACGAGGTTTCGCGAGGCTTCGGGAGGCGCGAACCCGATTTCGCCGACCCGCAGCAAGGCGAAATAGCGCTCGCCTTCCTTGGGCGGCCGGATCTGGCCGGAGATGACGTCGCCCTTGCGTAGGCCGAACCGGCGGATCTGGGAGGGCGAAATGTAGATGTCGTCCGGGCCGGGCATGTAGCTGTACATGGGCGAGCGCAGGAAGCCGAAGCCGTCAGGCAGTATCTCCAGCACGCCTTCGCCGAAGATGGCCCCGTTCTGGGAGGCGCAGCTCTGCAGCAGGGCAAAGATGAGCTCCTGCTTGCGCATGCCGTTGGGGTTTTCGACGTTGTACTGGACTGCCAAGTCCATGAGCTCGGGCATGCTTTTGAGCTTGAGCTCGGAAAGGTTCATGGAGTTGCCCTCCATGAGACTGGACTTTACAGCGGCGGGTTGCAGGATGTCGTCGCTTTCGATGGGATCGGAAAGCACGGGTGCAGGGGCCGGCTGAGGATTTCGCCCGCGGCGTTTGGGTGCATTGCTCACAGAAATAGCCCGGCGCGGAAATGCGCATATTGATAGTGTGTGAAAGCCCGATGCAGCGTGAGTTCGTCGCGTCCGCGCCCCTGTGGAGGAGCGGGCAACTCGCTATGTTACGGGGGCCAAGGCAAGTGGAGGATAGGCCGGCAACGGCCTGGAACGATCCATATACTTTTTCGCGGGGGTGTCAAGGGCGGTCGGCCCATGGCGGCCCAAAGTCTTGGGATCGCGGTCCTATTCTTCGGGTTTGGGTTGCAGGACGTCGGCGAAGATCTCGTTTATGACGTCCTTGATGTCCTGCTGGTCCTTGTCGAGGGCCAGGGCCAGTTCCAGGGTGAGCAGGCTGGTCGCCTGTTCCAGGAGCCGGCGCTCGCCAAAGGACAGTTCCTTGTTCTGGCCAATGAGCAGCAGTTCCTTGAGCACGTAGGCCACGTCGGCCAGATCACCGCTTTTGAGCTTCTCGGAATACTCCCGGTAGCGGCGGTTCCAGTTCTGCCCGGTGTAGCCGGTGAAGTCGGAGCGGTCCTTGAGGGATTCGATGATGGCCGCGCCCTGTTCGGCCGTGCACAGGGGCCGCAGCCCCACGTTGGCGGCGTTTTTGACCGGCACCATCAGGGTGACGTTGTTGCTGAGGATGCGCACAATGAAAAAGTCGGCCGAGGCGCCCCCGATGACCTGGGTCTCGATCCGTTCGACCCTGCCCACACCCTGGGCCGGATAAACGACTAGCTGCTCCTCGGAAAACACCGTGCGACTCCTCCCGGCCAGACGTTCGCCAAACACAACGTCTGTACCGTCTTCAATGCAAAATAGCGTACTTGTCCCCTTGTGTCCATGGATTCCGGCGACGGCCGGAAAACCGCGCCCCGCAAGGGCTGGGGGCTGCCGGGGAGGCCGCCCCGGGGCGGGGGCGGGACGGACGGGGATTTGCAAAAATGCGAGTTTTGCCCGCATGTCTTGGGCAAAGCAGCGGACGGCCCGCCGCGTCCGGGCGTATCTCGTGGAAAAACAACAGCAATTGTTCTGAAAGCCGCTCGGGCTTCGCGCGCTGTCCGCAAGCCGAGCGAAACGTATGGCGGAAGAAACCGGGCTACGGCTGGGGCGGCGGCGGGGGGACCGCGTCAAAACCGCCCACGCGGCGCTGGGCCGCTTCGAGGCCGTCTTCGTAAAAGGCCATGATGCCGTCCACGGCCGCCGCAACGACCTTGCGCACGACGGGCGTTTCGTCGCCGCGAAACGATTCCAGCACGTAACCGGCCACGTCCCGGCCTTGGGGGCGGCCGATGCCCAGGCGCAGGCGCACGAAATCCGGGCTGCCAAGCTCCTGGTTGATGGACTTGAGTCCATTGTGTCCGGCATTGCCGCCGCCGCGCTTGAGGCGCATGCGCCCCAGGGGCAGGTCGAGCTCATCGTGCAGGACAAAGACGTCGGTGGGGGCCAGTTTGTAGAAATCCAGGGCGGCCCGCACGGCCCGGCCGCTCAAATTCATGAAGGTGAGCGGCTTGACGCAGGCGAACTGGGCAAACGCTCCGCCAGGCAGCACCGGCAACGAGACGGTGACGGCTTCGAGATCCTTGCGGCCGGTCAGCGTCGCCTTGGGCGCGCCGCCAAGTTCCCGGGCGCGCTCCATGAGGGCGTCCAGGACCATGAAGCCGAAATTGTGGCGGGTGGCGGCGTATCTTGGCCCGGGATTGCCCAGGCCCACGATGAGGGCGGAAACGGCCATGACGGGTGGGGATGCTCAGGGCTTTCGCGCGAAAAGAGGCGGGGCGCGCCGGAAAACGCACCCCGCCGCATACGCGAAAACGGAACCTGGCGAAGTCTAGGCGCCTTCGCCGGCGGCCTCGGCCGCGCTGGCCAGGACGCCGATGACGGCATAGTTGTTGTCGTAGACGGCCTTGACGCCCTCGGGCAGGACAACATCGGCGATCAGGATGCTCTCGTTGATGTCGACATTGGTGATGTCCAGGACAATCTTGTCCGGGATGACCAGGGGCAGGCAGAGGACCTCGATGGACTCGCGGTGGATCTCCAGCTGGCCGCCTTTGACCTGGCCCTTGGACTTGCCCACCACTTCGACGGGCACGCGGACCTGGATTTCCTTGGTCAGGTCCACGCCGTAGAAGTCGACGTGGGTGATGCGGGGCTTGGTCGGATGGTGCTCGACCTTCCAGACCAGGGCGGGCTTGGTCTCGCCCTCGATCTGCAGATCGAAGACATGGGAGGAGGCGATCTTGGAGTAAAGCTTCTGCAGGGGCAGGTGCTCGACCATGACCGGGACGTTGACGCCCTTGGCGTCGTAGTAAACGCCGGGAACCATATCGTCTGCGCGCAGCTTGCGGCAGGCGCCTTTGCCGAGGCCCGCGCGGGTCTTGACGGCGAGGGACTGGGTCTGACTCATATCGGGTATCTCCTTTGCGCCCTGGGGCGAAACATGGTTTTTTCGGCCGGCCGTGCGTCGCCCGTTTAGGTGAACAGCACGCTCACCGAGGACTCGGTGTGGATATTGTGGATGGCCTTGGCCAAAAGCCCCGCGATGGAGAGCACCTTGATCTTGGAGCAGGCCTTGGCTTTGTCGTTTAAGGGAATCGTGTTGGTGGTCACGATCTGGGTAAAGGGCGAGTTTTCCAGCCGTTCGATGGCCGGGCCGGACAGCACCGGGTGGGTGGCCGTGGCCATGACCTCGCGGGCGCCGTTTTCGAGCAGCACCACGCCGGCCTGGCACATGGTGCCGGCGGTGTCGATCATGTCGTCGAGCACCACGCACAGCTTGTCCTTGACGTCGCCGATGACGTGCATGGCCTGGGCCTGGTTGGGCGCGTCGCGGCGCTTGTCGATGATGGCCAGGGTCGCGCCGAGACGTTTGGCGAAGGACCGGGCGCGTTCCACGCCGCCGGCGTCCGGGGAAACCACGCACAAGCCCGGGCCGGAGAAGTCCTTGAAATATTCGGCCATGATGGGCGCGGCGAACAGGTTGTCCACGGGCAGGTTGAAAAAGCCCTGGATCTGGCCGGCGTGCAGGTCGATGGTCAGCAGGCGGTTCATGCCGGCAACGGTCAGGAAATCGGCCACGAGCTTGGCGCTAATCGGCGCGCGGGGCGCGACCTTGCGGTCCTGCCGGGCGTAGCCGTAGTAGGGCACAACCGCCGTGACGCGCCGGGCGCTGGCGCGCTTCAGGGCGTCCAGCATCAGGCACAGTTCCATGAGGTTGTAGTTGACCGGGTACGAGGTGGACTGGACCACGAAGATGTCCGAGCCGCGCACGTTGGCCCCGACCTCGATGCGGATCTCGCCGTCGCTGAAGGTGCCGACCTTGGCCGGCAGCAGGGTGCAGCCAAGATGGTCGCAGATGGCCTCGGCCAGTCCGGGATTGGAAGTGCCGGTGAGGATTTTCAGATCGCCTTGCGCCATGTGCGAAGCCTCGGGTGCTGTGCCGGTCCGGGAGGGACCGGGTGGTGTCGGAGAAAAACTGGCTGGGGCGGTAGGACTCGAACCCACGAATGCGGGGACCAAAACCCCGTGCCTTACCAACTTGGCGACGCCCCAGCATGAAAAAGGTCTATTGCGGCGGACCGGCCGCGCGGCCCCGAGGGGCCGAGTGCGTCACAGCGGCGCGAGATAGGCGCGCGGGCCGCTTCCGGTGAGCATGGCCAGGGCCAGGGTGGCCGTCTGACGCTTGCGGAAAAGCCCGAACACCGCCGAACCCGTGCCCGATAAAAGCGCGCCCGCTGCCCCAAGGGCCAGCAGGCGCTCCTTGACCCGCCCCAGTTCGGGGTGGGCCGCGAAAACGACGCTTTCAAAGTCGTTCCGCATGGGCGCACCGGTGACGCAAAACGCCCTTTTATTGGCGTCAAAAGCAGTTGTCAAGAGGTTTGCCCCAGGTTTTTGCGGCAAGGCCCGGGAGGCGTCCAGGGCGGCATAGGCCCAGGCGGTCTTGACCCGGGCTTCGGGGCACACCACCACGGCGCACCAGCCGGCCAGTCCGGGGTCGGCCGGGATGAGCGCCTCGCCCACG
Organism: Pseudomonadota bacterium; assembly: GCA_023435825.1. Lineage (GTDB taxonomy): Bacteria > Desulfobacterota > Desulfovibrionia > Desulfovibrionales > Desulfovibrionaceae > Solidesulfovibrio. Next base: position 43,246 of record JAEZMB010000264.1, on the reverse strand, counting down.
CCGGTGGCGACGGCCGGGACGCCGAGCAGGAAAAAGGGGATGTCCGCGCCAAGGGTCAGGGCCAGGGCGGCCAGGTCCACGGGCGACAGGGCGGCTTCGCCGGCCCGGTCGTTCAAATAGCGCAGCATGACGGCGGCGTCGGACGAGCCGCCGCCAAGCCCGGCCCCGTGGGGGATGTGCTTGGCCAGATGGACTTCCAGGCGCGGAGCGTAGCCCGTGGCGGCCGCATAGGCCCGGTAGGCCCGCGCGACCAGATTGTCGTCGGATTCAAGCTCGGGATCGGAGCACTGCAGGTCAATGTCCCCGGGGCCGTCGAAGCGGCGCAGGCGCAGGACGTCGGCCGGTTCGGGCAGGGGCAGGAAAAAGGTGTCGATGTCGTGGTAGCCGTTTGGCCGCCGCGCGCCCACGGCCAGGCGCAGGTTGACCTTGCAGGGCACGGGCAGGAGGGTTTCCTCGATGGGGCAGGGGAAAGACGCCATGGGTGTTGCCTGTGCGCCCCCCGGCCGGAGCCGGGGGGCGGTGTTGTTGCGGCGGTGTTACTTGGCGTCGGCCAGGGGCACGGTGCGGAAGACGGTCTGGTTTTGGCGCTTTATGAGCAGCATCACCACGCCCTTCTTCTTGCCGTCCTCGCCGACGATCTTCTTGAACTCCTCGGGGGAGGTCACCGGGCGCTGGTTGACCTCAAGGATCACGTCGCCCGGGCGGACGTCGGCCTGTTCGGCCTCGGAGCCGTCGGCCACTTCCGTTATCAGCACGCCATGGGGCTTGTCCATGCCGATGGCCTTGGCTTCCTTGGGGGCCAGGGCCCGCACGGACAACCCGAGGGCCGAGGCCGAGGCGTCCTCGCCGGCGGCGTCGTCCTCGCCTTCCTGACCACGGCCGCTCTGGGCCAGCTTCTTGGCGTCGCGTTCGCCCAGGGTGACGCTGACCGTGACGGGCGAACCCTTGCGCATGACCACCACCTCGGCGGATTCGCCAGGGCGCAGGGCGGCGACGCGGCGCAGCAGGTCATTGGCGTTGTCGACCTTCTGGCCGCTCACGGAAGTGATGACGTCGCCGGTCTTGATGCCGGCCTTGGCGGCGGGCTGGCCTTCCATGACCGAGGAGATGAGCGCGCCCTTGGTGGAGTCCAGGCCCAGGGCCTTGGCGGTGTTTTCGTCGATGTCCTGGATGGAGACACCGAGCCAGCCGCGCTGGACCTTCTTGCCGTCGCGCAGTTGACCGATCACGTCCTTGGCCATGTTGGAGGGGATGGCGAAGCCGATGCCCTGGCCCGAGGCCACGATGGCGGTGTTGATGCCGATGACCTTGCCGTCGAGGTCAATGAGCGGCCCGCCGGAGTTGCCGGGGTTGATGGAGGCGTCGGTCTGGATGAAGTTGTCGAAGGGGCCGGCGCCGATGATGCGGCCCTTGGCGCTGACGATGCCCAGCGTCACGGTGTTTTCCAGGCCAAAGGGGTTGCCGATGGCCAGCACCCATTCGCCGACCTTGACCTTGCCGGAGTCGCCGAATTCCAGATAGGGCAGGCCGGACTTGCCCTCGATCTTTAAAAGCGCCAGATCGGTTTCGGCGTCGCGGCCGATGATCTTGGCGGGCAGCGGCTTTTCGTTGTTCTTGAACTGCACCTTCACCTCGTCCGCGCCGTCCACGACGTGGTTGTTGGTGACGATGTAGCCGTCGGCGGAGATGACAAAGCCCGAGCCCATGGAGCGCTGCTTCTGGCCCTTGCCGCCCTGGCCGCCGCCCCGGCCCTGGGGACCGAAATGCTTCTCGAACTGCTCGAAGAAGTCGTCCATGGGGCCGCCCTGGCCGCCGCGTCTCTGGAAGAGTTCGCGCATGCCTTCCTGGGCCTTGACGGTTTTGGTGGTGGAGATGTTGACGACGGCGGGGCCGTCCTTGTCGACGAGTTCGGTGATGTCGGGCAGGGGGACGCGGGCCTGGGCCATGGCGGTCCAGGCGATGAGGGACAGGGTGGCGATGGTGGTGGCGAGAAGGCGTCTTGCCATGGGGAACTCCTGTGTTGCTGGGCGCGCCGCCGGGGGATGACGGACGTCCGTGGCTTTTGCCGTTGAGCTTTCTTGCGGCGCGTAGGGGATTTGCCCCTGTATACGCCAGTTTCTTCCGAAGTAAACCGCGGCCGGCCTTGCGCGCCTTTTCCCGGGAGCGGCGGGCAGCGGCCGGCCGTGTGGTTTGCCGAGCCTTTCTTGACAAGCGTTCGCGAGGCAAATAGTAAAGTTTGTTCGTCGCGCGTCAATTGGCTGAATTGCCGGCAAAAGTTTCGGCGTGGCATTTCTGTCATCTTGAGAAAGTCAGTGAAATGAGCAAGATGGCCTTCGGCCCTGGGCGTGGTTTCCAGGCAAGCTGAAGGAAGAATGAATATCGTTTCATATGTCGAGCGGCTCCCGTAGCTCAGTAGGATAGAGCGATCGCCTCCTAAGCGATAGGCCGTGCGTTCGATTCGCGCCGGGAGCACCAAGATTTTGGAAAGGGGTTGGACCGATGAGGTCCAACCCCTTTTGCGTTGGTCGGAAATGTTGTCCATCCCCGGTTCCGACCCCAGCAAAGAGATTGATTATCGGTCTTGCTATTCGGCTCTGTTCCCGCCTAAAACCACGCGACCATAGGACCTGACGTCCGCTGGGGACTTCGTCCGCCGCTCGGCGTATCGCTGACGGTCTGGCTTTGACGCTTCCCCCGGCACGGCTTTGAATAAGGAAGACTCATGACCTCCGAGACCCATGCCCAGCTTGTCAGCTTTATTTGGAGCATCTGCAATCTGCTGCGCGGCCCGTACAAGCGCAACGAGTACCGCAAGGTGATTTTGCCGCTCACCGTCCTTCGCCGCTTTGACTGCCTGCTGGCCCCGACCAAGGCGGAAGTGCTCAAGCAGCACCAGACGCTTGAAGGCAAGCCGGAAACCATCGTCCGCAGCCTGCTCCAGAAGGTCACCGGGCACCAGTTCTACAACACCTCGAAGCTCGATTTCCCCAGGCTTTTGGATGACCCGAATCAACTGGGCCAGAACCTTGCCGGCTACATCGCCGCCTTCTCGCCCAACGTCCGGGCCATCATGGAGAAGTTCGCCATTGACCAGCAAATTGCCAAGATGGCCGAAAAGAATCTTCTTTTCGCGGTCATCAAGGCCTTTTGCCACGAACAACTGGATTTGTCCCCGGACAAGGTGGACAATCTGCAAATGGGCTATGTTTTCGAAGAGCTTATCAGGATCGGCGCGGAACAGGCCAACGAGGAGGCCGGGGAGCATTTTACCCCACGCGAGGTCATCAAGCTCATGGTCAATCTGCTCCTTTCGCCGGAACAAGACCTGGGCCGCAGCCATGTGGTGAAGACCATCTTCGATCCGGCCTGCGGCACCGGCGGCATGTTGTCCGTGGCCGAACGCTACATCCGCGCGCTCAATGCCGAAGCCGATCCGCACCTGTTCGGCCAGGACTGGAACGACGAGGCCTGGGCCGTGTGCAAGGCGGATATGCTCATTAAGGGCGACGACGCCGACAACATCAAGCTGGGCAACAGTTTCACCGAGGATGCCTTTGACCGCGACGCCGAGGGCCGCAAGATCACCTTCGATTACATGCTGGCCAATCCTCCTTTTGGCGTAGAGTGGAAGCAGCAGGCCAAATTCATCGAGGCCGAGCGGGACAGCCTGGGCCATGACGGACGTTTCGGAGCCGGCACGCCGCGCATCAACGACGGGTCGCTGCTGTTTCTCCAGCACATGTTGTCCAAGATGCGCGCCCCGGCCGACGGCGGCAGCCGCATCGGCATCGTCTTCAACGGGTCGCCGCTTTTTACCGGCGACGCGGGCAGCGGCGAGAGCAGCATTCGCCAGTGGATCATTGAAAACGACTGGCTGGAAGCCATTGTCGCCCTGCCGGACCAGCTTTTCTACAATACCGGCATCGCCACCTACATCTGGATTCTGACCAACCGCAAGGAAGCGGCGCGCAAGGGGAAAGTGCAGCTCATCGACGCCCGGCGCTTTTTCGTGAAGATGAAAAAGAGCCTGGGCAACAAGCGCAACAAGATCGGCGACGCCGACGAGGGCGAAGCGGACCAGATCGGCGACATCGCACGCATCCACGGCGACTTTCTGGACGGCGACACGCGCGTTTTAGGGACCAACGGCGAGGCCAAGACCTTCGTTGTCGGCAAGGTGTTCGACAACGAGGATTTCGGCTTTCGCAAGATCACGGTGGAGCGGCCCTTGCGCCTCAATTTCCAGGCCAGCCCGGAGCGCATCGCGCGGCTGGACGAGGAAACCGCCTTTCGCAATCTGGCCGTCAGCACCAAGAAAAGCGATGCTGTCCGGTTGCAGGAGATCGAGGCCGGCAAGAAGCGTCAGGAAGCCATCCGGGCCATGCTGCGGGCGTTTGGCGACGCCAACAAGCAAAAGCTTTTTATGGATCGGGAAGCGTTTCTGGCTGCGCTCAAGAAATACGACCGCGCCCAGGGCGTTGGCCTCGCCGGTCCCGAGCGCAAGGCGATCCTGGCCGCCTTGTCCGAGCGCGACGAAACCGCCGCCGTCTGCCGCGACGCCAAGGGCAATCCCGAGCCGGACAGCAGCCTTCGCGACACCGAGTGCGTGCCGCTTAGGCAGGACATCGAGGACTATTTCCGCCGCGAAGTGCTGCCCCATGTGCCGGACGCCTGGATCGACCACGCCAAGACCAAGATCGGCTACGAGATTCCGCTCAACCGGCATTTCTACCGCTACGAGCCGCCGCGCCCGCTGGAAGCCATCGAGGCCGACATCAAGGCCCTGGAAGCGGATATCGTGGCCATGCTGCGGGAGGTGACGGCGTGACCGCTGACCTGCTCCCCGCGCCGGCTGGCGGCGAATTTCTGCTCTACCAGACCGAGGACGGCCGCGCCCGCATCCAGGTCCGCTTCGAAGCCGGCACGGTCTGGCTTTCCCAGCGGCAGATGGCCGAGCTGTTCCAGACGACCGTGGCCAATGTGAACACGCATCTGCGCAATATCTTTGCGGACGGCGAACTTGCCCCCGAGGCAGTTGTTAAGGAATCCTTAATAACTGCAACCGACGGAAAACGTTACAAAACGAAGTTTTACAACCTCGACGCCATCCTGTCCGTCGGCTACCGGGTCCGCTCCCATCGGGGCACGCAGTTTCGCCAATGGGCCACCCAGCGGTTGCGGGATTATCTGGCCAAGGGGTTTGCCCTGGACGACGAGCGGTTGAAGGAACCCGCCGGGGCAACCTATTTCGACGAACTGCTGGCCCGCATCCGGGACATCCGGTCCAGCGAGCGGGTATTCTGGCGCAAGGTGCTGGATATCTACGCCACCAGCATCGACTATGATCCTTCCGTCGAGGCCTCCAAGCGTTTTTTCGCCACCGTGCAAAACAAGATGCACTACGCCGCCCACGCCCACACCGCCGCCGAGGTCATCAGCCTTCGCGCCGATGCCGCCGCCCCCAACATGGGGCTGACCGCGTTTGCCGGGGCCAAGCCGCGCCAGCACGACGCGGAAGTGGCCAAGAACTACCTGCTCCCGGACGAACTCGAAGCGCTCAACCGGATCGTCATGGCCTATCTGGAATTCGCGGAACTGCAAGCGCTCAGCCGGACGCCCATGTACATGCGGGACTGGATAGCCAAGCTGGATGATTTCTTGCGCTTGAGCGGCCGGGAAGTGCTGGAGCACGCCGGCAAGGTGAGCCATGCCCAGGCCTTGGACAAGGCGCGGGGCGAATATGAGAAGTTTCGCCTAGCCCACGCAGACGACGTGACGCCGGTGGATCGGGATTTCGAGGCTGCCGCCAAGGCGCTGGAGAAGGCGGGCAAAGTGCGTCCTCGCCGAGGGAAGAAGGGAGGGGATGCGTCATGAAGTACCCGGCGTACCCGAAGCATAAGGACAGCGGCGTGGAGTGGTTGGGGGAGGTGCCGGAGCATTGGGAGGTAAGACGGCTGAAGCTTCTTCTCTCTGATCCCTTGAAGTATGGAGCAAATGAAGCGGCAGAGAACGACGATCCTGAACTTCCGCGTTATGTGAGAATTACAGACATTGATGAAAATGATTCACTTCGGGATGATACTTTTCGATCGCTGCCGAGGGACATGGCAATTCCCTATATTTTACGTGATGGAGATATGTTATTTGCCAGAAGCGGTGCCACTGCTGGGAAATCATTTTTATACAAAGACAGTTGGGGTATGTGCGCCTATGCTGGTTATCTGATTAGGGCACGGTTTGATAATAAAGTAATGTTCCCAAAGTTTGTACGCTACTTCACATCATCGGTAAATTATTGGCAGTGGATATCGATGGCGATTATACAAGCAACTATTCAGAATGTAAGCGCAGAGAAGTATAGCGAATTGCTTCTGACTGTGCCCACTTTTTTTGAGCAACGCACCATCGCCGCCTTCCTGGACGCCCAAACGTCCAAGCTCGACACCCTCATCGCCAAAAAGCGTGAGCTGATCGACAAGCTCAAGGAAAAGCGCGCCGCGCTCATAACCCGCACCGTCACACGCGGTCTGCCACCGGAAGCCGCCAAGGCTGCCGGACTCGATCCACATCCGAAGATGAAGGACAGCGGCGTGGAATGGTTGGGAGAAGTGCCGGAGCATTGGGAAGTAAAGCGAATAAAGAATATAGTTGATAGTATTCAGATCGGTCCATTTGGAGGAATGCTGACGGAGGTTGTGGATTCTCAAACGGGTATAAAACTCTACGGTCAAGAAAATATTATTTCTGGAGATTTTGGGATTGGTTTTCGTTGGATTCCAGAGAGTGTTTGTTATCTAATCCATAATTACGAAGTAAAGCCAGGTGATGTATTGATAACGCGAAAAGGGAGCCTTGGTCATTCTAAAATTTTCCCAGCCAATCACGAAATTGGAATAATTGACTCGGATACAATTAGGATAAGGGTTGATGAATCTGTGATATTGAATAAGTATTTGCAAAATGTACTGAATAATTCCAGCTTCACAGAAGCGCAGGTGGATATGAATAAACGTGGTGCTATTCTATCCGGGGTAAATACGGCAGTCATTTCAGGATTGATAATGTGCGTGCCACCAGTTGAAGAGCAAGATGTCATCATCAAATTCCTCGACCGCGAGACCGCCGCCATTGACGCCCTCGTGGCCAAGGTCGAAACCGCCATCGACCGCTTGCAGGAATACCGCGCCGCCCTCATCACCGCCGCCGTGACCGGGCAAATCGACGTCCGGGAGGCCGTGCAATGAGCGACATCAAGCTTTTTCGCCTCTCTCCCGACGGCGTGGCCGAACTCCACGGCCAATCCCTGGCCCTGGAAAAGTCGCTGCAAACGCTGATGGAACGCAACCTGGACGCGCTGCTCGGCGTGCGCTTCCTGGCCTCGGAATATTCCACCGGCAGCAAGCACAAGGGCCGCATCGACACGCTGGGCATCGACGAAAACGGCTGCCCGGTCATCATCGAATACAAGCGCGCCACCAACGAGAACGTCATCAACCAGGGGCTTTTCTACCTCGACTGGCTCATGGACCATCAGGCGGAATTCAAGCTGCTGGTGCTGGAACGTTACGGCCGCGACGCCGCCAACGCCATCGAATGGGGTTCCCCGCGCTTGCTGTGCATAGCCGGCGACTTCACCCGCTACGATGAACACGCCGTGGCGCAGATCAACCGCAACATCGAGCTGATCCGCTATCGCCACTACCCGGAAGGGTTTCTCATACTGGAGATGGTCAACGCGGTGACGGCGGTCAACGGCGGCGCATTGCCCGCGCCAGTTCCGGCCTGTGTTTCAGCGGAAAGCGAACGGCCGGCCGTAAAAACCGTTTCCGACTATCTGGAGCAGGCCCAGCCCGAGGTCAAAGACCTCTATCATGCCCTTGAGGATTACTTGCTGGCCCTTGGCGACGACGTGACGAAAAAAGTCCTCAAGCACTATATCGCGTTCAAGCGCATCAAAAACTTCGCCTGCGTGGAAATCGGCGTCCAGGCCAAGCGCATCGTGGTGGCCGTGAAATGCCGCCCAACGCCGGAAAACCTCATCGAAGGCTTCACCCGTGACGTGCGCAACGTCGGCCACCTGGGCACCGGGGACATGGAAATAACCATCAACACGATGGAAGACTTCGAGCGCGCCAAGCCGTTTCTGGAGCAAAGCTACCAAGCCAGCTAAGTCCGACCGGGAGAAGCCATGTCCAGCCAGACCACCGAGAAAGCCTTCGAATCCTATGTGGAAACCATGCTGCGCGCCAAGGCCGGCTGGCAGGCCGGCGACCTGGCCGAGTGGGACGTGGACCTGGCCCTTTTTCCGCCTCGTGTGCTGGCGTTTCTCGAAGCCTCGCAGCCGGCCTTGTGGGAGCAGATGCGGTCGCTGCACGGCGCGAACCTCGAAACGCTCCTCATCGTCGCCCTGGCCAAGGAACTCGACCGCAAAGGCGCGCTCCATGTGCTGCGCCATGGCTTCAAATTCTACGGCAAGCTCTTCCGGCTGGCCTATTTCAAGCCCGCCCACGGCCTCAATGCCGCCGTGCTGGACCTCTACGCCCAAAACTCCCTGACCCTGACCCGGCAAGTCCCCTGCCATCCGGCCAGCGCCGACACGGTGGACCTCGTTTTCGCCGTAAACGGCCTGCCCGTGGCCACCTGCGAGCTGAAAAATCCCAACACGCGCCAGAATTGGCGGCACGCCGTCAAACAGTACCAGCAGACCCGCGATCCCCGCGCCCCATTGTTCCAGTTCAAGAGCCGCGCGCTCGTCCACTTTGCCGCCGATCCCGATGAAGTCCACATGACCACCCGCCTGCGCCGGGACGCCACCCATTTTCTGCCGTTTAATCGCGGCAACAACCCCGGCAACCCTCAATGCGGCGCGGGCAATCCGCCGCACCCCTCGGGCTATCGCACCGGCTACTTCTTCGAGGAAATCCTGTCCAGGGACGTGTTCCTGGATATCCTCGGCCACTATATGTTCCTGCAAAAAAAGGAAGAGAAGGTGGACGACGGCAGGGGCGGCACGAAACTGGTCACCAAGGAAACGCTGATCTTTCCACGCTATCACCAACTCGACGCGGTCGGCAAAGTCATTGACGCGGCGCGCAGGGAAGGGGCCGGCGGCAACTACCTGATCCAGCATTCCGCCGGCAGCGGCAAGACCAACAGCATTTCCTGGCTGTCCCACAGGCTGGCCAGCCTGCACAACGAGGCGGACGAAAAGATTTTCGATTGCGTCATCGTCATCACCGACCGCCGCGTTCTGGACAAGCAACTACAAGACGCCATTTATCAGATCGAGCACGCCCAAGGCGTGGTTCAGGCCATCGACCAGCACTCCCGGCAGCTCGCGGCGGCGCTCATCGACGGCACGAAGATCGTGGTCACCACGCTCCAGAAGTTTCCGTTCGTCCTGCGCGGCCTGCTCCACGCCGCCGGAGCCGAGAGCCGCGACGCCGCCAGCGAGGATGAAAAGCGCCAAGCCAAGGAATGGGAAAAAGCCATCGCCGCCCGGAAATACGCGGTCATCGTGGACGAAGCCCACTCCAGCCAGACCGGCGAGACCGCCCGCGAACTCAAGGGCATCCTTGGCGCGGCCGTGGCCGATACGGATGGCGACGATGCCGACTGGGAAGACGGCCTCAATCAGGTGATGCAAACACGCGGCCGCCAGCCAAACTTGAGCTTCTTCGCCTTCACCGCCACCCCAAAAGGCAAGACCATCGAGCTGTTCGGCCGCCCGGGGCCAAGCGGCAAACCGGAATCATTCCATATCTACAGTATGCGCCAGGCCATCGAGGAAGGCTTCATCCTCGACGTGCTGACCCATTACACCACCTACAAGACCTATTTTCGTCTGATAAAGGCCATAGCGGACGATCCCGACCTGCCCAAGAAAAAGGCCGCCCGCGCCCTGGCCAAGTTCATGAGCCTGCATCCGCACAATATCGAGCAGAAAACCGAAGTCATGGTGGAGCATTTCCGCCGCCACGTCAGCCGGCTCCTGGGCGGCCGGGCCAAGGCCATGGTGGTGACCTCCTCGCGGCTTCATGCCGTGCGCTACATGCAGGCCTTTGAGCGCTACATCGAAGCCCACGGCTATACCGACATTCGCCCCATGGTGGCTTTCAGCGGGACGGTCAAAGACCCGGACACCGGCCAGGAATATACCGAACCGGGCATGAACACCGACATCGTGACCGGCAAGCCCATCAGCGAAGCCCAGCTCCCGGAGAAATTCGCCTCGCCGGATTACCAGATTCTTCTGGTCGCCAACAAGTACCAGACCGGTTTCGATCAACCCTTGCTCCACACCATGTACGTGGACAAGCGTCTGGACAACGTGCAGGCCGTGCAGACCCTGTCTCGGCTTAACCGCAAGATTCCCGGCAAGGATGCGCCCTTTGTCCTCGACTTCGTCAACGACGCCGACACCATCCTGCTTGCCTTCAAGCCGTACTACGATGCCACAAGCCTGCAAGAAACGTCTGATCCGGCGGCATTGGAAACGCTCAAGCACGAACTCGACCTGACCCAAATATATCATTGGAGCGAGGTCGAGGCCTTCGCCCGGATTTTCTACAAGCCGCTCGCCAGGCAGACGCCGTCCGACCATGCCCACATGGAACGCCATCTGCAACCGGCCGTGGATCGTTTCAAGGCCGAGGAAGACCCGGAAAAACGAAACGAGTTCCGGGACAAGCTGTCGGGCTATGTGAAGTTGTACGCCTTTTTAAGCCAGATCATCCCTTACGCCGATCCCGACCTGGAAATGCTCTACAGCTTCGGCCGTCTGTTGCTGCCGCATCTGCCCCTGGAGCGCGACGGCATCGTCATCAAGGTCGGTGACGAAGTGGCGCTTCGGTATTACCGAATGGAGCGCATCTATTCCGGCAGTATTGATTTGAAAGAGGGCGAAGACCCAGGCGTGAAGAGTCCCACCGACGTTGGAACAGGCAAGGCCAAGGAAGAAAAAGCGCCGCTGTCGCAAATTATCCAGGCGGTCAATGATCGATTCGGCACGCAGTTCACCGAAGAAGACGTGTTGTTTTTCCAGCAGATCAAAGAAAAGGCCTGCAAGAATCAACGCGTCATCCAGACCGCCCAGGCCAACCCCTTGGACAAGTTCGAGCTGGGCATCATGCGCCTTCTTGAAGAATTGATGTTGGAGCGCATGGCCGATAACGACCGCATCGCCACGCGCTACATGTCGGACCCGCAATTTCAAGGCGTCGTGCGCCCCATACTCTCCAAGAACATTTTTGAGACAATCCACGCAAAGGAAGATGCGGCGACAATCGACGCCTAGGCGAAGCCGTGGCGCGGAGCTTCTTGATCGACCTCAAGGCCGCTTGACCGCGCCGTCCCTTATTTACGATAGTCCAATGCTCCGGAGAATCCTGCATCGCCAGGAATTGATCGATACCCAGGACGCGGGAATTGTGACAGTGATGGCCACTTGTTGCGACGTTATGGCTGGTCGTGGCCGCAGGGCGGGTTTGCGCGTGTATGAGTTGCATTGTCGGCGTTGCGTTGGAATTTTTCATCGTTTGTTCTTGTGTCTGAGACGGGTCCGATCTGGCGAACTTGTCTTTCAAGGAGTTGACATGAAAACAGTAGTTTTGTTCCCGGTCTGTCTTCTTCTTTTGTCCAGTGTTGCTTTTGCCGAAGGCGAACCGAGCAAGAGCGCGCCAAGCGAACGCGTGCAAAATTCAGGTAAGTCTGGATATAAATCCTCTCCAAAGCTGAGCTACGGCAGCAATAAACCCGACAAGGACGACAGCGGGCTTGGCAACCTCAAGCCGATGCTGGATCAAACCCTTGGCAATAATAAAGACGGCCTTGGCGGAGGGATTATGCCTAACGGGGGCACGTATAAATTCTAGACGGCAACCCTGAATGGCGTTTGCGTCGTGCGTTATCTCCTGATCCCCAGCTGCGAGGTCCCTTGATGCGCCACCAGCAACCCTCGCTTCGTCCTCATAGACCCCAGGCGACGGGCTGTTCTGTCCGAAATTCCTGACAGGTGGCGACCAGGACCAAGGACTCCAGTTCCCGGACATTGCCCGGGAAACGGTAGTGCGACAACCGCCGGGCCAGCGCTTCCAGCTGCTCTCGCGGCAGGTCGCGTTTGGCTGCCTGGACGGCGAAAAACGCGGCCAGGGCCGGTATGTCGCGCCGCCTTTCCCGTAGCGGCGGCACATGGACATGGGCCAGACGGGCCAGGAATTCCGGCAGCAACTGCGACGAGGCCCATATCTCCCGTTTCGTCAGGTTGGTGGTCAAAATCCACTGGACCGGCCCCGGGGTCCCCCCAGCCCATAGGGCAAGCAGACGGCGTTGGACAGCCGGCGGCAGATCAGCCATTTCCTCAAGCACCAGGGTCCCTCCCTGGGCCTGGGCCATCACGGAACCTTCCTCCCGGCCCGGAACGCCGAAAAGCCAAGCGTCGAGCACCGCCTCGTCCAGGCTCGTGGTCATGCGCGAGACAAAGGGTGCGTAGGGGTCACGGCAGGCGTGGACGAACCGGCCCAGCAGGCTTTTGCCCACACCGGTCTCACCGGTCAAAAGCAACGGTTTGGGGGCGTCAGCCACTTGGCGGCAGCGGGTGACGACGTCGTGCATGACTTCGTGGCGCACCACCAGGGCCAGGCTGTCGTCCAGGGGAATGACTTCCCGGTCGGCCAGCCAGGACGGCAGGCCGGCCAGCAGGTCCGGGGCCGGCGGGTCGGTTTCGGTGAAAGCGCGCATGGCCGGACGCTAAACAAGATGCGTGCCATTGACGACGAGCTTTCAACATGCCGTCATTACGCGTGAAAATATCCGGCGGCCGGAGCCTGTCTTGGCCTTGCCCGTCCGGGTGTTCCAATATGAAACAACCCGTCAGTCGAGTCCGTACTGCTTGAGCTTGCGCCACAACGTGGTGCGGGGAATGTCGAGGATTTGGGCGGCCAGCCCCTTGTTGCGGCCGGCCCGTTCCAGCACCCGGGCGATGTGGCGGCGCTCCATGGCCGTGAGGCTCTCCAGCCGGTCGCCCTCCAGCGAGGCGAAATCCATCTGGCGCAGATCGCGCGGCAGATCGGCCTCGCCAAGGATGTCGCCGTCGCACAGGGCCACCGCCCGTTCCACGATGTTCTCCAGTTCCCGCACATTGCCCGGAAACCCGTACTGGGCGAGAATGCGCATGGCCGCCGCGTCGATGCCGGACACGGACTTGTGGAAGAGCAGGCTGTACTTGTCCAGGAAGTGCCGGGCCAAAAGCGGGATGTCGTCCTGGCGCTCGGCCAGCCGGGGCAGGCGCAGCCCGACCACATTGAGGCGGTAGTAGAGGTCTTCGCGGAAAAGCCCCCGGGCCACTTCCTGCTTGAGGTCGCGGTTGGTGGCGGCCACCACCCGGATGTCCAGGTCGATGGGTTTGGTGCCGCCCACGCGCAGGATCTGCCGTTCCTGGATGACGTGGAGCAGCTTGACCTGCATGGAAAGCGGCATCTCGCCGATCTCGTCCAGAAAGACCGTGCCCCCGCCGGCCGATTCCAGCAACCCCACCCGGGTGGCGGCCGCGCCGGTAAACGCCCCTTTCTCGTGGCCGAAAAGCTCGCTGGCGATGAGGTCCTCGGCAAAGGCCCCGCAGTTAAACGATACGAAGGCCTGGTCGCGCCGGGGGGATAGCCGGTGGATGGCCCGGGCGGCCAGGGCCTTGCCCGTGCCGCTGGCTCCTTCGATGAGCACGTTGCAGCCCACCGGCGCGATCTTGCGCAGGAGTTCAAACACCTCGCGCATGGACACGCTGGCCCCGATCATGGATTCCAGGCCGGATTGCTCGCGAAGGGCCTGGCGCAGCCGGCGGTTTTCCCGGCCAAGGGCCGCCTTGTCCGCCGCCGCCCGGGCGAGGCTGCGGATTTCGGCCAGCTTGAACGGCTTGGCCACGAAATGGAAAGCCCCGCGCTTGATGGCCTCGATGGCCGTGTCCAGGCCGCCGTGGCCGGTGACGAGGAGCGCCTCGGCCTGGGTTCCAAGCTTTTTGAGGCGGGAAAGGGCCTCCAGGCCGTCCAGCCCCGGCAGCCGCCAGTCGAGCAGCACGACGTCGAAGGGGGCCTCGGCCGCCCGGGCCAGGAAGCCTTCGGCGTCGCCATACGCTTCCACGACGTAGCCGTCGCGGGCAAAGGCTTCGACGAGACGCTTGCGGGCCACGGCCTCGTCGTCCACCACGGCCAACCGCGTTGGCTGTTCGGCGGCGGCGGTCATGGCCTGTCCCCGGGGAGGCTGTCCGCCACGTCGTCCGCCGCGTCGTCCGGGAGTTCGCCCGCTACGTCGTCGGCGTCGTCCCCGTCGGGCCGTGCGGCCGGTTCGCCGGCCCTGGGCAGGCAGACCACGAAGGTAGCCCCCTTGCCGGGTTCGCTTTCCACCTCAATGCGGCCGCCGTGGCGTTTGACGATGGAGTAGGTCACGGCCAGCCCCAGCCCCGTGCCCTGGCCCACGTCCTTGGTGGTGAAAAACGGTTCGAAGATGTGGTCGAGATCTTCCGGAGCGATGCCCCGGCCGTCGTCGCGCACGGCCAGCCGCACGAAGTCCCCCTCCGCGCGGCCGGAAACGGTGATGTGGCCGCCGGGCGGCGTGGCCTGGGCGGCGTTTTGCAACAGGTTGAGGAATACCTGCTGGAGATGGCGCAGGCTTCCGGCCACGGCCGGCAGTCCCGGCGGCAGGTCCAGGCGCAGTTCAAGGCCGGAGAGCAGGAGCTGATTCTTGAAAAGCGCGGCCGAGCTTTTGACGACCACGGCCGGGTCCAGGGGGCTGAAGCGGGCTTTCTCGGAGCGCGAGAAATCGAGCAGGTTGCGCACGATCTCGCCGGCCCGGTCGGCCTGGGCCAGGATGTCGCCGGCGATTTCCCGGGCATCGTCGTCCAGGGCGTCGCCGTGGGTTTCGAGGAGGCTTTCGGCGGACAGGGCGATGTTGTTGAGGGGGTTGTTGATCTCGTGGGCCACCCCGGCCGTGAGCGTGCCCAGGGCCGCCATCTTGCGGGCTTGCAGCAGATCCTCCTGGTTGGCGGCCAGTTCCAGGGCCATGCGGTCCAGGGCCTCCAACAGCCCGGCCACTTCCACGATGTGCCGCCCGCCGCCGTCGTCCACCGGACTGAAGTCGCCCTTGGCCACCCGCTCGGCGATGTTGCGCACCAGGCCCAGGGGCCGCAGCAGGCTTTTGGCGATGACCCGGATGAGGATGACCATGAAGACGAGGAAGATGGCCAGATAGGCAAAGGGCACAAGGGACACCTCGAAGATGGTCTTGTGGATGCGCGCCCGGCGCAGGGCGATGAGCTCCTCGGCCTGATCCACCAGCCCCTTGCCGGAAAGCCGCGCCCCGTCCTTGCCGGCCTCCTGGCCGGGCACCAAGGCGGTGAAATCCTGCCGGTAGCGGCCCAGGGTGCGCCGGAAGCCTTCCAGCGCCTCGGGGCCGGCCACCCGGGCGATGTCCTCGCCCAGATCGCCAAGGGCCGCCTCGGCCCGGTCGAGATAGGCCATGCCCTCGCGCAGATTCTCCGCCCCGCCGTAGATGACGAGGTTTTTCTCGTAGCGCCGGGCCTCCAGGATGGCGCTCGACAGGTCGTCGTAGCGCTCGGAGAGGTGCAGCCGCTCGCGCACGGCGGCCAGCGTCCAGACGTTGAGCAGCGTCAGGCCGCAGGCGGCCAGGAAGGCCACCACAAACAGGGTGAAGATCTTGCCCTTGATGGAATTGAAAAAGACCCGCAGCCGGTCGGTCTGGCCCATGGCGTCCCTCCTGGCGTCGTCCGCAAGGCTTGCCGCGTCCGAAGCGCCCGTGACGGGGCCGCCCCCAAGCCCGGAGCCGGCCCGCTTCTCTCCCGCGTCCCCGCAGCCTATGGCATGTTCCGTTTTGGAACAAGCCTTTTCCCTTGTGTCGTTTCAAAATGAAACGGCAGCAATCCGCCTAATCTCGTCCATTTGCATTTCGTCTGCTATTCCATGGTGTTGCGTACAACGTTCATTGTGGCCTCGGGATTGCTTTAGGCGGCCAGGCGGTACGCACACCCATGGAACGCATCCTTGTCGGCATCGACGCGCGCACACCCTTCTGGGAGGCCCTGGATCGGGCGCTGTGCCTGGGAGCCCGGATACGGGCCCGGGTGGACGTGCTGGCGGTCTTTGCCCGGGAAGGGGAGGCGACGAGCGGAGCCGGTCTGGAGACGCTCAAACGGGTGGAGGCCCAAGTCGCGGCCGCCGTGCAGGCAGGGGCGAACGTCGCGTTGTTCATGGCCGAGGGGCGCTACGAACAGGAGCTTGTCGCCGCGGCGCGGCAGCTTCGTACGACGTTGCTGGTGGCGGCTGCCGCCGGCTTGGACGAACGGGGCGGGGAGCGTGAAGCCGAGAATCTGGGCGAGATCCTCGCCGGCGTGGACTGCCGGGTGGAACTGGTGTCCCCCAGGCGGGACGCTGACCGGAAAAAGGACGTGAAATGAGCATTCCCATGGAATTGTATCTGCCGATTGCCGGCAACAGCGTGAACATTGCCGCCGTGTTCGGCCTGGGCGGTGGGGTGGGCCTGCTGTCGGGCATTTTCGGCGTGGGCGGCGGCTTTCTCATGACGCCGCTGCTCATCATGATGGGCATTCCGGCCACCGTGGCCGCGGCTTCCGACTCCAACCAGATCGTCGGGGCCTCGACCTCGGGGACGCTGGCCCATTTGCGCCTGGGCAACGTGGACATCAAGATGGGCGTGTTGCTGCTGGTGGGCGGCGTGCTCGGCGGGACTCTTGGCGTCGAGGTCATCAAGGCCCTGCGCCAGATGGGCAACGCCGATTTTCTCATCAACGTCACCTACGTGCTCATGCTCGGGCTGGTTGGCGGCTACATGTTCATCGAGAGCCTGCAGTCCATGAAAAAGGCCAAGGCGCCGGCCAAGGCCGAAACCGGGCGCACGTCCGGACCCAGCGCTTTCGGCCGGCTGGTGGCCGGGTTGCCGTGGCAGATGGAATTCGCCCGTTCGGGCGTGCGCATGTCGCTTCTCATGCCGCTGTTTCTTGGCGGCCTGGTGGGCGTTCTCTCGGCCATCATGGGCGTGGGCGGCGGGTTCATCATGGTGCCGGTCATGGTCTATCTGCTGCGCATGCCCATGCATGTCGTGGTGGGCACGAGCCTGTTCCAGATTCTTTTCACCTGCATCAACGTCACGGTGATGCAATCCATCTCCAACCACACCGTCGACTTCGTGCTGGCGCTTATTCTGCTTATCGGTTCGTCGCTGGGGGCGCAAATCGGGGCCAAGGTCGGCAAGAAGCTCCATGGCGACCAGCTCAAGATCCTGCTGGCCACCCTGGTCCTCGTGGTGATGGTCAAGATCCTCTACGAACTCCTGGCCCGGCCCGACGTGCTGCTGGCCTATGTGGGAGGCCACTAGCCATGAAACGCGCCCTCTTTTTCGTTCTGTGCCTGTTGGCCCTGGCTCCGGCCGCCCGCGCCGCCGACCTGGATTTCACGGTCGCGCCCCAGGCCATCGACATCCATGCCCTGTACAACGGTACGACCATCACCATGACGGGCGTCGTGCCCGAGGGGTGCCAGGTCGTGGCCCGGTTCATCGGCGCGCCCCAAAACCTCGCCCTCAAGAAGAAGGGCAAGGTGTTCGGCCTGCTGTGGATGAACCGCGAGACGCTGCATTTCGGCAACGCCCCCGGGGTGTGCCTCATTGCCGCCTCGGCCCCGGAAAAGGCCCTTGGGGCTGCGGCCGCCGAGCTTGGCTTGTCCGGCCTGGCCAAGGGCTTGACCATCGAGCCGGCCACGGCCGAGAACGACGCCCTGCGGGCGGAATTTTTGCTCCTCAAAAAGCATGAAGGCCTCTACCGCGAAGATGCCGGCACGGTGACCCTTGGCCAGCCCTCGGGCGCGGGCCAGCCGTTCACGGCGACCATCGCCGTGCCCTCGCGCCTTTCGCCCGGCAGCTACACCGTGGAGATCTCGGCGATAAAGGACGGCCGCGTGGTCGCCCAGGGCCTGCGGGCCGAGGAAGCCAAGCTCTCGGGTGCGCCGGCCTTCCTGGCCGACCTCGCCTTCAACCACGGCGCGCTCTACGGCGTGCTGGCCTCGGTCATCGCCATCCTGGGGGGCCTGGGCATCGGACTGGTCTTTCAGAGCAAGGGCGCGCACTAGCCTTGCGTCCCTTGGGGGACGAGCCTGTGTTGTTGCCATAAGTGCAAGGGTTTTGGCGCGTTGCCGGCGAAGCGGCGGGTCCGCTTCCCGGCGGCGCGACACGCAAAGCCCCTCGGCCGGGGCCTGCCCGGCCGGTCGCGGCCGATAAACGAAAAAGGAAACGCCATGGGATTGCCGGCCTGCATACGCCGTCTGCTGGGACGCGACAGCGCGCCGCCCGTGCCTTTTTCCGTGCTGTTCAAGAAATTCAAGAGCATCCTCGAACGCAACAACGCCATCCTCGAACTCATCGGCGACATGGGCGACAAGCTTGGCGGCGACTACATCTACGACCGGCAGTACATCCTCGATTCCTCCGAGCGCCTGGGCGATCAGGTCTTCAAGCTTGTCTCTGACCTGAGCCTTTTGTGCCAGCGCAAAAACGCCGCCCTGTTCGCCGCCTTCGAGCGCATCCAGCGCAAGATCCAGGAAGAGCTGGCCGGCCGGCGGACCCTGTCGCGCACCGACCACATCCTCCCCCTGGCCGAGCTGACTCACGATCTGGCCGACGAGGGCGGCAACAAAATGGCCGGCCTGGGCGATGTGCGCAACATCCTGGGCTTCGCCGTGCCCGAGGGCTTTGTCGTCACGGCCGGGGCCTATTTCGAGGCCATGGAGCAGGCCGGGCTGCGCCGCGAGGCGGCCGAGGCCACCCGGGGCTTTTGCCGGGAGGGCGGCGCGGGGTTGGCGGAAACGTCGCAGCGGTTGCGCCGGGCCATCCTGGACATGCCCCTGCCGCGCCCCCTGGCCAAGGCCGTGGAACAGGCCGCGCGCAAGCTCTCGGGGCCGGACCGGGCGCTTCTGGCCGTGCGTTCCAGCGCCTGGGGCGAGGACGGCGAATCGAGCTTCGCCGGGATGCACGAGAGCGTGCTGGGCGTGGCCCCGGGCGACATCCTGGCCGCCTACCGGCGTGTCTTGGCCAGCCTTTTTGACGAGCAGGCCCTGGGCTACCGCCTGCACCGCGACCAGTGCGACGAGGAGCCGGCCATGGCCGTGGGCGTTTTGCGCATGGTCGACGCCGTGGTCAGCGGCGGGCTGTATACCTACGCGCCGCTGGGCGGCCAGGACCAGGCCATGGTGGTCAGCGCCGCCTGGGGCCTGGGCAAGCCCATCGTGGACGGCACGGCCGAGACCGACACCTTCCTTTTGGGGCGCACCCCGCCCCATGCGCTGCTTTCCAGCGAAATCGCCCACAAGACGACCCGGTTGGTCCTTGACCCGGCCGGCGGCACCCGCACCGAGGCCGTGGAAGAGGACCGGCGCGACGTCCCGAGCCTGACCGTCGAGCAGCTTGCCGCCCTGGCCCGCACGGCCATGAACCTGGAACGTTTTTTCAAGCGCCCGCTCGACGTGGAGTGGGCCATCGACGCCGCCGGCGGACTGGTCGTCCTCCAGGCCCGGCCCCTGGCCATCCGGCCCCGGGCCTGCTCCCTGGACCTGGACGCGGCGGCGGCGGCCAAGGACGCGCCGACGCTGGTCTCGGGCAAGGGCGTGACGGCCATGGGCGGCGTGGCCTCGGGGCCGGTGCGCATCGTGGCCGAGGGCGAGGATCTGACGGATTTTCCTTACGGGGCCATCCTGGTCGCCCGCCATTCCTCGCCGCGTTTCGCCAAGGTCATGCCGCGCTGCCGGGGCATCGTCACCGACGTGGGCTCGGCCACCGGGCATATGGCCACCATCGCCCGGGAACTGCGCGTGCCGACCCTGGTCGGCGTGGGCGTGGCCACCCGCGTGCTGGAGCCGGGCCGGGTCGTCACCCTGGACGCCGACCACGGCGTGATCTACGACGGCGCGGTGGCCACGTTGTGCCGCGACGAACTGGTGCGCGAGGACGTGTTCGAGGAATCCTGGGAATACCGCACGCTCAAACGCGTGCTGCGCCACGTCAGTCCGCTCACCCTGCTTGACCCCAAATCCGAGGCCTTTCGCCCCGAGGCCTGCCAGACCTTCCACGACATCGCCCGTTACGTGCACCAACGGGCCGTGGACAAGCTGTTGTCCCTGGCCGAAACCCACCACGAGATCACCCGGGGCGCGGCTAGAAAGCTCGCCACCGCCCTGCCGCTGGGGCTCACCGTCATCGACGTGGACGGCGGCCTGGCCCCGGGAACCGGCCAGGAAGCCCGGGAAGAGGACATATTGTGCCGTCCCCTGCGGGCCATCCTCGACGGCATGGGCGCGGCCGGCATGTGGGAAACCAGCCCCGTGCCCGTGGACATGGGCAGTTTCATGTCGAGCGTCACCCGCACCTTCGGGGCCGACCTCGCCCATCCCACCCGCCTGGGGCGCAATCTGGCCGTGGTCTCCAAGGAGTATTTGAACCTTCACCTGCGTCTGGGCTATCATTTCACCGTGGCCGACGCCTATCTCGGCGGGTCGATCAACGACAACGCCATCTATTTCCGCTTCATGGGCGGGGTGACCGACCTCGCCCGGCGCTCGCGCCGGGCCTGGCTCGTGGCCGCCGTGCTGGAGCAGTTCGATTTCGTGGTCGAAACCAAGGGCGACATGGTCATCGGCCGGGTGAAAAAACACCCCAAGCGGGCCATGCTCGACAAGCTCTTCATGCTCGGCGGGCTCATCGGCTACACCCGCCAGCTCGACGCCAGACTGGATTCCGACGAGGCCGGCAAGCGCCACCTCGACGCTTTTTTGCGCCGCATCAACGCAGCAAGGGAGACGCGCCAATGAACGACCCCGCAGCCGGCGACGCCGGCCCGGCGGCCACGCCGCCGCCTGGGAAAACCAGCATTCTTGTCCTGGACGACGAACCCATCGTCTGCAAGCGCCTCAAGCCGTTTTTCCAGAAGGCCGGCTACGAGGTCGAGGCCTTCACCCAGCCGGCCGAGGCCCTGGCCCGGGTCGGCGAGCGGGCCTTTGACGTGGTCATCACCGACCTCAAGATGCAGGGCCTGGACGGCCTGGCCTTTCTGGGCAAGGTCAAGGCCCTGCGGCCCCAGACCGACGTCATCGTGGTCACGGGTTTCGCCACCATGGAAACGGCCCGGGAGTCTTTCCGCAAGGGCGTCTACGACTTCGTGGCCAAGCCCTTCAAGCTGACCAAGATCCTCGACGCCGTGCGCCGCATCGAAAAGGAGCGGGGACTCGTCCCCTGATCGCGCCATGCCGGCCGGAAAACGCCCCGACGACGCCGCCATGGAGCCGGGTTCGCCCCGGTTCCTGTTCCGTTCGTTTCGGCGCATCCTGGCCTGCAACACCGCCGCCCTGGAGGCCATGGCCCGCATGGACCGGGCCATGGGCGGGGAATACGTGTTCGACGCCGCCTATCTGCAAAGTGCCGTGCGCGAGATCTGCCGCCAAACCCATCTGACGGCCTACCACATAAACGGCATGGCCGACGAAGGGTACGTCGCCCTCTACGACGCCTTCTTCGTCGTCAAGGACGCCCTGGAGGACATCCTGGCCGGCGGCGTGGGGCCGCTGGCCGGCCGGCGCACCCTGGCTTTCGCGGAAATCGGCTGGGAGCTGGAGCCGCTGGTGGGGCTGGCCGCCGCCGGCCTGGCTGTCCTTGGCCGTTCCCTGGGCGCGGCCGCCTCGGACGGGCTGGCCGTCACCACCACTGGCCTGGCTGCTCTGGCCGATCCGTGTGCGGAAACGGCAAAGGCCGCCCTGGAGGCCGTGGAAACGGCCGTGGCCGCGCTTATTGCCCGTCTGGGCGGGGCGCGCCCCATGGAAGCGACCCTGGTCGCGGCCGGGGCCGACGGCGCGGGCGAGCGGCTGGCCGTCGCCGCCGCCGACACGCCGACCAGCCTTGCCCGCATCATTGCCGACTGGGCCGGCGGCGTCGGCCGGGAGCGGGCCGTGGCCGTGTGCCTGCGGCCGCGTCTTTCCGGTCCGCTTTCCGGGACGCTGCTGACCCTGGCCCGCGATCCGTCGCTGCCGCCGGCCATGCTGGTCGTGGCCCCGGCCGACCTCTCCCCGGGCGAGGCCCCGGCACCCGGCCCGGACCGCCTCTGGATCGCCCGGGCCGCGCCGCATACGCTCCTACGTTCCCGGCTGGCCGCCAAGGCCTTGGACGCCGCCCTGCCCGGCGGCGCGCCCCTGGATGCCTCTGGCCGGCGCGTCCTTCGCGGCTCGGCCTGGCTTCTACCCGCCCAGGCCGCCGCCCTGGCTGAGCTGGGGCTGGCCGCCGAACGCGCCGTGGGCGCGCCGTGCCGGCTGTCCTGGGTTCTTGGCCGCGACGGCCGGTTTCGCTTGACGGACATCGAGCCGGCCCCGGTTGATCTTGCTGATGATCCGGACGATTTGGCGGACGACCTCGCCGGACCCGACCTGCCCGGCGAGGAGGACGTGCTCCTTTCGGGCGGCCAGATGGCCTGCGGCGGGGTGGCCGCCGGACCGACGGCGCTCCTGGACGAGGACGCCCCGACGGATGCCGTTCCCCTGGGCGCGATAGGGCTGGCCAGGACCGCCAGCCCGGCCTTGTCGCGCTTCGTGCCCCGCCTGGGGGGGCTGGTGGCCGAGGTCGGCTCGCCGGCCAGCCATCTGGCCGCCATCGCCCGGGAATACCGCACTCCGGCGGTGTTCGGCCTTACCGGCGCGGCCTCGCTGCCGCCCGGGACGCTTGTCACCCTGGACGCCGAGGCCGCCGTCCTCTACCGGGGCGCGGCCGAGGGCTTGCTGCGCCAGCAGGCCGATGCCGGCGCGATCCTGGCCTCGGAGCCGGAATACCTGACCCTGCGCCGGCTGTTGCGCCACATCCGGCCCCTGTCCCTCACCGATCCCGACGCCCCGGATTTCGACGCGGCCCATTGCCGCACCTGCCATGACATCATCCACTTCGCCCACGAGACCGCCGTGGCCTTGCTGCTGGACATGGGGACAGCCAACCGCCAGGGCCTGGGCACGGCCCGCCGGCTGCGCGAGCCGGCCCCCTTTCCCCTGTCCCTGGTGGATCTCGGCGGCGGCCTGGCCGGCGACGGCGGACCGGTCGCCCTGGACGAGGTGACCAGCCGCCCCCTGGCCGCTTTCCTGGTCGGCCTGCTCGCCCCGGAGACCTGGCGGCCGGGGGCGTCGCGGTTGTCCCTGGGCGACATCGTGGCCGGCCTGGACCGCACCGCCCGGGCCATGGCCGCCGTATCCGGCGACAGCCTGGCCCTGGCCGGGACCGACTATGCCCACGTCACCCTGCGCCTGGGCTACCATTTCAGCGTGGTGGACGCCCTGGTGACCGACCGTCCCGAGCACAACGCCCTGTATTTCCGCTTTGCCGGCGGCTTTGCCGACGGCGACCGGCGAGCGCGGCGGGCCGACATGCTCGCCGCCGTGCTGTCGCGGCTGGAATTTCGTCTGACGCGCCAGGGTGATCTGGTGGTCGGCCGGCGGCGGCTCATCGAAGCCGAGGAGGCCTTGTCCGTGCTGCGCGTGCTGGGGGCGCTTTCCGCCTACACCCGCCAACTCGACGTGGAGCTGGCAAGCGACGCCGAGGCGGCCCGGCTGGCCCGGGACTTTCTGGCCCTGGCCGGGGTTGAGGACGCTACGGAGGAGGGCCGATGAAGACCTGGCTGCCGCGCTGGCTGACCGTTCCCTGGCGGGCCAGGCGCAAGCGGCGCGAGGAGGCGGCCTTGGGCTGGCTCAAGGCCCGCTACCATGTTTTCCGGGTGCTGCTTGGCCAAAACGACCGGGCCTTGGAGCTTCTGGCCGAGGTGGACCGGGGGCTTCGCGACAACGAGGCCGGCCGGCTGACCGGGGTGGTGGCCGATCTCGGCGAGATCATCCTGGAACTGGCCGACGCGCTCAACCGCCTGACCGGCAACGGCCACACCGGCCTTTACGGCCGGCTCGGCCAGCTCCAAGCCGCCCTGGACGAAAGCCTGTCCCGGCTGGCCCATGCGCCGCGCCGTCTTTGGCTGCCCCTGGCCGAGGCCACGGCCGATCTGCGCGACCAGATCGGCGGCAAGGCCCAGCCCCTGGCCATGCTCTCGCGGGCCGGATTGCCCGTGCCCGAAGGCCTGTGCTTCACCCGTCGGGCCTGCCGGGAGTATCTGCGCCAGGCCGGGCTGGACGAACGGCTGCGGGCGGTGTCCCGCCGGGCCGGCGCGCCCGGGGCCGACCACGGCGCCCTGGCCGCCGAGGCCCGGGCCATGTTCGCGGCCGCGCCCATGCCGCCGGCCTTTGCCCAGGCCCTTGGCGACGCCTGGGATTTCCTGGCCGGCTCGGGCGGGGCCTCCCTGGCCGTGCGCAGCAGCGCCTCTTCCGAGGACGGCGAGGGGCAGTCCTATGCCGGCCAGTACGAGAGTGTCCTTGGCGTGGTCGATCCGGCCGCCTTTGCCCAGGCTTTCGTCGCCGTGGTGGCCAGCGCGTTTTCGGCCCGGGCCCTGGCCTACCGGGCCCAGGCCGGGCTTTCGGGCCAGGCCATGGACATGGCGGTCTTTGTCCAGCGCATGGTGGCGGCCCGCGCGGCCGGCGTGCTCTACACCGTGGACCCCGTGGCCCCGGGCAGCGGCCGCATGGTGCTGACCGCCGTGCCGGGACTGGGTTCCACGGCGGTTTCCGGCAGCGCCCCGGCCGACGTCTGCCGTCCGTCCCGGGCGCTTGGGGCCGAGGACCCGGCCGACACGCCGACCCTGGTCGCGGACAAGACCGTGCGCGAGGTCCTGGACCCGGCCGGCGGGGTGCGCCGGGAGGAAGTCCCGGAAAATTTGCGCGCCGCGCCGCTGCTGTCGCCCGGGGAGATCGCGACCTTGCGTGAGCTGGCCCTTCGCGTGGAGGCCCTGGCCGGCGGCCCCCAGGACATCGAGTGGGCCGTGGACGGGCAGGGGCGGGCGTTTATCCTGCAAGCCCGGCCGGCCCGGCTGGCGCGCGCCCCTCGGGAGGCCGGCCCGGCCGGCGGGCGCGAACGCCTTTCCGGCGGCCTGGGCGTTTCGCCGGGCCGGGCCGTTGGCCGGATCTTTACGGCGCGTTCTCGGGAGGACTTGGCCCGGGCGGCCCGGGAGACGGAGCCGGTGGTCCTGGCCCTGCGCCAGAGTCTGGCCGACGCGGCGCCGCTTGTGCCGGGCGTCGCGGCCCTGCTGGTGGACCTCGGCAATCCCCTGGATCATCTGGCCTGCGTGGCCCGGGAGCGCGGCGTGCCCATGATCATCGGCCTTGGGGCGGCGACGGCCGCCCTGGCTCCGGGGGAGTGGGTCCTGGCCGACGCCGACCGGGGCGCGGTGCTGGCCGCCGACGAAAACCTGTGGCGCGGCGCGCCTCCCCCGTCGCCACGGCCGGCTCCGGCCGGCAACGATGCGGCCCAGGCCGTGCGCGAACTGACCCTGCCCCTGACGCTGACCGACGCCTACGGTCCGACCTTTTCCATCCTCGAATGCCGCACCCTCCACGACTTCGTGCGCTACATCCACGAAAAGGCGGTCATGGCCCTGTTTCAGACCGGCGACGCCATCACCGACGACGCGTTTTCCCTGGTTCGCCGGCTGCGCGACGTGCCTGGGCTGGCATTTTTCATCATTGATCTCGGCGGGGCCGTCGCCCCGGGCAGCGGCTCGGAAATCGGCCTCGACGCCGTTTTGTGCGAACCGCTGGCCGCCCTGATCCGGGGCATGGCCGTCCCGGGCCTGGGCTGGGGGCGGGGCGCGCCGGGCGGCGACGTCTCGGGGCTGTTGTCGCGCGCCCTTCTCGACGGCCGGGGGGAGCGGCCCGTGGGCAACCCCAACTACGCCCTGGCCGCCCGGGACTACCTCAACCTCAACGCCCGTGTGGACTACCATTTCGCCATGATCGACGCTGTGTGCGGGGCCAATCCCCGGGAGAACGCGGTGCGGTTTCGCTTCAAGGGCGGCGGCACGGCCCGGGTGCAGCGGGAGCGGCGGGCGGTCTTCGTGGAAGAGGTGCTGCGGGCCGGGGATTTTTTCACCGCGCGCCAGGGCGACATGGTCACGGGGCAGTTTGCCGAGGCCGGGCGCGAGGCCGTGGCGGAAAAGCTCGACATGCTCGGCCGGTTGCTGGGCTTTAGCCGGCTGCTCGACGCGGCCATGACCGACGACGCCATGCCCGCCCGGGCGGCCCGGGCCTTTTTGTCCGGTGACTACGCCCTGGCCGGGCTTGCCGGCGGCGAGGCCGCTCCCGAAACATCACGGTAAACAGTGCGCGGCAGGCTGCGTTGCCCCCAGGGCGGCTTCAGGCGTGGTGGAAACGTCCGGCCGGCAATTCCACGGCGGTGAGCAGGCCGCCGCGTCCGGCTCCGGTGTCGATGCCGATAAGGCCAGGCGCGAGGAGCGGGCTGGCCAGGGGCATATGGCCGAAGACCAGGGTGCGCCCGCTTTGCGCCCAGCCCGAGGCATTGATGGTCCGGTTCCCGAGCAGGCCGTCCAGGGTTTGGGGATCGGCCGTTTCCGGGGAGGCGTCGGCAGGCAGCGGGGCATGGAAAAAGACGTAGGGGCCGATGCGGCGGATTGGTTCGAGACCACGGAAAAAGGCCTGGTGCTCCGGGGGCATGACGTCCAGGCCGGTGGTTCCGGCCGGGGCCGTGTAGCTGTCCAGGGTCGCCTGGAAGCCGATAGCCCGCAGGAAGCGCAATTCTTCCGGCGAACGGGTGCGGTCCAGGCGCATAAGCGCGGCTTCGTGGTTGCCCATGAGAAACACGCTGTCCGGCCGAGCCTGGCCCAAGGCCAGGAGACGGTCCACCACCCGCCGCGTATCCGGTCCCCGGTCGATGTAATCGCCGAGAAACACGAACCGCGCCGAACCGTCGTGCCGTTCCAGCCGGCCGAGCAGCCGCTCGAGGTTGTCGGCCTGGCCGTGAATGTCGCCTATGGCGAAAATGGTCTGCCGCATGAAACCGCAGGTGTGAAAGCGTGCGCGGACAACGGGCGGACTCCTGGAAAATCGCGCAATACGACAGCTCGCACTGAACCCTCCCCAGCAGCAGCTCCCGCTTCAAGAAGATTGTCGCCCCATAAGCCCAAAGCCGGGCCAAGTGGGGGAGACAATCGCCCCAAACGAAGAAGGGGTCACCATTTCTGGTAACCCCTTGGAAAGATTTGGTGCGCCCGGCAGGATTCGAACCTGCGACCTACGGATTCGTAGTCCGGCACTCTATCCAGCTGAGCTACGGGCGCGCCGAGAAGGAGGTATCTACGGAAAGACCCCGGGACCGTCAACAAGTTTTTGCCGCCCACCCCATTTTTTTTCAGTTTGAAGGATCGGGCAACCTGAAAGAGGGGGTTAACAGCCTCTTGTGGAAGTTGGTTGTCCATAAAAGGCGGCGGGGACGAAAATCGGCCGACGACCCTGGCCCAGGCGGGCCGAAAATTCGTAAAAACAAAAGCCGCCCCGGCGTCCGGAGCGGCTTTCAATGCCCGGGGGCAGGGGAGCGTTACTCGCTCACCACCTCGGCCTTCTCGATCACCACCGGGACGACCGGCACGTTCTCGTGGAAGCCCTTGGTCATGGTCGGCACGGCCTTGATGGCGTCCACCACTTCCTGGCCCGAGGTGACCTTGCCGAAAACGGCGTAGCCCCAGCCCTGGGGGTTCTTGCCGGTGTGGTCCAAAAAGCCGTTGTCGGCCACGTTGATGAAGAACTGGGCCGTGGCCGAATGCGGATCGCCGGTGCGGGCCATGGCCACGGTGTAGGCCTTGTTCTTCAGCCCGTTGTCGGCTTCGTTCTGGATCGGGGCGTCGGTGCCCTTTTCCTTCATGTTCTTGTCCATGCCGCCGCCCTGGATCATGAAGCCGTTGATGACCCGGTGAAAGATCAGGCCGTCGTAATGGCCCTTTTTCACGTAGTTCAGGAAATTGGCCGTGGTGGCCGGGGCCTTTTCCTTGTCCAGCTCGATGACGATATCGCCTTTGTTGGTCGTCAATTTGACCACAGGATTGCCTCCCTTGGCCCAGGCGGCGGATACGCCCCCCAGGGTTGCGGCCAGAACGCAGCACAGGGCGAGGATCGCCCGCAGCCAACTCGAACGGCCTTTTGAAACCATAACGTCGACCTCCGGAAAAAGTTTTACCGCCCTATGAAAATTTTCCAATTTCGTCGAGCAAAAAAATAATCGTCGGTAACGGTTGCCAATTTTCGTCATTCGCGTCAATGATTCCGACACTTTTTCACCGCGTAACCGGCCACCGCAAAAGCGAGTCGAACATGGGACGCAATCGTGTCGTTGTCTATCCGGACTGGTGCAAGGGCTGCGGCATATGCGCCGCGTTTTGCCCCAAAAAGGTCTTTGCCGTGGGCCAGGACGGCAAGGCCCGTGTCGTGAACGAGGAAGCCTGCGTCAACTGCGGCTTTTGTGAGCCGCATTGCCCGGACTTCGCCGTCCTGGTCATCCCCGGCGATACCGACCAGACGCCGTGTCCGTCGGAAACGGCGCCAGACCCGGCCGAACAACCCGCCGCCAAGGAGGTCAAGCCGTGACCGCCCCCCGCAAGAAACGCCGCGAAGCCTTTCTCCTTGGCAACGAGGCCGTGGTGGAAGGTGCGCTGGCCGCCGGCTGCACCTTCTACGCCGGCTATCCCATTACGCCTTCCACGGAAATCATGGAGTGCATGGCCAAGCGCCTGCCCCGTGTGCCCGACGGGGCCTTCATCCAGATGGAGGACGAAATCGCCTCCATGGGCGCGGTCATCGGCGCGTCGCTGGCCGGGCGCAAGGCCATGACCGCCACCTCCGGCCCGGGCTTTTCGCTCATGCAGGAGCAGATCGGCTACGCCGCCATGACCGAGACTCCGCTGGTGCTCGTCAACGTCATGCGCGGCGGGGCCAGCACCGGCCTGCCCACCAGCCCCGGCCAGGGCGACGTCCAGCAGGCCCGCTGGGGGGCCCATGGCGACCACCCCATCATCGTGCTGTCGGCCACCGACGTGCCCGAGTGCGTGGAGATGACCGTCGCCGCGTTTAATTTCGCCGAAAAGTACCGCAGCCCGGTCATCCTGCTCCTCGATGAAATCACCGCCCACACCCGGGAAAAGATCGAGCTGCCCGAACCCGGCGACTTCGAGGTGTTCTCGCGCCTGACCCCGACCATGCCGCCCGAGTGGTACAAGCCCTACGAGGAGACCATGCGCGGCGTGCCGCCCATGCCGCCCATCGGCTCGGGCTACCGCTTCCACGTCACCGGGCTCACCCACGATCCGCTGGGCTTCCCCACCAGCCGCCCCGAAGAGGTGCGCGCCCTCACCGAACGCCAGTTCCGCAAGATCGACCGCTTCTTCGAGGATATCCAGATCGTGGAGCATGTCGATACGGCCGACGCCGAGGTGGTGGTCATCGCTTACGGCTGCGTGGCCCGCTCGGCCCGGCTGGCCGTCAAGCAGGCCCGGGAAGCCGGGGTGCGGGCCGGCCTTTTGGTGCTCAAGACCTTGTACCCCTTCCCGCGCCGCCATGTGGAGCCGATGCTGCGCAACTGCCGGCTGGCGGTGGTGCCCGAACTCAACATGGGCCAGCTCTCCCGGGAGGTCAAACGGGTCAACGAAGGCTACACCACCGTGCGCACGATCAACCGCATCGACGGGCAGATCATTACGCCCTCCCAGATCCTCAAGGAGATCGCGTGACATGGCTGAAATAACCCAACTCATCCATCAGTACCTGCGGCACAACAAGAAGTTTCCGCTGGTCTTCTGTCCGGGTTGCGGCCACGGCATCGTGCTCGGGTCGCTGGTGCGCAGCGTCCACGCCCTGGGCCTGCCCAAGGACGACGTGGTCATCGTGGCCGGCATCGGCTGCTCGGGCCGCATCGCCGCCTACGTCGACTTCAACACCGTCCACACCACCCACGGCCGGGCGCTCACCGTGGCCACCGGCATCAAGATGGCCAACCCCAAGCTCACCGTCATCGCGGTCATGGGCGACGGCGACGCCTTCTCCATCGGCGGCAACCATCTGATCCACGCCGCCCGGCGCAACATCGGCGTCACGGCGCTTGTGCTCAACAACTTCATCTACGGCATGACCGGCGGCCAGTGCTCCTCCACCACCCCCGAAGGGGCCTATTCCCACACCTGCCCCCAAGGGCAGCTCGAAAGCGCCTTCGACATCGTGGAGCTGACCAGGGCGGCCGGCGCGGCCGGCGTGTCCCGGGGCACGGTCTACCACGTCAAGGAACTCGACGCCCTGATGGCCGAGGCCATCTCGCGCCCGGGCTTCAATCTCGTCGAGGCGCTGACCCCGTGCTTCACCCAGTACGGACGCGGCAACGGCTTTAAAAGCGCCGTGGAGATGTTCAAGTGGCTCAAGTCCTCCTGCCTGCCGGTGGAGCGCTACGAAAAGCTTGAGGACCGCACGGGCAAGCTCCCCATCGGGACCTTCGTGCGCCGCGACGTGGACGGCCTGGAGACGCGCTGGGCGAACATGCGGCAAGCCCTTGCCGCCAAGAAGGGAGGTGCGGCATGACCGGCGCGCCCAAGGACAAGACCCCGGCCAAGCCCGCCAAGGCGGCCACGGCCAAGGCTGTCACCACCAAGGCCGCCACGGCCAAGACGGCCAATGGCAACGGCAACGGCAACGGCAACGGCCAGGCCCTGGCCCGCTACGAGATCCGGCTGTCGGGCCTGGGCGGCCAGGGCATCCTGACCATGGGCAAGCTCTTGGGCCAGGCCCTGGCCATCGGCCACGGCTACTACGTCACCCAGACCCAGAGCTATGGCCCCGAGGCCCGGGGCGGGGCCAGCCGGGCCGACCTCGTGGTCAGCTCCGAACCCATCAGCTACCCCAAGACCGAATACCTCGACCTGCTCGTGGCCCTGTCCCAGGAGGCCGCGGCCAGCTATTATTCGTATTTGAAACCGCGTGGGGCGCTGCTGATCGACGCCGATCTGGTGCGCCAAAGCCCGTCCAGCGTGGCCCTGGCCCTGCCGTTCACGCGCTTGGCCCGGGAGAAGGTGGGCGTGCCCCAGGCCACCAACGTGGTGGCCCTTGGCGCGGTGGCCTATCTGCTGCCCTTTGCCCGCATCGAGGCCATGCGCAAAAGCCTCAAGGAATCGCTGCCGGAAAAGATCCGCGACGCCAACATCAAGGCCTTAAATCTCGGCTACCAGGAGGCGAAAAAGCGCCTGGGCGAACCCATCGTCCTGCCGGACCCGGACGACGGCGACGACATCCAGGCGGCGCGCATGGACTTGACCGAGGTCATGACCGAGGATTAGCCGGCTTTTGGCTCCCGGGGCTGGCGTTTTGGCGTAAAAGCGGGCAAGAAGAAACATCGAAAACCTCGTCGCGCCAACCCGCAAGGAGCCTGGGCCATGCTGTTGACCGAACACGCCGGCAAGGAACTGCTGGCCGAAGCCGCCATCGCCGTGCCCCCCGGCGTCGCCCTGGAATCCGGCGACGCCGGGGCGGCCACGCCGCCCTTTCCCGGACCGTATTTCCTCAAAGCCCAGGTGCTTGGCGGCGGCCGGGGCAAGGCCGGGGGCGTTTTGCCCGTGGCCGACGCCTCGGCGCTGCCCGAAGCGGCCAGGACCCTTTTCTCCAGAACCTTCGGCGGCGTCAGGCCGCCTTTTTTGCGCCTGGAGGCGGCTGTGCCCCATGAGCGCGCCTTCTACCTGTCCCTGGGCGTCTCCCGCCAGCGCAAGGGCTTTTGCCTCACCGTCGGCCGGGAGGGCGGGGTGGATGTGGAAGCCCTGGCCGGCACCGACGCGCTGCTCGTCATCGACGTGCCGCCGAGCCTCGCCTGTCCGCCCTATGCGGCCCGGGCGGCGTTTTTCCATTTGGGGCTGCCCGCCGAGGCCTACGCGCCCTTTGAAACCTTGTTGTCTCGGCTTTTCGGGGCCGTGGCCGACAACGGGCTGCTCCTGGCCGAGATCAATCCCCTGGCCTACTGCGCCGGAGAGCGTTTCGTGGCCCTGGACGCCAAGGTGACCATCGACGACAACGTGGCCGCCTTGCGCCCGGCCCTGGCCCGCTACCGCGACGACCGCTTCGCCACCCCGGCCGAGGGCCGGGCCGCCGAACAGCGCCTGTCCTTCGTCAGCCTGCCCGGCCGGGTGGGGCTGGTGGCCAACGGCGCGGGATTGGCCATGGCCACCATGGACGCCCTGGAGGCGGCCGGACTGCCGGCGGCCAATTTCCTCGATTTCGGCGGCACGGCCGATGCCGCGCGCCTGCGCGTCGCCTTTGATCTGCTTTTCGCCGATCCGGCCGTGGAGGCTTGCTGCGTCAACATGTACGGCGGCATCCTGTCCTGCGCCGACGTGGCCGAGGCCATGGCCTGCGCCCTGGACGGGGAAGACGGGCGGCCGGTGGTGGTGCGGTTCGCCGGCAACGCGGCCAAGGCCGGCATGGAGCGGCTGCGCGCCATGCCCGGAAACCGGGTGCGGGTGGCCGAGGACATGGACCAGGCCGTGGTCATGTTGGCCGAGGCCGTGGACCCGGGGAAATTGCGGCCGGTGGACGCCCTGGCCGGCGTCTGCCCGACGCCGAGGGCAGGGGACGCCGTGGCAGGGCGTCGCGGGCATGCCTGTCCCAAACGGCCCCCGTTGCCAAGCCTGCTGGACCTTGGCCCGGACAGCGGCGTGCTGGTGCAAGGGCTGACCGGCCGGGCCGGACGGGCCCATGCCCGGCGGATGCGGGCCTACGGCACGCCGGTGGTGGCCGGGGTGACGCCGTTTCGGGGCGGCAGCGAAGTGGACGGGCTGCCGGTTTACGACACCGTGGCCGAGGCCGTGGCCCGCCACGACATCGCGCTCTCGGTCATCTTCGTGCCGGCCGCCGGCGCGGCCGATGCCATCGAGGAAGCGGCGGCCGCTGGCGTGGCGCGCATCGTGTGCATCACCGACGGCATCCCCCAGCGCGACATGCTGACCGTGCGCGCCGTCCTGGCCGGGCGGCAAGCGACGCTGATCGGCCCCAACACGCCC
The DNA here is from genome assembly GCA_023435825.1 of Pseudomonadota bacterium. Taxonomy (GTDB): domain Bacteria; phylum Desulfobacterota; class Desulfovibrionia; order Desulfovibrionales; family Desulfovibrionaceae; genus Solidesulfovibrio. The sequence continues at coordinate 10,245 of JAEZMB010000264.1, read as the reverse complement.
GGGCTCATCCTGCCGGGCCAGTGGTTTTCGGCCGGCATCATGCCCACCGAACCCTTCACGCCCGGCCCGGTGGCGATATTTTCCCGAAGCGGCACGCTGACCTACGAGGTGGCCTCGCGGCTGACGGCGGCGGGCATCGGCCAGGCCGTGGCCGCCGGCATGGGCGGCGATCCGTTTGGCGGGGCGGGCTTCGTGGAGCTGTGCGAGATGGTGCGCGACGACGCCCGGGTGCGGGCGGTGATGGTCATCGGCGAAGTGGGGGGCACAGCCGAAGAGGAGTTGGCCGAATATGTGGCGGCCACGCAGTACCCCAAGCCGGTGGCGGCCTTTGTGGCTGGCGTAAGCGCGCCGCCGGGCCGCACCCTGGGCCATGCCGGTGCGCTTCTGGAGCGGCCTGGCGGTGTGGCGGCCAAGCTGGCCTGTCTGGCCCGAGCCGGCATACCGGTATGCGGGGAATTGAGCGAAGTGGCCGGGGTCATGGCCGAGGCGCTGTGTCGGGGGTGAGTGGGGCCTGAACCTGCCGGGAAAGCCCAAAAAAGAAAGAACGCGCCTCTAAAAGGCGCGTTCCCAAAAAATTTCGCGTCCGCCAGGGCGCGAGGTCAGGGCTTGGCCGGCGGCGCGGCCTGTTCACCCTTGGCGTCTTTCTTCTCGCGCTTGGGGCGCACGTATCCTTTATATTTATCCTCGATTTTGGTCTTTTCCTTGGCGAACACGGCCGCATCCTTGGCGTGTTCCTTTTCCACCCAGCTCCGGTAACGGGCTTCGGCCGCGTCGGAACGGGCCGACGAAGCCGGAGCCGGCGCGGGCTTGGCCGGCGCGGCCGCCGGATTTTCCCCGGCGGGGACGGCCGGCTGTTGCTGCCCAAAGGCGGCAGGGGCGCAGAAACAAAGCGACAGAGCCAGAAACGCCGGTGCGGCGGATATACGCATGTCTTCTCCCGGGCGGCCATGACGGGGCCGCGAACTGTGAGCCGGACATAATCACATTTTGGCTGGCCCGGCAATGGCGCTAGGCCACGCAGGTCCGGAAAACCCCTGGGGAAAATGCAGTTCACCCTGGCTTTTCAAACCAGGATCGTCTAGAATGAAGGAATGTGGGATCCTGTCGCCGCCCGGGCTGATCCGGCACTTTTCGGGGCCATGGCCGATGCTTCTCCGGACCTGTTTTTCTACAAGGATTCCGGGCTGGTCTATCGATACGTCAACCGTTCGTTTTGCGAGCTTTTCGGCATCGATTCCTCGGATATACTGGGCCGAACCGACGATGAAGCCTTTCCCCAGCCCAGCGCCAGACGCCATCGCCAGGCTGATCTGACCGTACTCTCCACCCGTCGCTCCAAGACGTTTGAGTATGTTGTCGAGCGCGGCGACCGCTCGGTCTGGCTCCAAGTGCTCAAATCCCCCGTTTTGGGCCCGGACGGCGCGGTGGAAGGCCTTTTCTGCGTCGCCCGCAACATCACCGCCCTCAAGGCCGCCGAAGATCAAAACCGCCGCGCCGTGGCCGTACTGGAGCGCGACGCTGTTGACCGGGAAGAGGAGTTGCGGCGGACCAACGACGAGTTGCGCCGCCAGGCCGCCGAACGGCTCAAGGTTGAAAAAGCCCTGGAAGAGTCGCACCGAAGCCTGAACTGCATCTTCGAAAACAGCCCCATCGGCATTGCCTTTGTCACGGACCGCATCGTGCGCCGGGCCAACCCCCGCTTTCATCAACTCTACGCCCTGGAGCCGGGCCAGGCCATCGGGTTGCCGACGGAAGCATTTTATCCCGACGCCGAATCCTACGAGGCCTTTGGCCGGGAATACTATCCGGCGCTGGGCGCGGGAAAGCGGGTGGATCTGGCGCGCGTCATGCGACGCCGCGACGGCACGGAATTCTGGTGCCGCATCATCGGCCAGGTACTGGATGCCGCCCGTCCCCAGGACGGCTCCATCTGGCTCATGGAAGACGTCACCGAGCACCGGCTGGCCGAGGAAGCGACCCTGGCCGCCGAGCGCCTCAAACGCGAATTCATGGACAACATGTCCCACGAGATCCGCACGCCGTTAAACGGCATCCTGGGCATGGCCGAGGTGCTGTCGGCCATGCTGACGGATCCGCAGCAACACGAGATGCTTGAAACCCTCAAGGAATCCGGGCGCTCCCTGGCCGCGTTGCTGGAAAACGTCCTGGATTTCGCCCGGCTCGACGCCGGGGACGTGGTCAGCCGGCGCGCGGCGTTTTCCCTGGTCAACCTGATCGAGGGCGTGGCCGCTTCCTTTGCCGGCGCGGCCATGCAAAAAGGCCTGCATCTGTCCTGGTGCGCGCAGCCGTCAACCCCGGAACTCGTGGTCGGCGACGGCGGCGGCTTGCGTCAGATCCTGACCGCCCTGGTCAGCAACGCGGTCAAGTTCACCGATTCCGGCGACATCGAAATCGTGGCCGAGGCCCGACCTGCCCAGGCCGCTTCACGTGACGGCAAGCCAACGGTTCTGGTGAGCCTGACCGTGCGCGACACCGGCATCGGCCTGGCCCCCGGCCAGATCTCCGCCATCTTCGAGCCGTTCCGCCAGGTGGACGGCAGCAAGACTAGACGCCACGGCGGCGCGGGCCTGGGCCTGGCCATCGCCGGCAAGCTGGCCGCGGCCATGGGCGGCCAGCTTGCCGTGGAAAGCGAGCCGGGCCAGGGCAGCGTTTTTTGCTTTACCGCGCCATTCGAAGTCCGCACGCCCACTGATTCCTGACCACCGATCCCCTTGGCTAAGGCCCGTTTGTCCCCTCTTGTCCGGAGGGACCAACGGGTCGCGCCCTTTTACAGGACGAGCTGAGTGGGCTGGCCCGGACCGGCGCTGGCCACAAGGCCCGGCGGCGGCTCCAGGGCAAGCAGGGGGGCGACGTCGGCCGGGGCCGAGCGAGCCGGGTCGAGCCAGTCGGCCATGGCCGGGGGAGGGACAATAAGCGGCATGCGGTCGTGGACCGAAGCGGCGGCGCCGACGGCCGGCCGGGTGAGGATGGCGACGGTGTCCTTGACCTCGCCGGCGGCGGTGACGGCCCGCTCGTAGATCGCGCCCAGGGCCAGCACCGGCCGGCCCGGGATGCTCAGGAAAAATCGGGTCTTGCGTCCTCCGGCGTCGCCGCGCCATTCGAAATAGCCACTGGCCGGGACCAGGCACCGGCGGTAGCGGGCGGCGGCGCGAAACGACGGCAAGGTCAGGGCCGTCTCGCTGCGGGCGTTGATCATGGGCCGGGACTTGGCCGAATCGGCCAGAAAAACCGGCACGAATCCCCACCGAAAAAGCCCGGCCATGCGCCGCCCCGATTCCCGGGCCGTGAACACGGCTTCAATGAGCTGGGAGGGATAGATCTCCGGTCGGGGCGGGACATCGGGCAGATCCGGCACGCCCATGGCTTCGGCCACGAGCCGGCGCGGCACGGCCAGGGCGAATCGTCCGCACATGGCATTCCCTCCGTTTTAGGTCCGGGTTTTGCTAGGCCTGGGGAGTAAAGTGGACCCCAACGCCAGGAAATACGGCTGATGTTCCAAATAGCGTGTTATTCCAAAGAAATGCTTGTCTCGGTCTGGGCTAGGCCTGATCAAGGCTCGGTGTTTGGCGCTGCATTTGTAACAAAGTCAAACCCATGATGTCGCCGTCCATGCCGCTGCCGTCTCCCGGTGATCCGGACTGCGAGTACCAGCCCATTCCCGTGGGCCACCTTTTCCCCCATGCGCCTGGGGATTTCCAGGTCTTTTTGCGGCATGGCGACAATCATACCCTGTTTGCCAGGGTCGGCGAGACGGTCAGCGGGCTGCGCCGCGAGATGCTCACCGATTACGGCGTGCGCACGGTCTACATCCACCGCGACGAGCGCGGGCGCTACCGGGACTACATGCGCCGCCATCTGCCCGGGGCGCTTTTGGGTCCCCATCTGCCCATCGCCGAGAAGGCCGCCGTTTTCTATCACAACTGCTGCGACATCGTGCGCGACCTCATTCGCGAGCGTCTGCCCCAGGCCGTTTCCGACGTCCATGGCCGGCTGTTTGTCGGCTATGCCCGGGACAGCGTGGCCTTTTTGTGCTCCGAGGCGGGCCTGGCCCGCATGGGGGCGCTGATGGCCCATGATTACGACGTCTACAGCCACGGCGTGCATGTCTTTGTGTACACGGTCTATCTGCTGCGTTCCCTGGGCCTGCCCCAGGGGACCATTGTCCAGGCCGGGGTGGGGGCGCTGCTCCATGACGCCGGCAAGGAGGGCGTGGACGCGGCCATTTTGACCAAGCCGGGCCGGCTTTCCCGGGAGGAGTTCGACATCGTGCGCGAGCATCCTGTCCTCGGGGCGCGGCTTTGCCGCAGCCTTGGGCTGTCGCGCCTAGCCCAGGAGTGCATTCTCATGCACCACGAAAAGCTCGACGGCCGGGGCTATCCGGCCGGGCTTTCCGGCGAGGACATTCCGGTGCATGCCCGGGCCGTGTCCCTGGCCGACGTCTACGACGCCCTGACCTCCCGGCGCTGCTACGCCGACGCGGTCACGCCCTTCGAGGCCCTGCGCATCATGCGCCACGAGATGGCCGGCTCTTTCGACCTCGAACTCTATAAGCGCTTTGTCATGCTGCTCAGCGGCGCGGCCCTGGTCTAGCGTCGCGCCCCATGAAACAGACGAGAGTATTGTTTAAAACACTTCAAGCGCTCGTCCGTCTTCCACGATAAGCTAGAGGCGCTTTTCGTGGACGCGATGCTTGCCTTGCCGCCTGAGCAAGACTCCGGCAGCGTCCGCGACCACGGCCGGCCTTTGGTTGCGGTTTTCGTTGTTTTCGTGAATGCAGGACAAAATCAGGCCTGGCTGCCCAACGCGCATGGGCAGTCGGCGCGGGAGCGCTCCATGTCCACCGTCACCCCCCGTATCGGGGCCTTGCTGCTGCGATCCGGCAAACGCTTTCATTGGTTGCTGGCGGCCCTGGTCTTTCAGATCGTGGCTTCGCCGTTTGTCGCCGGTTCGGCTTCGCTGATCCTGCAGGATTTGCTGTTCCTGGCCATTTTGCTGGCCGCCCTGGGGGCCGTCAGACATACGCCGCTGCGGCGGGTCAACAGCCTGTTGGCGGTGATTTGTTCGGCAGCGGTCATCTTGAAATACAGCTTCCCGGATTGGTATCTGGACGTCGCGGTCAGTCTGCTTGGGGCCATGGTCATCTTGTCCACGGCCGTGGAGATGGTCAACTATCTGTCGCGGCAGCGCCGGGTGGATCTGGACACGGTGCTCGGCGGGCTGTGCGTCTATCTCTTCATGGGCGCGCTGTGGCTCATTCTGTATTCCCTGGCCGCGCTGTTTGATCCCCTGGCCTTCGACTTCACGGTCCACGGCCGGGATTTGTCCGTCCATCGCCGCGACAGCCTGCTGCTGTTTTTCAGCTACGTGACCCTGCTCACCACCGGCTACGGCGACGTGATTCCGATTTCCCCGGTGGCCCGGACGCTGGCCATCCTGGAAGGCATTTCCGGCCAGTTCTATCTGGTCTTTTTCATGGCCCGGCTGGTGGGGCTGCATGTGGCGGAAAAGCAGAGCGGGCCGGAGCCCGTTTCGACGCACCAGGAAGAGGGCCAAGGCCGTTGATCCGACGCCGGGCCTAAAACCCCGCCAGAATCCCCACCACCGCGCCGGTCGACAGCGAGGCCAGCACGCCGCCAACAAGCGCCCGGCCGCCCAGGGCCGTGATCTCGGCTTTTCGCGACGGGCAGATGGCCGTCATGCCGGCGAGCAAAATCCCCACCGAACCGCAATTGGCGAAGCTGCACATGGCATAGGTCAGGATGAGCCGGGCGTGCTCGGAAAGGGCGTCCGCCGGCAGCTTGGCCATGTCGATAAAGGCAATGAATTCGTTGAGCACGATCTTGGTGCCCAAAAGCGAACCGGCCGTGGACGCCTCGGCCCAGGGCACGCCGATGAGCCAGGCCGCCGGGGCCATGACCACGCCCAGCATCCGCTCCAGGGTGAGCGGCGCGCCGGCCACACCGGGCAGCGCGCCAAGCAGGATGTTGGCCAGCTTCACCAGGGCCACGAAGACCAAAAGCGTGGCGATGATGCTCCAAAAGAGCTTGAGCCCGTCGGCCGTGCCCGAAACCACGGCGTCCATGCTGCCCGAGGCCGGGGACTGGGGAATCTCGCGGCCCAGGGTCGGCTCCTGGGTTTCCGGCAACATCAGCCCGGCGATGAGCAGGGCCGCCGGGGCGTGGATGACCGAGGCGGTGAGGATATGGCCCAACGCGTCGGGGATGATGCCTTTAAGGACCGTGGCGTAGAGCATGAGCATGGTGCCGGCGATGCAGGACATGCCCGTGGCCATCATGGCGAAGAGTTCGCTGCGGGTGATGCGCTCCATGTAGGGGCGGATGAGAAGCGGCGCTTCGATCATGCCGAGGAAGATGCAGCCCCCGGCCCCGACGCCAAGCACGCCGCCGATGCCCATGGCCCGTTCGAGAATCAGCGAAAAGCCCCGCACCACATAGGGCAGGACCCGCCAATAGTAGAGCAGCGAGGCCAGAGCGGCGATGACGATGACCAGCGGCAGGGCCTGGAACCCCAGGATGAAGGCCGAGCCCGGATCGGTGACGGCATAAGGGGCCGGGCCGCCGCCGACGAAGCCGAAGACGAAGGCCGTGCCGGCGCGCGTGGCTTCGTCCATGGCCGCCACCACGGCATTGAGCGCCATGAAGACGCCGCGCAGAAACGGGGCCTTGAGCATAAGCGCGGCCAGCACGAACTGCAGGGCCAGCCCGCCAAGGCACATGCGCCAGGGGATGCGGCCCCGGCGTTCGCTTAAAAGACCGGCGACGAGCAGGATGGCGCAAAGGCCGAGCAAGGGTTGCAACATGGCGGTTTCCTGAAAAAACGGCGGTTTAAAACATGCTCCAGAGCATCCGGGTGGCCATGGCCAGCAGGAACACGGCGAAAAAGCGCTTGAGCGTCGGCACCGGCAGCTTGTGGGCCAGCTTGGCCCCGTACGGAGCGGTCAGCACGCTCACCGCGGCCACGCCGAAAAGGGCCGGCAGGTAGATGTAGCCGAAGGACAACGGCGGCAGGTTCGCCGCGCCGAAGCCGTTGATGATGTAGCCGATGGTTCCGGCCAGGGCGATGGGGAAGCCGATGGCCGCCGAGGTGCCCACGGCCGTGTGCATGGCCACGTTGCACCAGACCATGAACGGCACCGACATGGTGCCGCCGCCGATGCCGACCAGGCTCGACACCGCGCCGATGGCCAGTCCGGCCCCGAACATGCCGAGCTTGCCCGGAATCTGGCGGTGGGCCTTGGGCTTGATGTTGAGCAGCATCTGGATGGAGACGTAGTAGAGGAAGGCCACGAAAAAGCCCTTGAGAAAGCCCGTGGACAGCTTGGCCGCCACACAGGAGCCCAAAAACGTGCCGACCAGGATGCCCGGGGTGATGGCCTTGACGATGGGCCACACCACCGCGCCCCGGCGATGGTGGGCGCGAAGGCTCGATACCGAGGTGAACATGATGGCGGCCAGCGATGTGCCAAGGGCCATCTGCATGATGAGTTCCTGGGAGAAGCCCTGGGCGGTGAAGAACCAGAACAGGGCCGGGACCACGACAATGCCGCCGCCTACTCCAAGCAGGCCGGCGATGATGCCGGCAATGGCGCCGAAAACGAGATAGGCCAGCAGAAACGACAGTGACGGCATGGCGGACTCCTTGAAACAAAGGAATAAGGGCTGCCTGTAACGGAATATGCCGTCATTGAAAAGCGTTACAGGGCGTTGGACAAAAGAAAACCCCGGCTGCGACAGGGTCGCGGCCGGGGAAAAGGTGAAGCGGGCCGGTTACGTCGTTTGCAAGCCTTGCATCCGGGCCGGGGCTTGCCGGGACATGCCGGACGGCGCTGGCCGGATAGCTTGGCCCAGGCGCGCTTGCGCCGTTATCCGGCAGCAACGGCCGCCGCCAGCGACGGGCGAAGCGGGGCGTGGACGCTTGGGGACTGCGGCCCTTATGTCCCGTCCACGAAGATCACATCGGGCATTTCGCAAACAACAAACGCAAGCCACGAGTGCTTCTCAAAAAATACGCGTGTATTTTTTGAGGGAAGCGGCTTTAGGCGATGCCGTAGCCGCTGATGTGCTTCATGTATTCGTCGACCTCGTGGGCCAGGTGATTGAACAGCTTGTTGACGCCGTTGTCCGGCTCCGAGCCGATCTTGGCGAAGACGTTGCCGGCCTTGGCGTAGGCTTCCTCGAAAGCGTCGTCGCTGAGGCCCGACATTTCCTTGGCCTCTTCCTTGGTCAGGTGGCCCGTGTGGACGAAATAGGCGCAGACGACGGCGTTGACTTTCCGAATGGGTTCTTTCTTCGGCATGAGCGGACTCCTTGTGAAAACGGGCGTAAAGTTATGCGGGCGAAACTACGGCATTTGCGCCAGGGAATGCAAGGCCCCTGGGCAAGAAAAGCCAGAGATCGCCGCAGGGTTGCGGTCGAGCTCGTGTCCCTGAAAAATACGACAGTATTTTTAGGAAAAATTCATGGTTTTAGGGTTTTGTCTGTGAAATATCCTCTGGGCTTTTCGCGAGCGCGATACTAGCTCGCCTGGCCCCGGTCGGCCAGGGGCTTGATGTCGACCACGGGCGTGCCGTCCAGAGCCTCCAGGGCGTCGATGGAAAGCTTGTTGCCCTCGACGGCGGTCAGGCGCACCTGATGCAGGCCGATGGGGTTGGGGCGGGCCGGGGAGCGGGTGGAAAAGACGCCGGTCAGGGGCCGGGAGAGGTCGCCGCGAGGGTGAACGGCCTGGCAGGAGCGGTCGGCCTGGTGGAGCCAGGTGAAAAGCAGGATTTCCTGGCCCGGGGCCAGATCCCTGGCCGCTGCGGCATAGGCCGGATCCAGGACGACCGTGGCCGGCGGGGCGTTTTCGGTCTCGAACTTGGGGGCGGTGGCCTTGTCGGTCAGTACGGAACGCACCACGCCGATGGCGTGAAGGGTCATGTCCATCAGAAGCCTCCTTTATCCTGCGGCCTCAGCTCCTTTGGGTGGAGCCGACATAGATGCCGGCCAGGGCCAGGGCCACGCCGGCCAGTTCGACCGGACCGGTGGGTTTGCCGAAAAAGAGCACGTCCCAGACATAAGACAGCGTGGGCTGGAGCAGGAGCACCAGCCCTGCCAGGGCCGGACGCGCCCCGGCCAGGCCGTGGGAGATGGACAGCCAGCCGATGCCCTGGCCGATGACGCCAAGGCCCACAAGCGCCCAGATGCTTGTGGCCGTGGGCAGGGCCAGGGAGTCGCCGCCAAGGACGGCCACCGGGGCGAGCATGGCGGCCCCGGCCAGGGACAGCACGGCCATGGCCGCCATGGGGCCGGCCCGGCCCTGGTCGGTGACGGCCTTTTTGAGCGTCAGGATGAAAAGCCCGTAAAAAAGGGCCGTGGCCAGGCCGTAGCCCACGCCCAGGCGGAATTCCGGGGTCTGGCCGGCAAAGCCTCGGCCGACGACAAGATAGAGTCCGGCCACGGCCACGGCCATGCCGGCCAGGAAGCCCGCCTTGGGAACGCGCCGGGCCGTGACGGCGGCCACGATGGTGACGAGAAACACCTGGAAATTGCCGACCAGGGTGGCCAGCCCCGGGCCGATGTAATTGATGCTGGCGTGCCAGCACAGCAGATCGGCGCTGAAAAACACGGCGCAGGCCAAGGCCGGCCAAGCCAGGGCGCGGCGGGCGGCGGCAAGGTTGCCGGTGGCGGCTAAAAGCCCAAGCAGGGTCAGGCCGCCAAAGCCCATGCGGTAAAAGGCCGACACGGCCGGCGGCACGCCGGCCAGCTTCACGAACACGGCCGAGAAGCTGATGATGACCGCGCCAAAAAGGAGTTGTCCCATGTCGCGCTAGCCGAAGTGGTCGAAGCCGCGTTCGTTTATGGGCGCGCCATTGAGCGTGTAGCCGGGCTTGGCCGCGATAGCCCCGATGGGCTTGGCCGAGGGCACGGCGGCGCGCAGGGCGGCCAGGGCGGGCGGGGCGACGGTGGCCAGCAGGGCGTAGTCCTCGCCGCCGAAAAAGACGACCTTCTCGGGCGGCCGCCCGTGGCCGGCGGCGTGGGCCGTGACTTCGGGGTGCAGGCCCCCCGGCGGGAAAAAGAGGTCGGCCCCGTGGCCGTCGGGCAGCAGGCGCGGCAGGTCCCGGGCCAGGCCGTCGGAGACGTCCATGCAGGAGGTAACGCCGGGCAGCCCGGCCAGGGCCAGCCCCTCGGCCAGGCGCGGCGCCGGGGCAAGGTGGGCGGCCGTGGC